>NZ_JBWKIR010000001.1:540753-757653 GCF_056432605.1 Streptomyces sp. NPDC045022
TGGCCAGGCTGTTCATGGTGAACAGGTGACCGGCCGCACCGGTACGGACGGCCCCCGGCGGCGTCACACCTTCCGGTAGCCGTAGGCCTCCGCCGGGGCGACGGGGGAGCGGCTGGCCAGGCTGTTCATGGTGAACAGGTGACCGGCCGCACCGGTACGGACGGCCCCCGGCGGCGTCACACCTTCCGGTAGCCGTAGGCCTCCGCCGCCGCGGCCTCCACCGCGTCCAGGTCGCCTCCCGCGGCCGCGGTGACCACCGCCGCCACCGCACCCTCGACGAACGGGGCGTCCACCAGCCGCGCGCCGTCCGGCAGCTCGTCGCCCTCCGCCAGCAGTGCCTTCACGGTCAGCACGGCGCTGCCGAGGTCCGTGAGCACCGCGACCCCGGCCCCCCGGTCGACCGAGGCCGCCGCGGCGGAGATCAGCTCCGCGCTGGTGCCGAGCCCGCCGCCCTCCGTGCCGCCGGCGGGGGCCACGGGCACCGCCGTTGCCCCGCCCGCCAGACCCTTCGCCAGCTCGGCCACCGAGGCGGCGACCGCCGCGCTGTGCGACACCAGCACTATCCCGACCAGCTTGTCGGCGCTCACGGTCAGCCCTCCGCCGTCGCTGCCGTTTCTTCGAGCGCGGCGATCAGCAGTGCCGACGACGTCGCTCCCGGGTCCTGGTGGCCGATGCTGCGTTCGCCGAGATAGCTCGCCCGGCCCTTGCGGGCCTGCAGCGGGGTGGTGGCCACCGCGCCCTCCTCGGCTGCGGCCCGTGCGGCGGCGAAGCCGTCCCCGAGCGCGTCCACGGCCGGCACCAGGGCGTCCAGCATGGTCTTGTCGCCGGGCGCCGCCCCACCGAGGGTCATCACCCCGTCCACGCCCGCGCGCAGCGCCTCGGCCAGCTGCTCCTCGCCGACCTCGGCGGCATCGCCGAGCGCCTTGCCGGTCCGGCGCAGCAGAGTGCCGTACAGCGGCCCGGAGGCGCCGCCGACCGTCGAGATCAACTGCCGCCCGGCCAGGGTCAGGACGCCGCCCGGCGTGTCCGGCGCGTCCTTCTCCAGGACGGCCGCCACGGCCCGGAACCCGCGTTGCAGATTGCTGCCGTGGTCGGCGTCGCCGATGGCCGAGTCGAGGGCGGTGAGCCGCTCCGCCTCGCGGTCGACGGACGCGGCGACCGCCGCCATCCAACGGCGGAAGAAATCGGCGTCGAGCACTGGATCTCCTTGCGTGGTAGGGGTGTTGACCGGCGTGGTGGGAACGGGGATCGCCTGCTCCGCCGTATCACATCCCCCAGCGCAGCGCCGGTGTCTTCACCGGCGCGTCCCACAGCCTGAGCAGTTCCTCGTCGGCCTGGCACAGCGTCACCGAGGTGCCCGCCATGTCCAGGGAGGTGACGTAGTTGCCCACCAGGGTGCGGGCCACGGCGACACCGCGCTCCCGCAGCACCCGCTGCACCTCGGCGTTGAAGCCGAACAGCTCCAGCAGCGGGGTGGCACCCATGCCGTTGACCAGCACGAGCACCGGACCGCGCGGGGGCATGTCCTCCAGGATCGCGTGCACCGCGAAGTCCGCGATCTCCCCGGAGGTCATCATCGGGCGCCGCTCGCGGCCCGGTTCGCCGTGGATGCCGATGCCCAACTCCAGCTCACCGTCCGGCAGGTCGAAGGTGGGACTGCCCTTCGCCGGTGTCGTACAGGCGCTGAGCGCCACACCGAAGCTGCGGGAGTTCTCGTTCACCTGGCGGCCGATCGACTCCACCCGCTCCAGCCGCTGCCCCTCCGCCGCGGCGGCACCCGCGATCTTCTCCACGAACAGCGTCGCGCCGGTACCGCGCCGCCCGGCCGTGTAGAGGCTGTCGGTCACCGCCACATCGTCGTTGACGAGCACCTTGGCGACCTGGATGCCCTCGTCCTCGGCCAGCTCGGCCGCCATGTCGAAGTTCAGCACGTCGCCGGTGTAGTTCTTCACGATGAACAGCACGCCGGCCCCGCTGTCCACGGCGGCCGCGGCGCGGGCCATCTGGTCCGGCACCGGGGAGGTGAACACCTCCCCGGGGCAGGCGGCGGACAGCATGCCCGGGCCGACGAACCCCCCGTGCAGCGGCTCGTGTCCCGAGCCACCGCCCGACACCAGCCCGACCTGTCCGGCCACGGGCGCGTCCCGGCGGACGATCACCCGGTTCTCCACGTCCACGGTCAGATCGGGATAGGCGTCCGCCATGCCACGCAGCGCGTCCGCCACGACCGTCTCCGGCACGTTGATCAGCATCCTCATCGGTATCTCCTAGTGAGCCTTGCGGGTGGGCCGCGTGGTCCGACGTCGGGCCGAGTTCGCCGATAGAGCTCATGGCAAGTATCGACCTTGGACCAGGTGAGGTCACGTGCAAGCGCTCGTCGTCACGGTCCGCGATGAGTGGGGCGCCTGGGAGCGGCCTCGGGCGTCCATCGGCGCTACACAACGTGAGCAGGCGCTGCCGGTGCACACCCGGCACGGCGCGCGGGCCGCATCGGCCGGGCCGTCCGGGGAACTCGGGCGCCCGGGGACCCGGAGGCCCGTCGGCCGGCGGAGGAGGTGCCGTAGCCGTGGAGGACTGGGAGACGGGGGACATGCACGACGAGGTGCGGCTGTCGCCGCGCGAACGGCTCGCGCTGCTGCGGATCGAGGCGGACCTCCGGCAGGACCGCCGGTTCGCGCGCCGCATGGGCGCGGCACAGCGCGAGGTCTGGCTGCCGGTGGCGGTGCTGCTGTTCGCGGTCGCGTCGGTGTTCGTGGCCGTCATGGGCATGCGTACCTCGGACCCGGCGCTGCTGTGGTGCTTCGCGCTGCTGTTGCCGCTGACCCTTTCGCAGGCGTTCCGGCTGCTGTGCCGGGCGGTCCGCGGCGGGCCCCGGCAGGACACCCGGGCCGGCCCCTGGCTCTGAACCGTCCCGGGCACCTGCGCCTGCCTCTGGCGCCTCTCCCCGCCTCTGACGAACCGCGCCTCTGCCCCGTTCCCGCACGTGTGTGCCTCCGCGGCTTCGAGGCGTTCCGGCGGGCGCCCGGGCCCGTGAGCCGTTCCCGCACGTGTGTGCCTCCGCGGCTTCGAGGCGTTCCGGCGGGCGCCCCGGCTCGTGAGCCGTTCCCGCACGTGTGTGCCTTCCCGGCTTCGAGCCGTTCCGGCGCGCGCCGGAACCTTGAACCGTTCGGTGCGCGTACGCCGGGCGCACCGCAGGCCTCCCGGCGCCCGCCCCGCCAGGACGGCGGACGGGCGCCGGGAGGCCCGCAACCGGTGCTGCGGCGAACCGCGGCGCGCTCAGCTCTCCTTGCCGCGTCCCGACATCGCGTCGCGCAGCCGGTCCACCAGACCCACGCCCGGTGCCAGCAGCTTGTTGGCCGGGGGCTTGTCCGGCGCCGACGGGTGCGGACGTGTGGGGGCCGTCTTCTTCGCGCGGCGGACCTTGTCACCGAGGTCCATCAGCGCGTCGGGGGGACAGGCCGCCTCCAGCTGCGGGAAGAGGTTCTGCTCCTCGTCGGTCACATGGGACCGGATCTCGCTCATCAGCTGTGCCATGAGCGAGTCGAACCGCGGATCGTCCGCCGGGCAGCCCTCCAGGTCCTTCATGATCTGCTCGGCCTTGGCGTGATCCTCGAGCTCCTTGTCGGCCAGGGCGTCCCCGCCCGTGAGGTGCTGGCGCACCGCCGGGTACAGATAGGCCTCCTCCGCGACCGAGTGGCGGACCAGCTCCATCGTGGCCTGGTCGGCGAGGTTCTTGCGTTCTGCGGAGCCGGGCGGCAGCGCCTCGATACGGCCGAAGATCTCCTCGACCTCGCGGTGATCGGTCGTCAGTTCCTGGATGACGTTTCCGCCGTGACCCATGTCGTTACCTCCTGCGAGCATCGCGGCAGCCGTGAGCGGCCGGCCGTCGCCGCGCCGAGTGCCCCGGGCACGGCGCGTCACACGGCCGTCCCCGGCCGATCAGCGCATCGAGTGGCATGCTGCGGCCATCCGGCCGGGCTCGGACAGCGCCCACTCCCACCAGTGGTCCAGGATGCCGTCGCTCGACGCGCCCGCGTCCACCAGCGCCGGCCAGCCCACGGCCCGGGCCTGGGCGCTGACCTTGGCGCCGCCCGCGACCGGGTCGACGGCGATCACCGGCGTGCCGGTGCGCAGGGCCAGCACCAGGCCGTGCAGCCGGGTGGTGACGACCACGTCGCAGCGCGACACGAGGCCGAGGAACTGCTCGGCCGTGGCACACATCCGCCAGTCGCCGGTGGCCAGACGGGTGTCGACCGGCACGCGCGCGCAGTCCTTGCCGGCCAGCCAGGCGGTGATCCGCGCGTTGACGTCCTCGTGCCGACGGCGCCCGCCGTACTCGCCCTGCCCGTGGGAAAGGATCACCCCGGCCACGGGCGGCGGCGGACCGGCCGGGGCCCGGGCCGCGAGATCGGGGCGGGCCGGGGCCGCGGTGCCGTCCCGGGCCACGATCGTGTGGAAACCGGTGGCCGCCGGGTCCGCCGGATCGACGACCGAGACTCCACCCGCCAGTCGGCGACAGGTTCTGAACCGGTCATGCAGGGCTGTGACTTGCGGCCCGTGCACCGGACCGCACACGAAGAGGAGCGTGTCGTACGCCCCGGGCTCCGCCGTCTCCAGCGACAGCTCGCCCGGGCGGAAACCGGGGCTCCATGCCGTGTCGTGCCGGATCCCCGCTCCGGTCAGCGCCGCCGACATCTGCCGCTGGGCGAGCACGTCGCCGGCCGTCGCCTCCCCGTCCAGGAAGCTGAACCAACCGGTCAGAAGCAGCCGCCCGGGCTCCTGGCCGGGCGCGCGCAGCGTGCGCAGCAGGGCGGTCGTGAGGTCGTCGTACATGGCGCTCCCCACCGTGGTGTGCGGTCGCCGGAGTCGCGCGAGTACCCGCCAGCACGGAGAATAAGAATCAACGTATGAAACCAACTGGCAGGGGAACTCAGCTGCCAGCGCCGTCCAGCCAGTGGCGGCTCACCAGGGCGGTCCTCCGGATCAGGGGACCCCGGCCCTGTCCCTTCCCTTCCCGAACCGGCCGACGACGCCGGACCGGCGACGCGGCACGCGCCGAACGCCCAGGCAGGAGCGTTCACAGGGCGCGGACGACGTGGACGAAGGAATAGCCCCATGACTGGTGACACACCGTTTTCCTGGCGGCGCGCCCTCGTGACCGGCGGCGCCGGCTTCCTCGGCTCCCACCTGTGTGAACGGCTGCTGGATTCAGGGGTCGAAGTCGACTGCGCCGACAACCTGGTCTGCGGCCGCCGCGAGAACGTCGCGCACCTGGAGGACCGGCCCGGCTTCCGGTACGTCCACTGCGACGTCTGTGAACCGGACTGCCCGCGGCGGCTGCCCGGCCCGTACGACCTGGTGCTCCACTTCGCCTGCCCCGCCTCGCCCGCCGACTACCTGCGTTTGCCCCTGGAGACGCTGGACGTGGGCAGCCTCGGCACCCGCAACGCCCTCGCGATCACCGAACGCGACGGCGCGCGCTTCCTGCTCGCCTCCACCTCCGAGGTGTACGGCGACCCGCTGGTGCACCCGCAGCACGAGGGTTACTGGGGCAATGTGAACCCGGTCGGGCCACGCAGCGTCTACGACGAGTCCAAGCGGTTCGCCGAGGCCCTCGTCACCGCGCACGCCGGAACCCAGCGGACGAACGCCGGGATAGTGCGGCTGTTCAACACCTACGGCCCGCGGATGCGCGCCCACGACGGCCGGGCGGTGCCGACGTTCATCTGCCAGGCCCTGGCCGGGGATCCGCTCACCGTCACCGGTGACGGCAGCCAGACCCGCTCGCTGTGCTACGTGGACGACACGGTCGACGGCATCCTCCGGGTCGCCGCGAGCAGGTCGGTGCGGCCGGTGAACATCGGCGGCAGTGACGAGATCACCGTCGCGGACCTGGCCCGCCGGGTGGTCGCCCTCACCGGCTCCCGCTCACCGATCGCCTTCGTCGACCGGCCGGTCGACGACCCCGGCCGGCGCCGCCCCGACACCACCCTCGCGCGCGAGCTGCTCGGCTGGTCGCCGCAGGTTCCCTGGGAGGAGGGCCTGAAGCAGACCATCGCCTACTTCGCGGCCCCGTCCACGGACGGAGAGCCGGCCCCGCCGCAGTCCTGACCAGACCCCCGCCCGTTCGCCGCCCTGGAGACAGCGCATGCACGTCCTCGGTATCAACGCACTCTTCCACGACCCCGCCGCGGCCCTGATCACAGACGGCAAGGTCATGGCGGCGGCGGAGGAGGAGCGGTTCTCGCGCCGCAAGCACGGCAAGCGTCCCGTGCCCTTCTCCGCCTGGGAGCTGCCCGAGCAGTCGGCCCGCTGGTGCCTGGAGCAGGCCGGGCTCACCGCGTCCGACCTGGACGCCGTCGCCTATTCCTACGACCCCGCGCTCGCCCGCCCCGCCGAGCAGCTGGGCCTGCACGACCCCTGGGACCACCTGCGCCAGGAGTACGCCCGCCAGGCACCGGACTTCCTCGCCGAGGCGCTGCCCGGACTCGACCCGGCCAAGGTCCGCTTCGTCCCGCACCACGTGGCGCACGCCGCGTCCGCCGGGCCGGTCTCGCCGTACCCCGACTGTGCCGTCCTCGTCCTGGACGGCCGCGGTGAGTGCGGCTCCCACCTGGCCGGGCGCTACACCAACCGCGAACTGACCGTCCTCGGCACCCAGGAACTGCCCGACTCCCTCGGCCTGTTCTACGAGGACCTCACCCAGCATCTCGGCTTCCTGCGCAGCAGCGACGAGTTCAAGGTGATGGCGCTCGCCTCCTACGGCACCCCGCGTTTCGCCGAGCGGCTGCGCGAGTACGTCCACGCCGACGACCGGGGTGGCTTCCGGGCCCGCCCCGTGCCCTGGGCCGATGTCGTCCCGCCGCGCCCGGCCGGCGGGGCCTGGAGCCAGGACCACGCCGACCTCGCGGCCAGCGCCCAGCTGTGTCTGGAGGAGGCCGTGCTGGCGCTCGCCCGCTGGCTGCGCGAGCGCACCGGCGAGGACGCCCTGACCATGGCCGGCGGTGTCGCCCTGAACTGTGTCGCCAACACCCGGCTGTGGCGGGAGAGCGGCTTCCGGCACGTGTGGGTGCAGCCCGCCGCCGGAGACGCCGGTACGGCCCTGGGTGCGGCCGCGCACATCGCCGGCCAGAAGGACACCGTGGAGCCGATGCCGACCGCCGCGCTCGGCCGTGGCTGGAGCGACGCCGAGCTGCGCGAGTGGCTGGAACGGGCGGCCGTACCGTACGAGGAACCCGCCGACATCGCGGAGACGGCCGCCGAGGCGCTGGCGGCCGACGGGATCGTGGCCTGGTTCCAGGGCCGCAGCGAGTACGGGCCCCGGGCGCTCGGCCATCGTTCGCTGCTCGCCCATCCGGGCAGGGCGGTGAACCTGGAGCGGCTCAACGCGGTCAAGGGCCGCGAGGAGTTCCGTCCCGTCGCGCCCATGGTGCTCGCCGAACGCGCGGCCGAGTTGTTCGACGGGCCGCTGCCCAGCCCCCACATGCTGTTCGTGCACGACGTGGCCGCCGACTGGAAGGACCGCATCCCGGCCGTGGTCCATGTCGACGGCACGGCCCGCATCCAGACCGTGGACCGGGCCCAGGAGCCCCTGGTGGCCCGCATGATCGACGGCTTCGAGCGGCGCACCGGGCTGCCGCTGGTGGTCAACACCAGCCTGAACACCGCCGGGCGGCCCATGGTCGACGACCCCCGCGACGCCCTGGAGTGCTTCGGCTCGGCCCCCGTCGACCTGCTGGCGCTCGGCCCGTTCGCGATCCGCCGAGGAAAGGCGTTCGCATGACCGACGCCCCCGCCTACACCGTCGTCGTCCCGACGATCGGCCGCCCGTGCCTCGCCGAGTGCCTGCGCGCCCTCGCCGAGGCCGAGGGACACACCCCGCACGAGGTCGTCGTCGTGGACGACCGGCCCGAACCGGACGGCGACCTGCCGCTCCAGACGGCCGGACAACTCCTCGACCGGGTACGGACCCTCCGCACCTGCGGCAAGGGCCCGGCCGCCGCCCGCAACGCCGGCTGGCGGACCGTCCGCACGCCCTGGACGGTCTTCCTGGACGACGACGTCCAGGTGCTGCCGGACTGGTCCCGGCTGCTCGCCGAGGACCTGCGGGGGGCCGGCGAGGACGTCGGCGGCATCCAGGGGCAGCTGCGTGTCCCCCTGCCCCTGGACCGCCGGCCCACCGACTGGGAACGCAACACCAGGGGCCTGGAGAACGCCGCCTGGGCCACCGCCGACATGGCCTACCGCACCCAGGCGCTCACCCGGGTCGGCGGTTTCGACGAACGCTTCCCACGCGCCTTCCGGGAGGACGCCGACCTCGCCCTGCGGGTGCAGCGGGCCGGCTGGTCGCTGAGCCGCGGCAAGCGGGTCACCCGGCACCCGGTACGCGCCGCCCACTGGTGGGCCTCGCTGCCCGTACAGCGTGGCAACGCCGACGACGCGCTGATGAACCGGCTGCACGGCCGGGACTGGTGGGACCGTGCCCAGGCGCCCCGGGGCCGGCTGCACCGCCATCTGGTGGTCACCGGCGCCGCGCTGGCCGCCGCGTCCTGCGCTCTCACCGGCCGCCGCCGCGCCGCGACCGTGTGGGCGGCCCTGTGGACGCTGGGCACCGCCGAGTTCGCCTTCGCGCGCATCCTGCCCGGCCCCCGGACCGCCCGCGAGGTCGCCGGGATGCTCGGCACCAGCGTGCTCATCCCACCCCTCGCCGTCCGGCACTGGCTGCGCGGAGTCGTCCGCCACCGGCACGCCGAACCCCTGGGAGGCGCCGGGTGAGCACCGTGTCCGCCGTCCTGTTCGACCGTGACGGCACCCTCGTGGCGGACGTGCCGTACAACGGCGACCCCGGCCGGGTCCGGCTGCTGCCGGGCGCCGTTCAGGCCGTGGCGCTGGCGCGCACCCACGGGCTGGCCACCGGTGTGGTCAGCAACCAGTCCGGCATCGGGCGCGGGCTGCTCACCGCCGGGCAGGTGCGCCGCGTCAACGAGCGCGCCGACGAACTGCTCGGCGGACTGGACACCTGGGTGTTCTGCCCGCACGCCCCGGACGCCGGCTGCGACTGCCGCAAGCCCCGGCCCGGGCTGATCCTCGCCGCCGCCCAGCGGCTGGGCGTCAGGCCCGCCGAGTGCGTGGTGATCGGCGACATCGCCGCCGACGTCCTGGCCGCCCACGCGGCGGGCGCCCGCGGCGTCCTGGTACCGAACGCGGTCACAGCCGCGCTGGAGGTGGAACGTTTCGCCGACCTGAGCGCCCCCGACCTGCTCACCGCCGTACGCGGGGTCCTCGAGACCACGGCGGTCGCGGGCGGGAGGCGGTCGCGATGAAAGCCCTCGTCGTCCGTCTGGACAGCTTCGGTGACGTGCTGCTCGCCGGCCCGGCCGTGCGTGCCGTCGCCGCCCACTGCGCGCACGTCACCCTCCTGTGCGGCCCGCGTGGCGCGGACGCCGCCCGGCTGCTGCCCGGCGTCGACGAGGTGCTGGTGTGGGAGGCGCCCTGGGAGGGCTTCGACCCGCCCCCGGTGAGCCCGGCCGACGTCGACGCGCTGATCGGGCGGCTGCGCGCCGGGGCCTTCGACACCGCACTGATCCTCACCTCGTTCCACCAGAGCCCGCTGCCCACCGCGCTGCTGCTGCGGCTCGCGGGCGTCGGCCGGATCGGCGCCGACAGCGTCGACCACCCCGGGCGGCTGCTGGACGTACGCCACCGGCGGCCGGCGGGCCGCCACGAGGTCGAGGCGGCCCTCGACACGGCCGCCGCCATGGGCTTCGCGCCCCCGCCCGGGGACGACGGCCGGCTGCGGGTGCTGCCACCCCCGGACACCAGCGGCCTGACCGGCCACGGCCCGTACGTCGTCCTGCACCCCGGCGCCAGCGCTCCCGCCCGCGCCTGGAGCCCGCACCGGTGCGCGGAGGCCGTCGCGCTGCTCGCCGACGCCGGGCACCGCGTGGTGGTCACCGGCGGCCCGGACGAGACGGACCTCACCCGGCGCGTCAGCGGGAGCCTGGCCGTGGACCTCGGCGGCCGGACCAGCCCACGCACCCTCGCCGGGGTACTGCGCATGGCCGACGTGGTGATCAGCGCCAACACCGGCCCGGCCCACCTCGCCGCCGCCGTCGGCACCCCCGTGGTGTCCCTGTTCGCGCCGGTGGTCCCGGCCGGCCGCTGGGCACCGTACGGCGTCCCCACCATCCTGCTCGGCGACCAGTCGGCGCCGTGCGCGGACACCAGGGCCCTCACCTGCCCGGTGCCCGGCCATCCCTGCCTGGACGAGGTCACCGGGCAGGACGTGGTACGCGCGGTGCACAAGCTCATCCAGGAGCGGCACTCATGAACATCCTCGTCTGGCACGTGCACGGATCGTGGCTCACCGCCTTCGTGCAGGGCCCGCACACCTACCTGGTCCCGGCCACCGAGGACCGGGGACCCGACGGGCGCGGCCGGGCCGTGACCTGGGACTGGCCGCAGTCCGTGCGGGAACGGACCCCGACGGAGCTGGGGGACTGCGAGATCGACCTGATGGTGCTCCAACGGCCGCACGAACTCGACCTGGCCCTGCGCTGGACCGGCCGCCGGCCCGGCGTGGACGTGCCCGCCGTGTACGTCGAGCACAACAGCCCCGACGAGTCACCCGAGCGGCAACTCCACCCGCTCGCCGCGCAGTCCAGGATCCCGGTCGTCCACGTCACCCACTTCAACCGGCTGATGTGGGACACCGGCCAGGCCCCGACCGAGGTCGTGGAGCACGGCATCATCGACCCCGGCCGGCTGTGGACCGGCACCGAACGGCGCGCGGCGGTCGTGGTCAACGAGCCCGTACGCAGGGGCCGTACCACCGGCACGGACCTGCTGCCCCGCTTCGCGCGGTCCGCGCCCCTGGACGTCTTCGGGATGCGCACCGAAGGCCTCGCCGCGCACCTCGGCCTGCCGCCCGAGCGCTGCCGCACCCGCGACCTGCCACAGGGGGAACTGCACCGGGAGATGGCCCGCTGCCGGGTCTATCTGCACCCCGTGCGCTGGACCTCGCTCGGCCTGTCCCTGCTGGAGGCCATGTTCCTGGGCATGCCCGTGGTCGCCCTCGACACCACGGAGGCCCGGGAGGCGATACCCGACGGCGCCGGGGTGGTCTCGAACCGCCTCGACGTACTGGAGGACGCCGTGCGGGCGTTCCTCGCCGAACCGGAGCACGCCCGCCGCACGGGCGAGGTGGCCCGGGCCGCGGCACAGGCCCGCTACGGAGAGCGGCGCTTCCTGGACGACTGGGAGCGCCTGATCAAGGAGGTCACCCGATGAGCCGTATTCCGCACACGGCCGGGCGCGTCGCCATGGTCTCCGAGCACGCCAGCCCGCTGGCCGCGCTCGGCGGTCCGGACGCGGGCGGCCAGAACGTGTACGTGGCGCAGGTCGCCCGGCAGCTCGCCAGGAAGGGATACCGGGTCACCGTGTACACCCGGCGGGACTCGGCGGGCCTGCCGGACCGGATGACCCTGATCGACGGCGTGCAGGTGGTGCACGTACCCGCCGGGCCGCCCGCACCCGTACCGAAGGACGAACTCCTGCCCCACATGGCGGAGTTCGGGAACTTCCTGGCCCGACAGTGGGTGACGAGCCCGCCCGACGTGGTGCACGCCCACTTCTGGATGTCCGGTCTGGCCGCCCTGACCGGCACCCAGGGCCTCGGCGTCCCCGTCGTGCAGACCTACCACGCGCTCGGCACCGTCAAGAAGCGCTACCAGGGCGCCGCCGACACCAGCCCGGCCGAGCGGCTCGCGATCGAGGAGGCCATCGGTCACGAGTGCGCCCGGATCATCGCCACGTGCAGCGACGAGGTGGCCGAACTGAAGGCCATGGGCCTGCCGGAGGACCGGATCAGCGTCGTGCCCTGCGGCGTCGACCCCGACCAGTTCGCCCCCGTCGCCCCGACCCGGCCGCCCGGCGCGCGCAGGCGGCTGCTGGCCGTCGGCCGGCTCGTGCCCCGCAAGGGCTTCGACCGCGCCATCCGCGCCCTGGCCGGCGTCCCCGACGCCGAACTCCTCGTCGCGGGCGGCCCCGAGGCCGACCTGCTCGGCACCGAACCCGAGGCCGCGCGCCTGTACGGCATCGCCGGCGAGTACGGCGTCTCGGACCGCGTGACCCTGCTCGGCGGGGTCGGCCGGGCCCGCATGCCCCGGCTGATGTCCAGCGCCGACCTCGTCCTGTCACTGCCCCGGTACGAGCCGTTCGGCATCGTCCCGCTGGAGGCCATGGCCTGCGCCACCCCGGTGGTGGCCACTGCGGTGGGCGGTCAGCTCGACACGGTCGTGGACGGCACCACGGGCGTCCTCGTCCCGGCCGACGACGACTACGACCTCGGTGCGGTCGTCCGCTCCCTCCTCGCCGACCCGGACCGGCTCGCCCACTACGGCGCCGCCGGCCGCGAACGGGTGCTCGCCCACTACACCTGGGACCGCGTGGCCGACGGTGTGGCCGGGGTGTACGGCGCCGTGTCCTCGATCCGCTCGCTCTCGGGAGTCGTCCGATGAAGACCGTCACCGACACCAAGACCGTCACCGGCACCACCCACTGCGACGACCTGATGAAGGCCCTGGAGGCGTTCCGTGCCTGCGGCCCGCTCATCGAGCGCTGGGGCACCGAACTCGCCCGGCGCCTCGGCGGCGGCTCCCGGCTGCTCGTCGCGGGCAACGGCGGCAGCGCCGCCCAGGCACAGCACCTGACGGCCGAACTGGTGGGACGCTACCGGGACGACCGGCCGCCGTTCTCCGCGGTGGCCCTGCACGCCGACACCTCCTCCACCACCGCCATCGCCAACGACTACGGCGTCCAGGAGGTCTTCGCCCGCCAGACCGCCGCCCACGGCCGCCCCGGAGACATCCTCATGCTGTTGTCCACCAGCGGCGCGAGCGCCAACCTGCTGGCCGCCGCCGAACGCGCCCACCGCCTCGGGGTGACCGTGTGGGCGCTGACGGGGCGGGCCCCCAACCCCCTGCAGCTCGGCGCGGACGAGGCGCTGTGCGTCGACGCCCCGGTCTCCGCCACCGTGCAGGAACTGCACCTGGTGGCCGTGCACATGCTCTGCGAGGCCTTCGACCAGGCGGTCGAGCGGGGCGCGGCCGACCGGACCGGAAACGACGGTGCCGACGGCAAGCCGAGCGTCGTGGGCCGGCTCGTCGGCCGGGCCCGTACCGTCGGCCGCGCCGCGCCCGACGTGCCCGTAGCCCCCCGGAAGGGACACGCATGAGCGCCGAGCGTACGCCCCTGGTCGTCGTGGGCGACGCCCTGCTCGACCACGATCTGTGCGGCCGGGCCGAGCGGCTCGCCCCGGACGCGCCGGTGCCGGTGGTACACGGCACCCGGCGCAGCTCCCGCCCGGGCGGCGCGGCCCTCGCCGCCTGCCTCGCGGCCTCCGACGGCCGCCCGGTCACCCTCGTCACCGCGCTCGGCGACGACCCGGCCAGCGGCACCCTGCGGGAACTGCTGGCCGGGCGCGTCGACCTGGTGGAGGTGCCACTGGACGGCACCCTCAGCAGCAAGACCCGTGTTCTCGCCGGAGACCGGCCGCTGCTGCGCCTGGACGACGGCGAGGGCCGCGCGCGCGAGGCGACCGAGGCCGCCGAGGCCGTCCTGGCCCGGGCCGACGGCGTCCTGGTCGCCGACTACGGCCGCGGCACCGCCGACGTCCTCAGGACGGCGCTGAGCACCGCCGCCACGCGGGTGCCCGTCGTCTGGGACCCCCATGTGCGGGGCCGGGCCCCGGTGCCCGGTGTCCGCCTCGCCACCCCCTCGGCGCAGGAGGCGCGCGCCTTCGCCCGGCAACTGGGCGACGGCGAGGACTCCGGCGGGGAGGCCGGACTGCGCACCGCGGCCCGCGACGCCGGCACCCTCGTCCGGGCCTGGCAGGTCCAGACCGTCGCGGTGACGCTCGGCGAGCGCGGCGCGCTGCTCTCCCACGGCGAGACCCCGTTGCTCGTACCGACCCCGGCCACCGCGGCCGGCGACCCCTGCGGAGCGGGTGACCGGTTCGCCGCGGCCGCCGCCGGGCTGCTCGCCGACGGCAGCTTCACCGAGGCCGCCGTCCGGGACGCCGTGCACGCCGCCACCCGCTACGTGGCCGAGGGCGGCGCCCGCGCGATCGCCGCTCCGGGGCAGCCGGACCGGGCCGAAGCGGTCCCGTCCGACGGCGACACCACCGCGGACGCCGTGCGCACGGCCGCCCGGGTGCGGGCCGCCGGCGGCACGGTCGTCGCCGCGGGCGGCTGCTTCGACCTGCTGCACGCCGGTCACGTCGCCCTGCTCCAGGCCGCCCGCCGGGCCGGCGACTGCCTGATCGTCTGTGTCAACTCCGACAGCTCGGTGCGCCGCCGCAAGGGCGACGGGCGTCCCCTCGTCCCGGTCGCCGACCGGGTCCGGGTGCTGCGCGCCCTGGAGTGCGTGGACGCCGTCGCCGTCTTCGACGAGGACACGCCCGAACGCATCCTCGGCGAACTCCGCCCGCACATCTGGGCCAAGGGCGGCGACTACGCGCGCACCCGGCTGCCCGAACAGCCCCTGGTGGAGAGCTGGGGCGGACAGGTTCTGCTGCTGCCCTACCTCGACGGCCGCTCCACCACCGGCCTCGCCCGCCGCGCGGCCCTGGCGCCCGCACCCACCGGAGGACACACGAGGTGACCAGCGACCACGCCCAGCAAGCCGTAGGCCCGGCCGACCGGCGCACCGCGCTCCCCGGCACCCCGCGCACACCCACCGTCCCCGAGAAGCCCCCTGCCCGCTGCCCGGCCTCGGTTTCCGTATCTGCCGGGGGGCCGGCTCGGGCGCACAGGAGCCCTGCCGACCGGGGTGCCCGGGTTGCGGGGCGTGGGGCGGTCCTCCCCCCGACCGTCCTGGTGCTGCGCGCGCTGGGGCTCGGTGATCTGCTGGCCGGCGTGCCCGCTCTGCGCGGCGTCCGGCGGGCCTTTCCGGGCCACCGGGTCGTCCTCGCGCAGCCGCCGGGGCTCGCCGAACTCGCCCTGGCCAGCGGTGCGATCGACGCGGTGTTCCCGGCCGAGGCACCGGGGCGGGCGGTGCCGTCCCTCAGGCACTGGGCCGGGCCGCCGCCCGAGGTGGCGATCGACCTGCACGGGAACGGTCCCGAGAGCCGCGACGCGCTCGCCGTCCTGCACCCCCGCCGGCTGCTCGCCCACGCCTGCCGGGACGGGCCGCCATGGCAGGGCGATACCCACGAACGGGACCGCTGGTGCGCCTTCCTGCACGCCCACGGCATCCCGGCCGACCCCCTGGACCTGCGGCTGCCCCGCCCCGGCACGCCGTCCCCGGCGCCGGGCGCGGTGGTCGTGCACCCGGGAGCGGCCTCGGGCTCGCGCCGCTGGCCGGGGGAGCGGTACGCCGCAGTCGTACGGTGCCTGCGCTCCGCCGGACACCACGTGGTGCTCACCGGCGGCCCGGGCGAGGACGCCCTGGTCCGCTCGGTCGCCGAACGCAGCGGACAGCGGGCGCGCGACGTGCTGACAGGCGGCCGCCCCCTCGGGGAGCTGTCCGCGCTGGTGGCCGAGGCGTCCCTCGTGCTCAGCGGCGACACCGGCCTCGCCCATCTCGCGGTCGCCCACGGCACGCGCACGGTCACCTTGTTCGGTCCCGTCTCCCCGCGCCTGTGGGGACCGCCCCCGAGCCCGGACCACCTGGCCCTGTGGAAGCCCGGCCCGCCCGGTGACCCGCACGGCCGCACCCCGGACGCCCGCCTTCTGCGCATCCGCACCGGCGAGGTCGCCGCGGCGTGCCTGACGCTGCTGCGGCCGGTCCGCGACGGGACCCGGCCGCCAGGACCGGAGGTGACCCGTGTCCACTGAGCACGCCCACAGCCGCGCCCGCCGTCCCACCACCGCGGGCGATCCCCGGATCACCGTCGCCGTCATCACCCGCGACCGGTGCGCCAGCCTGCTGCGCACCCTCGACGCGCTGGCGGCACTGCCCGAGCGCCCGCCCGTCATCGTCGTCGACAACTCCCGCGACGACACCACCCACACGGCCGTGCGCGGCCACCCGGCCGTCGCCCGCCTGCTACGGCCCACCGCCAACACCGGCGCCCTCGGCCGCAACCTGGCCGTCCGCCACGCCGGCACGCCGTACGTCGCCTTCAGCGACGACGACTCCTGGTGGGCGCCGGGCAGCCTCCGCCGGGCCGCCGACCTCCTCGACGGCCACCCCCGGCTCGGCCTGCTCGCCGCCCGCACCCTGGTCGGTGACGAGGCCGCCGAGGACCCCCTCAACGAGATCCTCGCCGCCTCGCCGCTGCCGCCCGAACCGGACCTGCCCGGCCGCCCGGTGCTCGGCTTCCTCGGCTGCGCCTGCGTGGTGCGCCGGGAGGCCTTCCTGAGCGCCGGGGGCTTCCACCCGCTGCTCTTCTTCGGCGGCGAGGAGACCCTGCTCGCCTACGACCTGGCCGCCCGGGGCTGGGGCGTCTCCTACGAGCCCACGCTGCGCGCCTTCCACCACCCCGAGGACCACGGCCGCACCGGCCGGCCCTTCCTCGTCCGGCGCAACCACGTGCTCACCACCTGCCTGCGCCGTCCCTGGCCCGTCGCCCTGCACGCCGGCGCCGACCTCGCCCGGGCCGCCGCCGCCGGCCGCCCCGGCGCCCGCCGTGCCCTGAAGGAGACCTTCGCGCGACTGCCGGCCGCCCTCGCCCGCCGCCGCACTCTGCCCCCGCACGTCGAAGACGCCGCCCGTCTGCTCGACCGGCAGGCGGCCGGACGCCGCGAGGAGGGCGCCGCGCCATGACCGGGACGCACCCCGACGACCGTACGACCGTCGTGCTGATCACCCACAACCGCCGCGACGAACTCCTGCGCACCCTCGCCCTGCTGCGCCGGCTCCCCGAACGCCCACCTGTGATCATCACCGACAACGCCTCGGCCGACGGCACCGCCGAAGCCGTCGCCAGGGACTTCCCCGAGATGACCCTGCTCCGCCCCGGCCACAATCTCGGGGCCATCGGCCGCAACCTGGCCGTGCAGCGAGTCCGCACCCCCTATGTCGCGTTCTGCGACGACGACACCTGGTGGGAACCGGGCAGTCTGCGGCGGGCCGCCGACCTGCTCGACACCCGGCCCCGCCTCGCGGCCGTCACCGCCCGCATCGTCGTCGAACCCGGCGGCACCGAGGACCCGGTCGTCCGGGAACTGCGCGAATCCCCGCTGCCTGCCCCCGACTGGCTCCCGGGCCCCGCGCTCGGCTCTTTCCTCGCCGCCGCCACCGTGCTGCGCACGGACGCCTTCCGCGCCGGCGGCGGCTTCCATCCGGGCCTGTGGCTCGGCGGCGAGGAGGAACTGCTCGCCTGTGACCTGCTGCGGCGGGGCTGGTGGCTCGCCTACGTCGAGGAGCTGACCGTCCACCACCACGCCTCCCGGCTGCGTGACAGCACGGCCCGCCGAATCCTCGGGCTGCGCAACACGCTGTGGTTCACCTGGCTGCGCCGCCCGCTGTACCCGGCCCTGCGCCGCACCGGGCACCTGATCCGCACGGTGCCCCGCGACGCCGCTTCCGTGCGCGCGTTCGCCCGCGCCACCGCCGGACTGCCCTGGGTGCTGCGCCAGCGCGACCCGGTGCCACCGGACCTGGAACGCCGCCTGGCCGCACTGGAGCGGGCACGCAGAACATCACCCGCCCGGCGGTACGTCGGCTGAGTCCCACGGTGTAGGTCGGCCGGACCCGGGTGGCGCACGTCGACGGACCCCGGCGGCGGAATGCCGGACGCACCCGAACGGCAGTACGCCGCCTGCCGGCATCGCCGCTGTGCCGCCCCCCGACACGCCCGGCGAGTGTCGTTGCAACGGGCCCACGCCGGGGGCACAGTGAGGGCCCCGGTCAAGAAGCGGCTGGCTGATCCTCCCCGCCCAGGAAGCCCGATCCCATGGAAAACGGTCAGCCCCTCCCTGCCCGCGTCCGCCCCGGCGGCCCGGCCCCGCTGCTCCTGCAGACCGTGCACGAACACCGCCGCGAGGTCGGGGGGATCAGTGTCCTGAAAGCCCGGGGCACGGTCGACGCCTGCAACGCGGTGGAGTTCTCCGAGGCCCTCGCCGAGCACATCGCGCACGCCGACAAGGCCGCGGAACACCCCGTCCTGGACATGACCGAGGTGTATCTCGCCGGCGCGGCCGCCGTACGCTCCCTCGACCGGGCGACCGGCGTCCTCGCCCGCTCCGGCCGCGCCCTGCCCGTCGTGCAACCGAGACCCCACGTGCGGGAGGCGCTGCGGACGGCCGGCCTGCCGGGTCTTCGGGTGCATGCCACGATGGCGTCGGCCCTGCACACCCTGGAGGCCCACCGGCGCCCACCGGAGGAACCCGGCACCGCCGGCTGACCGCAAGCACGGCCGGCTCCCGCGCCCGGCGCGGTGGGCGGTGCGGTTGAGCGCCGGTCACCTACCGTGCAAGGTGGTCAGGAAGAGGCTGATCGAGTCTTCTGTGACGTCTTGTCTGGGTGATGCCATGAAAGCCCCTTCCCACCGTTCCGGCGGACCGGCCTCCCTGGTCATCGAGTCCTCCGTCGTCGAGGGACTGCCCGCCGAGGGCGCCCTGCTCCTGCGCATGTCCGGCAGCCTCGACGCGAACGGGGCCCAGGCCTGGTCGGCGGAGCTGCGCGGCCATCTGGAAGAGGCGGACCGCGCCGGACTGCGGCCCGTGCTCGACATGGCCCACGTACAGCTGGGCGGCGCCGCCGTGCTGCGCACGCTCAGCGAGACGACCCGGACGCGCGTCGGGCGCCCGGACCTGATCATCGTCCGGGCCCGGCCCGGTGTGCGCGAGGCGGTTCACCTCGCCCGCCTGGACGGCGTCCGGCTGTACGCCACCCTCGACGAGGCGTTGCGCGAGCTGGCCCGCGCCACCGCCCGGGTGGAGGAGCTGCCCGTCTGGCGGTCGCAGATGGCGGACCCGCTACGGCCCTCCTACGAGGACCTCCACAAGGAGGTCCGCGCGCTGCGCGCCCGGGTGCGGACCGCCCCGGTGATCGGCATGGCCCAGGGCACGCTGATGGTCCGTTACGGCCTGCCCGACGCGGGCAGTGCCTTCCGGGTGCTGCGCGAGACGTCGCAACGGTTCAACGTACCGCTGCGCGTCCTCGTCTCCGCCGTGGTGGTGGCCCGGCCCCCGGACGGCGAGGTGTGGTTCCCGGGCCGCCGCTCCCTGCCCGTGCCACAGCTGCGGCTCCTGGGCAGGGGCGGCCGGGACCCGCGCTACCGGCGGCAGATGATCGACGCCGTGCTGCGTGAGGCGCTGGCCGTCGGGCGGGCGCCCACCGGGTATGTGCAGCTCGTCGACCCGGCGGTCAACGTGCTGACGCTCGAGACCCACTACGGCTGTGCGGAAACGTTCCTCGACCACCTGGTGCGCGGCCGGGACGACGGCACGGCCGACGCGGCCGCCCGGACGCGGGGGCGCCGGGTGAGCGTGCCCGACGTGGCCGTCGACGCGCTGCTCTCCGACGAGTGCCGGCGCGTCCTGCTGACCACCGGCGCGCACGCCGTGCACAGCGTTCCCGTCCTGTCCTCGGCCGGTTCCTGCACCGGTGTGATCACCCTGCACTGGCCCGACCCCGGCCACCGGCCGACCCCCGCGCAGGCCGAGGCCTTCGGTGTGCTGGCCGCCGACACGGCGGCATGGCTGAGCTGGTACCACCGCTCGGTGCTTCTCGACGCCCTCGAACATCTGCACCGGGTGCTGACCCGCTCCGCACCGTGAGGTGATCCACCGGCGGGGTGTGCGTCACCCGCGCTGCCCTGGGAACCCGGACCCCGCACGGAACACGCACCACCGGAGGGAGTCCGGCGCATGTCCAATCCCCAGCAGCCCGAACAGCGACGCAGCGACAAGGGAGGCTCCACCCCGCAGGACAGCGGCGAGCTGAAGGCCCGCCAGTCGGCCGGCCCCGACGAGGGCGCCCGCCCGCACGGCACGGACAAGGGCCACAAGGGCGGGGGCGAGGGTGGCGGAGTGCCTCCGGCACAGCAGCCCGATCACCCCTGAACACGTCGATGGCGGACGGTCACGGCCGAGGGGCCACTTTCCGTGACTGAGGTCCCCTGTCCGTGACCCACCTGTTGTCCGTGACCCACCTGTCCGTGACCCCTGCCCCTTGGCCGTGAGGACGTCCTTCCGCCAAGGGGCATGGCTATGGCCGGTGAACCATTACTACGGCCTGACCGTCTCGACGGTCGCGCAGGCACCCCCGGCTCCTGCGGGGCCGTCGTGTGCGTCGGGCGTGCCGCCGACGGTAGGGGCTACGCTCCGCATATGCGGATCTCCGTCTCCTCCGACATGGACGAACCCGTGGCCCGCCTCCTGGTGACGGAGCTGCGCAACCGCGGGCATGAGGTGCGCGCGCACGGGGCCCTGCGGCCCGGGGCCGACGCGCAGTGGGCGGCCTGCTCGGCGGCGGCCGCCCGGGACGTCGCCGAGGGCCTGGCCGAGCAGGCGGTGGTGTGCTGCTGGACCGGTACCGGCGCGTCCATCGCGGCCAACAAGGTGCCGGGCGTACGCGCCGCTCTGTGCACCGACGCCACCACTGCGGACGGCGCCCGCCGCTGGAACGACGCCAACGCGCTGGCGCTGAGCCTGCGGCTGACCTCCGAACCGCTGCTGAAGGAGATTCTCGACGCCTGGTTCGCCGCCGAGCCCAGCCAGGACCCGGAGGACGTGCGGAACGTGGCCCGCGTCGGCCGCCTGGACGCCGCCCGGGAGGGCTCTCGGGCGGACGTCGGACGGTCCGGCGCGGGCCGGTGACCGGGACGTGGTGCGGGCAGGCTCCGGCTGAGCGGGCCCCGGGATTCAGGTAGGCGACCGGTACGTGTCCGAGTAGCCCGGGGCTTCAGTGGGCGCCGAGTCCGCCGCCGCCGAACGAGCCGCTGGAGCCCCGGCTCCAGCGCGGGCGGTCCGTGGACTCGCTCGGCCTGGAGTCCATGTTGCTCAGCTCGTACGGGGTGAGCGCGCGACCGCCCTTGGGGACCTGTGGAACCTCCGCGGATTCCCGGTTCTCCCGGAGTTCGTGCACCGGCCCGTCCGGTGGCAGCTGAGGCTGCTCGTCGGGTCGCGGCCGAGCGGACTCGCGGTACTTGACGCGGGAGTTCATCCAGAAGCCGCCGGCGAGCAGCGCCAGGAGGCCCATGGCCACGACGAACAGCACGAGGCTCATCAGGCCGCTCGCTGCGGCCAACTGCGTCGATGCAGTAGTCATACGACTGGAATACCCCATCAGAACCGGATGAACCGGATGAACCGGATGAACCGGACAGGATCGGTGACCGGGTTTCGACGGACGGCGACGAAGAACCCCTGGCCGCCGCCCGGGTCTGCTCCGGCGTCGTACCGGGCCGGGGACAGTGGTTTGCGGCTTGCCGCCCCGGCTACCCGCACGGTGTGACACCGCCGACCTCACAGCAGCAGCTCTACCGGTTCCTGGAGGACCGATTCACCTGTGCCCAGGCCTGCACAGAGTGCGCCCGGGCCTGTGCGGTCCGTGCGAGCCTCGTCGACCCGGACGGCACCGAGCGCCAGGAGCGCGTGCGCCGGCTGGGGATCATGTGCGCCGAGGTGTGCGACGTCACCTGCCGTGTGCTCTGCGAGGAGAACCGCCAGGACGAGGAGGGCATCCGGGTCCGTCTGGAGTGGTGCCGCTCGGTGTGCCTCGAATGTGCCCGCGCCTTCGACGAGTACCCCGGTGCCGAGTCGGCGGCGGCCGCCTGCCGGACCTGCGCCGACGCCTGCTCGGACTTCCTGGAGAGCCTCCGGTGACCCTCCTCGGGTAGCCCCGCCCCGCCGTCCCCCCGCCGGAATCCGCCCGGGGCTCGGCCATTCCCAATTTCTGAAACACGTTCTACGGTGTGCGCCGTCAGGACCGCCCTTGGGGAGCCTGGAGGCGCCGTGCATCTCGATCACACGCCCGAGCAGCAGCGATTGCGCGCCGACCTGCGCGCCTACTTCGGCCGGCTGGTCCCGGACAACGCCTACGCCCGGTACGCCGACCCGGCGGCGCGCAAGCGGTTCTACCGCGCCACCATCCGCAGGCTCGGCGCCGACGGCTGGCTCGGCGTCGGGTGGCCCGAGGAGTACGGCGGGCGCGGAATGACGGCGATGGAGCAGTTCATCTTCTTCGACGAGGCCGCGCAGGCCGGCGTACCACTGCCCCTGATGGCCCTGAACACGGTCGGCCCGACGCTCATGCGGTACGGCACGCCGGAACAGAAGGCGTACTTCCTGCCGCGCGTCCTCTCCGGCGAGATCGACTTCGCGATCGGCTACAGCGAGCCCGACGCCGGCACCGACCTCGCCTCTCTCAGGACCCGGGCCGTACGCGACGGCGACCAGTACGTCGTCGACGGGCAGAAGATCTGGACGACCAACGGCGACACCGCGGACTGGGTGTGGCTGGCCGTGCGCACCGACCCCGAGGCGCCGCCGCACCAGGGCATCACCATGCTTCTGGTGCCGACCTCCGACCCCGGCTACTCCTGCACGCTCATCAACACCCTCGCCTCCCACGACACCACCGCGAGCTACTACGAGAACGTCCGCGTCCCCGTCTCCCGCCGGGTCGGTGAGGAGAACCAGGGCTGGCGCCTGATCACCAACCAGCTCAACCACGAGCGCGTCACCCTCGCCGCCCACGGCACCATGGCCATCCGCGCCCTGTGCGACGTACAGCGCTGGGCGCGGGAGACCAAGCTCGGCGACGGCCGCCGGGTGGCCGACCTGCCCTGGGTGCGCCGGCTGCTCGCCCGCACCCACCTCCGGCTCGACGCGATGAAACTGCTGAACTGGCAGATGGTCTCGGCCGTCGAGGAGGGCACGCTCACCCCGCAGGACGCCTCCGCCGTCAAGGTCTACGGCTCCGAGGCCCGCCGCGACGCCTACGCCTGGCTCATGGAGATCGTCGCCGCGGCCGGCCCCCTCAAGGAGGGCTCGGCGGGCGCCGTCGTGCACGGCGAACTCGAGCGCGGCTACCGCTCGGCGGTCATCTTCACCTTCGGCGGCGGCAACAACGAGATCCAGCGCGAGATCATCTCCTGGATCGGTCTGGGGATGCCGAGGGTACGGCGTTAGCCTTCTGCGACCACCGCCTTTAGTTGTCACAAACCGGGGATAGTTGGCACCAAGATCACCGGCTGTCCTCAGGGTACCCGGCCCGAGGCGCACGCCGCCATCGACGGTGGCGCTAAGCCTTGGTGCAAGGCCAGCAGGCAGTTGGCTCGGCGGTCAGCTGGTGTCGTGCGCAGGTGCCCTCTGCGGCACGGCTCCAGCGGCCAAGGAGCGCGTGAGGCGGCGATGTGCTCCGAGTGCTCACCGGACCACGACTGATGGCGTCAGTGTCCATCGCAAATCGTCAGGCACCTGGTCTGCACCCCAGTACTTCAGGACGTGTGTTCTCTTCAGGTGGTCAAGGGTGCCGTGGAGTGCATGAAGGGGGATCCCGCATTCCCACGTGATTTGCTCTGTCTCGGCGGTCCCACTGTGCTCGCCAGGGGGGCAGTGACTCGCCAGGCACAGGGTGACGAGCATGGAAAGAGAGTCCGAGCCCGGACGAGCACGGCAGGCGGTGCGCAGCGCCCAGTCTGCGGCCTGTAGCCGGTCAGGACGGGCGGGATGCTGCGCGAGCAGGGCGACGTCAACCATCCGAACCTCCACTGCGCGTTCGCCGGACGCGAGCGGGCGCAGCCACCCGGCTTGGGTGAGCTCATGCCATGCATCTGCAGCGGCTCCAAGGCGAAGGCTTCGAAGCACTCCGTAAGGCAGCCTCGTTTGAGCTGCGTCGTTCATGCGAAGTGCGCACTGCAGGGCGATCAACCGGGCGTCAGCTCCCACATCGGCGGGCAGGGCGGCGGCAAGGTAGTTGAGCATCTCCCGCACCCGTGTTCGACTGTCAGGCGCTCGGGTGCGGCGCCGGCGCGCGGGTTCCTGCCTCTGCGGTGGGGCGGCGGGGACCAGGACCGTTTCGGGGACGATGGACGCCTGCGACGTAGCAGCGGCGCATGCGACGCACGCGTCGGTGAG
Source organism: Streptomyces sp. NPDC045022 (assembly GCF_056432605.1). Lineage (NCBI taxonomy): Bacteria > Bacillati > Actinomycetota > Actinomycetes > Kitasatosporales > Streptomycetaceae > Streptomyces > Streptomyces sp. NPDC045022. The sequence continues at coordinate 564,786 of NZ_JBWKIR010000001.1, forward strand.
GCGCCACAGGCGTCCACCGCGCTCGCGGATCAGCAGGAGCTGGATTGGTCCGTGGCAGCCCCGGTGCCGGGAGTGCCACGTACAGCCCCGCTCCTGGCACTGACATGTCCGCAGATGTACGGGAAGTGGATTTCGCCGCGCGTGCAGAGCTAGATGGGCCAGGGCCTGAGTCCGCGCTTTGGAGCCGATGAGTCGCCGTCCGCCGTGGGCGCACTGCTGACAAACGAGGACGGGCCCGCCGGGCTGCGGGCGCAGTTCAACCGTCCACGTACGCCGTACACCGGACTGAGCAGAGCAGAGCCTCATGGCGCGCGCGTTCCTCCTGCCCTTTCCGCGCTGGTCCCCGTCGGCCGGGTTCGGCGGCACACGGTAGTGCAGACCCCTGCCCTCTCGCCGAGCGCCGCGCTGTCGGAAATAGGGCAGAGGTCTGCACTGACAGGGCAGGGTGCTGCACCGTCGGATGGTCGGGTGACGATCTTCACGCCCGAGCCGGACTTCGAGGCCCTGCGCCTGGAGCTCGCTCGGCTACGGGCGGCGCGGGGGTGGAGCTATGACGAGCTGGCCGCTCGCAGTGGGCTGGCCAGAAGGACCCTCATCGAGATCGAGCAGGGTCGCACCATTGGGACCCTCAAGACGTGGCACGCCCTGGCCCACGCGCTGAGCACCCCGCTTGACGAGCTGTTCGGCGCCCTGTGTCACGGGCACGAGCCCCCGACGAGCGGTGGTGGCTGACGGCCGCTTCAGGGTCGGCACGGCTTCCACCCGCACGGATGGCGCGACTCGCATTCTTGGTCGAGGTGTCGAACCCTTGTTGCCATAATTGAGGCCATTCGGTGGATGAAGGCGGCCCGGTCATCGCCTCCATGGCGTGTCGCTTGGCACCTTCGCGCTCATGAGCTCTTCATCTGCTCCCCGACGCCACTGGGACGGCAGCTCCACAGCCGACCACAGGCGGCGTTCGCTGCGCGTCGCTGCTGACAGCCCCACCCGGCTTCTTCGCTGTGCTCAGCGCGACCGTTGCCGCGCATGCGGCAACGCGATCGAGTGGTATCGCCGCAGTGACGAACGATCCGCGTGCCTGCATCCCGAAGAACTTCCGTCAGCCAACGTGCCTGACAAGCTCCGCTGGCATGTCAGTTCAGGCCTCGCCCATCCCGCCGGAGACGGCAGACCTTGGTGCCGCATCGCCCATGCCGCCGTCTGCCCTGCCTCCACTGGAGTCACTGCCAATCATTCAGGGCTGTCGGGCTTGCGGCGGGCACTGGCTGTCAACACACGCCGCCTGATCGACTCCGGCGCGTTCACTCCCTCCGCCTCAGAACCGGGTCCTGCACAGACGCCGGAAGCGTGCCGACCTGCACGACCCGTTGTGCAGCTTCTGTACATCCGCTATCTGGCCGCCCAGCCGGTAGAAGAGATCCAATGCGTTGCCCAGACGCGTCACCGCGGTCGTTGCCCTCAGCGGCTCCTCACCCAGGGCGCCCTTGCCGGCAGGTGGACCCTGGTGCCGGCCACAGCCAGGCAGGAACAACTTGCCTTGCCCTCCGAGATCATGGCGTTGTACGACCTCACCCACCTGCCGTACAGCGAACAGTTGCGCTGGCGCGCTCAGCGTTGCAGCGCCCACGCTGCTGCCACTGCGGCAGCTGACCTGGTGATGGCCGAGTGGGAGCCCTTCGATCCTCTCCTGCACCACACGCACATCTACCGTCGGCTGCCCACTCGTGTTCGGCATCCACAGCGGGGCGCTCACCCACGACGTCAGCCGGGCCGTCACTAGCTCTGCCTGGTGAGCTGCTCGCGACGATTCGGAGCCGCACGGCATGCACCTCAGGCCACGGTGCCCAAGCCACCGGCTTGGGCACCGTGTCCCACCGTCTGAAACCTGCGGCACATCCACCTGTTCCTGTCTCTTTCGGAGTCCGAATGCACACGCCCACCGACGAACAGGCTCAGGCCGTCGAAGCCTTTCGGCAGGGTCACCATCTCGTGCTACAGGCAGGCGCTGGCACCGGAAAGACCAGCACGCTGGCCCTGCTTGCCGCGAGCGCCCGTAGCCGCGGCCGCTTCCTTGCCTTCAACAGGGATGTCGCCCATGAGGCTTCCAGCCGGTTTCCGCGGTCGGTGACGTGCAAGACCGCCCACGCCATGGCCTACGCCGCTCTTGGGCATCGTTTCGCTCACCGCCTCAGAGGCCCCCGTCAGCCCGCCTGGAAGAGCGGCCAGGCGCTCGGCATCGACGGACCGGTCCGGATCGGTGACCGTGATGTCAGCCAGAGGACGTTGTCCCACGCCGTGTTGCGCACAGTGACACGCTTCTGTCACTCCGCCGATCGCACCGTGGATTTCCGGCACGTGCCGAGCCTCCGGGGTTTGGAAGAGCCGGACGATCACGCTGAGCTTGCCGAGATCGTCGTACCCTTCGCCGGGAAGGCGTGGGGGGATCTGCAGAATCCCGAGCACGGTGTTGTCCGTTTCGAGCACGACCACTATCTGAAAATGTGGGCGCTCACCGACCCCAGGATCGATGGTGACTTCCTTCTCCTGGACGAGGCACAGGACACCAACTCGGTGGTGGAGCAGGTGTTCACAGCTCAGGGGGCCCATGCCCAGCTGGTAATGGTCGGCGACTCCGCTCAAGCCATCTATGGCTGGCGTGGGGCACGTGATGTGATGACCGGCTTCGATGCCACCCGCCTCAGCCTGACCCGGTCCTTCCGGTTCGGCCCCCTTCTCGCCGATCAGGCCAACACGTGGCTCAGCCTGGCCGGAGCATCGATCCGGTTGACAGGCACCGAAGCGATCCCGACGGAAATCGGCCACGTCGCACATCCGGACGCCGTGCTCTGTCGCACCAACATCGGGGCCATGACGGAGGTGCTGCGGCTGCTTGCGGCCGGACGCCGTGTCGCACTGTCGCGAGGTGGGGAAACACTCGTCTCGCTCGCGATCGCCGCCAGGGCGCTCAAGGACGGCCGCCCCACCTCCCACCCGGAGTTGTTCCTCTTCTCCTCGTGGGGCGAGTTGCAGGACTACGCGCAATACGATCCTGCCGGCCGGGATCTGCAGCCGTTCGTGGAACTCGTGGAAACTCATGGTCCAGAGGCCGTCATCGCTGCCGTCAATGCACTGACCGACGAAGACCAGGCGGACGTCGTCGTTTCCACCGCGCACAAGGCGAAGGGGCGTGAATGGCCCCGAGTGAGAATCGGCGATGACTTCCCGCCGCCCCCGGACTCCGACCAGCAGGACGCCTCTGGGCGTCCGATCCCCGAGCCCGTGAACGAAGCCGACGCACGCCTCGCTTACGTTGCGGTCACCCGCGCCCGGTCCCGACTCGACTTGGGCGGACTCGCGTGGATCAAGAACCATCCGGCTGTTGCAGGGTGAGCAGGAGGACTGCCCTGCTCGGGACGAAGCCCTTGGACGCCAAGCTCTCACGGGGGCTGGATTTCGGATCAGGCGTACCGCTGTCAGTCGCTCCCCCTGCTGTCACCGGTCCATCCTGGGGCATCGTTTTCGCCGAATGGCCGTAGGTTGTTCGCTATGCCAAGTGTGCCGACGGACCCTGCTCCGTTCCTGTCCACTATCACGACCGCCAGTTCAGCCCTTGTCGCCATCGTGGGCGGCCTTCTCGTCGCCAGATTCGTGACTCTGGGTTCCGAGCAAGAAGGGGCCCAGCGCGTCCTGACTGATGCCGATGCGCGGCTCGAGGCCGTGAAGACGCGGGCGGAGGCAGCTCGCTGGAAATGGCTGTCCTTCGACCTTGACCGCTTCTTCAGCAGAGAGGTGATCGTGGCCGTCGACAACGGTGTGCTCGACGCCGCTGGACTTCGTGAGGTAGGACGGTACTCGGCCTTGCAAGACGAAGAAATCGAACATCACGCCGCCGTGGTGGCCGAGGAGTTGACACGAGCCGAGGCGGCCTGCAGGGCGTTGCTGTCCTCCGACGAGGCGGCCGAGCCATCCAGTTGGGATGACCTTCGTCGAAGCCACCCCGAGCTTCAGATCGAGATTGAGGACGCGTGGGAGATCAAGTTCTGGCAGCTCACGGCGCCTCCCGTGAGAAGTCACAACTTGCCCGGCCTTGGCTTTCGCCATCTCCCCGCGATGATGACGAGGCCGAGCCTTTCCGAGACGCTGATGTTGCAGCGCGGTATTCGACGAGATGCGCTGAAAGCCCAGGAGGAGCGGTCGCAACAGCAATTGGAAGATCTTGTGGGCGAGGTTGCGCGGCTGAGACAGGCCCGTGAAGCGATCGTCAAACCGAAGGGGCTCGGCTTGGGCCTCGGAATTCTGAGTTTCTTCACGGTGGTTGGCGTGGTCGTGCCGCTGTTCATCATGAGTACGGCACCGAAGGACTTGACCAGCACCATGGGGGACACCGTCTTCGGTCTGTTCATGGCTGGCCTAGTGGCACTGCTCGGCTATATGGCGATTCTGGCCCTGCGCCTTCGAGTCAGCCGCTCGAGGGGCGGCAGAGATGCCACCACTTCGCCATCGTGAGGTCTCCTGGAGCGACCTCATGGCAGGGCTGGAACCGCTTCAGGCAGCAGTAGAACGCCGATGCCGGCGTCGGCTAACAGGCGCGGTCTGGAGTAGCGTGACGAGCCGTCTGGGCGAGGTCCGGCACTACGAGGGAGCAGGTTTCCCCAGGCGCGATGGTCACCGCCCGATCGGCCAGCATCACCCGAATCGGCGACTCCTCCGAGTCCGGCACGCTGATCTCCAGCTGCCCGCTCCGGCGGCGTATGCCCACGCCCCAGTGACCGCGATAGTGCATCGTGAACCCGTACTCGGAGAGCGCCGGGAGCGGCACCGGGTCGAGCCACAGGGCGTCCTCGCGCGTCTCCAGCCCCGTCAGGCCACGCTGGACCAGGTCCAGCGTCCCGGCCATGGCGCCCAGATGGATGCCCTCGCCGGTTGTGCCGCCCTGGATGTCGGCGACGTCCGCCTTCAGGGCTTCATGGACGTACTGCCATGCCTCGGCCCGTCTGGCCCTGGCGAGGACGAAGCCGTGGACGAGTTCGCTGAGGGTGGAGCCATGACTGGTGCGCTGCAGGTAGTAGTCCACGGTTCTGCGCCAGATGTCGTCGTCCAGGTCGTACCCGAGACGACGGAACAGGGCTCGCAGCTCGGCGGGTGAGAACAGGTAGCCGAGCATCAGAACGTCGGCCTGCTTGGACGCCTTGTAGCGGTTGGCCGTGTCGCCCTCGGCTTCCAGGATCCGGTCCAGCCTGCGGATGGTGCTGTAGCGCGCCCGGTAGACGTCCCAGTCCAGCTCGGCGAGGTCGTCGTAGCCCTCGAACTGGCTGATGACGCCGTGGTGGAACGGCACTCGCAGCCGTCGGGAGACCTCCTCCCACTTCAGCAGTTCGTCGGCGGTCAGCCGGAGCCGGTCGCACAGTTCCTCGCGGCGCCATGTGGGAAGGCGCCGTAGGAGCTCCAGGGTGCGGGTGAGGACCCAGGCCGCGGTGACATTGGTGTAGGCGTTGTCGTCCAGTCCCGGCAGGGTGGCACCCGGGTAGCCGTCGTGGTACTCGTCGGGGCCGACGACACCGCGAATTCGGTAGCGGCCCCTGTCGGGGTCGAAGGCGGCGAGGTCGGCCCAGAAGCGGGAGATCTGCAGCAGCATCTCCGCGCCCCTGGTGTGGAGGTACTCCGTGTCGCCGGTGGCCTCGCAGTACTGCCAGACGTTGTAGGCGATCGCCGAACCCACGTGGTGCTGGAGGCGGGAGTGGTCCGGCAGCCAGCGGCCCGAGGCCGGGTTGAGATGCCACTCCTGGGACTCCTCACGGCCGTCGCTGCCGCTCTGCCACGGGTACATCGCCCCCGCCCGGCCGGTCGCGGTCGCCGTTCGGCAGGCGCGCGGGAGCCGCTGGTAGCGGTAGTTCAACAAGGATCGTGAGACCTCAGGGAAGTGCAAGTTGAGATAGGGCAGGACGAAGAGCTCGTCCCAGAACACATGGCCCCGGTACGCCTCGCCGTGCAGGCCCCGAGCTGGAGCCCCTACGTCAAGGTCCGCTGTGTTCGGTGACAGCGTCTGCAGGATGTGGAAGAGGTGGAAGCGCAGGATGCGGCCGGCTTCGCCGGGCACCTGGAGGTCGGCGCGCCGCCACAGCCGTTCCCACGCGGCGGTATGGGAGTCCAGGAGCGCGGGGAAGTCCGGTGCTGTGGTCACCCGGTCGACCGCTTCGCCGAGCGGGTCGCTGATCGCCGTGTCCCGCGAGGTGTGAAGGGCCACGGTCTTGTCCACGGTGATGGGTCGGCCTGATGAGAAGGGGATCATCAGACGGTGGACCGCGCGTTGGCGGGCCGGACGGAGCACCGACAAGGCTGGAGCCCCGTCGGCGATGACCGTCGTCCGGGCGGCCAGGGCGACGGAGATGTCCGACGTGCTGGTCCGGCAGGTCAGCCAGACCGTGTGGGGTTCGTGGGTGCCGGTGCGCACATGGGTCACATGGTGGCGGTTGAGGGCGCGGTAACGGTGCACGTTGCCGTTGATCACCTCGCCGTCGATCGAGCTTTCGATCTCGATCTCGCCTGACCAGTCCTCGGCCGTGATGACCGTGCGCAGCGCGGCCAGGTGTGGGTCCCCCATGTGCACCAGGCGGATCTGCTCGACGCTGAGCGTACCCCTCTCGCCCATCCGGTGCCGGAAGGATCGGGTGAGCGTGCCGCGGCGCAGATCCAGGGTGTGCTTGTGGTCCAGGAGCGTGTGCGTGCTGGGAGAGATCCACGGGCCCCACGCTCCCTCGGCGCGGCGCAGACGGCATCGGAGAAGCAGCCAGTTGGGGAGGTTGACCAGATCCTCATTCACCACGCGCCGCCCCGCCACGGTCGACTCCAGGCGGTTGTAGCAGCCGGCCACATAGGTCGCCGGGTAGTGCACCAGGCCGGCCCGGCGCTCTGGCAGCGCGCCCCGAGTGGCGAAGTAACCGTTGCCGAGGGTGCAGAGGGATTCGCGCAAGCGCTCGGCGGCGGGGTCGTAGCCCTTCCACTCCCACATCCACTCCGGCATCCGTCACCTTCCTATCCTCCGGAGGCCCTGGAAGCCCAAGTACGTGCGGCGAGTCTCAGACCGGTTGCGGAACGACGACGACCGGGCATTCCGAGTGGTGCAGGAGGGCGTGGGCGGTCCTGCCGAGTTGCAGACCGAAGTGTCCGTGTCGTCGCTGGGCGCCGACGACGATCATGTCGGCTTCGGCTGACGCCTTCAGGAGAATCCGGTGGGCGGGGCCTTCGAGCGGCTGACGTCGGACATCCACCTGAGGGTGCTCCCGTACGGCCTCACGTAGTGCGTCGTCGAGGCCGGTGGAAGCCCGCTCCTCGCGCAGCCGGGCAGCGTCGTCCGCGATCAGCATGTGGTCCACGGGCTCCTGCGACGGGTTGCGCCAGGCCCGTACGGCCGTCAGGGCGCAGCCGCGCACCTCGGCCTCGCGGACGGCGAACCGTACCGCCGCCGCGCTGCCGGTCGAGTCACCAACACCCACGACGATGCGGCCGAGGGCTCCCCGGCGGTTCGGATCCGCGCCACGGACCACGACGACCGGGCAGACGGCGCGGGCCGCGACCGCGAGGCTGACGGATCCGAGGAGCATCCCGGCGATCTCGCCTCGCCCGCGTGAGCCCGTGACCAGCGCGAACGCCTCGGGGCCCGCCTGCAGCAGCGCGGACACGGCGTCCTCGGCCAGTACCTCACCCGAGACCTTCACCTCGGGGTTGCGGCGCCGGGCCCGCTCCACGCAGGACGCGATGATGTGCTCGGCCATGACTTCCTCGGCCGGGCGGTCCGTGGTGAAGGACGGCTGGGCGCCCTCGTACACCTCCCACAGGGAGGCATGGATGAGGCGAAGCGGCAGCCCGTACCGTGCCGCCTCGTCCACGGCCCAGTCGACCGCCGTCAGACTGGAGTCCGACCCGTCGACGCCTACGACCAGTGGGAGGTCCATCGCCGTCACCGCCTTTGCCGCCGGACTGCCGTGAGCCCCTGTGAATACCGTCGCACTGCCTGCTCGGCGCCGCGACACGCCACCGGGCCGGACTGGTCGGTCGCCGGCCGATTTGCGGTGGGTGCGCTCGCCGTGAAGCTGGAGGCAGTGGCCGAGCCAACCCCCTCCGGAACCTTTCAAGGACTCAGGGCATGCCTGTCGCTGTTCCGCACATCGTGAGCGATGTGATGACCGCGCCCGCTGTCGCCGTCGGGCGTGACGCGCGCTTCAAGGAGCTCGTGCGGGTCATGGACGAGCGCCATGTGAGTGCCGTGCCGGTCGTCAGTGGCGAAGGGCGGGTCGTCGGTGTGGTGTCCGAGGCCGATCTGCTGCTCAAGGAGGAGTTCCGGGACCGCGAGCTGTCCCACTTCGAGCGGATCCAACGCCGGTCCGACCTGGCCAAGGCGGAGGGCATGACCGCCGAGGAGGTGATGAGCACGCCCGCTGTCACGGTCCGACCGAACGACACCCTCACCCAGGCGGCCCGCCGCATGGCGGTAAACCACGTCAAACGGTTGCCCGTGGTCGACGACGCGGATCGGCTGCGTGGCGTCGTCAGCCGTGGCGACCTGCTGAAGGTGTTCCTGCGGTCGGACGAGGACATCGAGGAGGAGGTCCGCCGCACGGTGGTGTCCTACCTGTTCCCCATGCACGCTCATGCCATCCACGTGTCCGTGGGGGACGGGATCGTCACGCTCCGCGGGCCCGTCCACGACACTTCGCTCATCTGGGTCGCCGAGCGCCTCGTCCATGGCATCGAGGGCGTGGTGGGTGTCGAGTCGCAGCTCAGTGGGGAGGACTCCCGCCCGGTGGGAACCTGCCCGGCCGAGTGACCCCGTGGGTGTTGGTTGGCGCTCCGGTTCACCTCACAGGGCGGGTAAACCGCGGCTGTCTACTGATCAGCCGGAGTTATCCGGCGGCCCGTGAGGCTTGTGGGCCGGATCGACACCCACATCTCGCGCTCGCCGCCGGCCCAGGGGGTGGTGTGCGCGTGCTGGGTGAGCCTGTGTACTGCCTCCGGCTCCGTCACGACGCTTGCGGGGCCGACGGCGAGAACGCTCCAGCCCTGGCTCATGGCGTCGTCCACGTGGTCGACCTCGAAAGCGACTTCTGTCTCAGCTGCCGCGGCCGCCACGGAGTCGGGAGCGGTCCGGAAGACGATGGCGTCGGCGACGATCTCGTAGTTGACCGGGACGACCGCCGGGCGGCCGTCGGACGCCGACACCGCGACGCGACCCACACCATGCGTGGACAGCAGGGTGCGGCACTCTTCCGGGGCCAGGTCCCGCAGCTCGGGGTGCAGCAGTGCGTGGCCCTGACCGGGGGGAAGATCCATGCCTCCGCCACGGAGTGCGGCGACTGTGGTGCCGAGGGCGTCGGCCAGCCGGATGAGAGTCGCAAGGCTCGGGTCGGCGGGCTGCCCCTCCAGGTAGGCGAGGTAGTCGGGCGACATCACGGCACGGCGGGCCGCTTCTACCAGGCTCAGCCCTTGCCGTCGGCGTTCGACCCCCACGCGCCGTCCGATGTCGCCAGGATTGGTCGCTCTGGTCGACCGCGGAGCGGTGAACACGGTCTCCGCTTCGTGTGTGTCGGGCAGGGGCTCGCGTGTGGCCACGGGTTGTTCATGTCCCAGATGGTGGATGTGGGCGTCGGGCCCCGGGAACACGAGCGTCACTTCGTCCGTGTCCGACCAGCGCACGTCGTAAGGGGGTGTTCCGTCCTCGTGGTGCAGTCCGACGATTTCGCCGTCGCGCCTGGCGGCGCCGGTCGCCGGACTTTCGACGACGAGTTGATCGCCGAGGTGAGCTCGCATGATCGCCGCCCTCTCCTCAGAATGGTGCTGTATCCAACCTGCCACGCGGGCCGCACCGCCGCACGGGGCGGCTGCCCCGTCTCCGCGAGCTGGGCGGCACGTTCCCGGGAGGCGACATGCACCACCGAACGGTCGAGGAGCTCATGAGCCGGGACGTCGTCCGGGCACGGCGTGACACGCCGTTCAAGGAGCTCGTCAGACTGCTGGAAGAGAACGACGTCACCGCCGTGCCCGTGGTGGACGAGCTGGACCGTCCCCTGGGTGTGGTGTCCGAGGCCGACCTGCTCCGAAAGAGCGCCGACCAGGCCGACCCCTCGGGCAGGACGCCCGTCCCGCACCTGGAGGCCTGGGAACGGGCCAAGGCCGAGGGCTCTCGTGCCGAGGAACTGATGTCCGCTCCCGCGGTCTGCGCACGTCCCGAGTGGACCGTGGTCGAGGCCGCCCGACTCATGGAGGCCCAGCACGTCAAACGACTGCCTGTGGTGGACGAGACGGACCGGCTGCTGGGCATCGTCAGCCGCGGTGATCTGCTGCGGGTCTTCCTCCGCCGTGACGAGGCCATCCGCGAGGAGATCACCGGCGATCTGCTGCGGCGCACCTTGGGACTCGATCCACGGGACGTGAGCGCGGAGGTGCGCGACGGGCGGGTGACGCTCGCCGGCACCGTCGAGTACAGCAGTCTGATCCCCGTCATCGAGCAGTTGTGCCGTGGCGTCGACGGCGTGGTGTCGGTGTCCGGGAATCTCTCCTACAAGAAGGACGGTTCCCGGGATGCGTCCACCGACACTTGAGCCGCGGCCGGATGAAACCCCCGGCCCGGGCTGCGAGCGCAGGCTCTCCCCCTTGCTTGTCTTCCCACGAACCATCGGAGTTCACGCGGGCCGTTCAGCGGTCTGAGGAATGCTGGGACGGGACGCCGCCATGCCCTGGACGTCGCGTTCGGCGGCGTTCAGGAGTTGGTGGGCGAGGTCGTGCATGGCCCTTCCTGCCGCCAGTTCGTCGCCGATCTCCGGCACGTTCGTGTCCACCGGATTGCAGTGCGCGGTTCCGTGCCCGGTGAGCGCCGTGGTGCCGGTGGCCAGCGTGACGTGTGCCTTCGTTGTCCCGTCGTCGTCTTCGAAGAGGTGGAGACGCACGGTCCACTGTCCGGTGTGCGACATCGTTCTCTCCTTGCCTGTGTGCAGCGCGCTGCTGCAGTCCGAGCAGCGGCGCTCCAGGTGACCGCACCGGATGGGCGGGATGGCTGGAAGCCAGGTGGATGGCATCCAGTCGGCCACTGGGCGGTCCCCCGGTCTTTCCACGATCAGACGACGCCGCTCCTCGGCCACAGGGCCGAAAGTCCCTGTCGAACCGGCGACCGGCCCTGGAAGCCGACTGCGTCCCGTTCCCCTCGTGGCGGGGCGGTCACATCTGAGGGACGACGGCGACGGGACACGGTGCGTGATGCAGCAGTGCGTGGTTGATCAGGCCGAGCTGCAGGCCCGGATGCCCAAGTCGTCGACGGGCGCCCACGACCAGCAGATCCGCCGTCGACGCGGCTTCCAGCAGCGCCGGGCGCGCCGGTTTCTCGATCAGTCTTCGGCTCACCGCCGCGTCCCCATACCTTTCAGCGGGGTGGCGCAGAGCGTCGTCGAGAACCTGAGCCGGCGGGCGACGGTGGGCTTCCAGGAACCACGACGGGGCCTGTGGGGTCGTACAAGCACCGGACGGTGCACTCCAGGCATGCACCGCCACGAGCCGGCAGCCTCGCACATTCGCCTCGCGCAACGCGAAGTCGACGGCCGTACCGCTGCCTTCCCCGTCCTCGATGCCCACGACCACGTTTCCGAAATGGGCAGCGTGATGCTCCGGGGAGCCGCGAACCACGACAACCGGACAGTCGGCGCGTGCCGCCACAGCGAGGCTGACCGAGCCCAAGAGCATGTCGGCTAGGTCTCCGAGTCCCCTGGACCCCAGGACCAGCGCGAAGGCATTGCGCCCCTTGCCGACCAGTGCTGAAGCCGCGTCCTCGTGTGACACCTCGCTGGACAACCGGACCGCTGGAGCGCTCCCCCTGGCGCGCGCGGAGGCGGCGCTGATCACGTGGGACGTTTCCTGCTCTCCGGCCGTCGCGTGCAGCAGATGGAGCGGAACCCCGTGCCGGGCTGCCTCGGAGGCGGCCCAGTCGACCGCCTCCAGGCTCGCCTCGGATCCGTCGACGCCCACCACCAGGGGAATGGTCACCGCGCCTGTCTCCTCTCGCGCCGGATCACACGGCTCCGGTCCCCTCCGCCGCGGCCCCACATGCGCCGCGGTGAGGACCAGGGGATCCTCGAATGGGAGATACGCCTAGCGCCCGGTATGCAGGTGACGTGCGGACCGTTCACCCGGTCGGACTCGTCCGCCGCCCCCTCCAGCTTCGTACGAGACGGAGGCCGTCGCCATGCCACCAGTCGTCACCGTAGGGCTCACAGTCCGTCTGGGTGTTTGGCCGCCGCCTTCCGGGCCGCCGACTCGGAGACGGAGACGACACAAATCACGGGCGCTTCCCCGTCGCCGCCGTTCCTCATGACGGAGTCCAGCCTTCGCGCGTCTCGGGCCGACGCGTCCGCGCTTCAGTCGGCCGCCAGGCACGACAACGAGCCGCTCCCGCGCGCCGGGGTGTGCGAGACCCACACCGCGACGCTGTTCTTCGTCGGCGATCGGGCCTACAAGCTCAAGAAGCCGGTCGATCTGGGATTCCTGGACTACACCACGGTCGCGGCACGCCGGGCCGCATGCGAGCGCGAAATCACCCTCAACCGCCGGTTCGCCCCCGACGTCTACGTGGGTCTGGGTGAGTTCCGCAGCCCCGATGCCGAGGTGCCTGAACCGGTCGTGGTGATGCGCCGCATGCCGGAGGACCGCCGCCTCTCCCGTCTCGTACGAGCAGGGGATGCCGTGGACGACATCCTTCGGACTGTCGCCCGCCACCTGGCGGCGTGGCACGCGGCCGCACCCCGTGGCCGCGATGTGGACGAACAGGGCACGCGAGACGCGCTGTCGGCGCGTTGGGAGGCGAGCTTCGCGCAGCTGCACGCGCTGGCGGCGGTGGGAGTCGTACCCGACTGCCTGACGGATATCGAGCGGCTGGTGCGCCGCTATCTCGCCGGTCGCAAGCGGCTGTTCGACAGCCGTATCGAGCAGGGACGGGTGGTCGACGGCCACGGCGACCTGCTCGCCGAGGACGTGTTCTGCCTCGATGACGGGCCCCGGGTCCTGGACTGCCTGGAGTTCGACGATCGCCTCCGCTACGTCGACGGCCTGGACGACGCCGCCTTCCTCGCCATGGACCTGGAACAGCTCGGCGCTCCGGAGGCCGCGGCGTACTTCCTCGCCCGGTACGGCGAGTACTCAGCGGACCCCGCGCCTCCTTCCCTGTGGCACCACTACGTCGCCTACCGAGCCTTCGTCCGTGCCAAAGTCTCGCTGATCCAGGCCCGCCAGGGCGCGCCCGGCGCGCAAGCGGCGTCGCGGCGGCTTGCCACCGTGGCACTGCGCCACCTGCGCAGCTCGGCTGTCTGCCTCACCCTCGTCGGCGGACTGCCGGGCAGCGGGAAGTCCACCCTCTCCGGAGCCCTCGCCGACCGGCTGGGAGTCACCCTGCTCAGCAGCGACCGCATCCGCAAGGAGCTGGCAGGCATCCCGGCCGAGCGGTCCGCGGCCACCAGCTACGGCGAAGGGCTGTACACACCCGAGTGGACGGCGAGGACCTATGCCGCCCTGCTCGACCACGCAGCCGTTCTGCTGTCGTCCGGCGAGTCCGTCGTCCTCGACGCCACCTGGTCCGACGCCATCCAGCGTGAGGCAGCGGTGCGGGTGGCCGAGTGCACCAGCGCCGACCTGGTGGCCCTGCACTGCCATGTGCCGGGTGATGTGTCGGCGGCCCGCCTGATCACGCGCGCCCCCGGCGCCTCCGACGCGAGCCCCGAGGTCGCCGGTGCCATGGCCGCGAGGGAAGCGCCGTGGCCCGAAGCCGTCCCGGTCGACACCAGTGGCGCGCTGGAATCCGCCGTCTCTCGGGCGCTGACGGCCGTACGCCCGTGGGGAACCGGTCAGGCCCCAGTCTTCCGCCGTCCGTACATGGAGCCGGACTGAGGCACACGCGCGTCCGTGTTGCCCGGGGGCACTGTGGGGGTGACCGTGGAGGTGGGGGAGCGAGGAGTGAGTTCGGTGCGAGCGCTCGTCTACCACGGCCCTGCACACACCTCCTGGGATACCGTTCCCGATCCCGTGATCGAGGAGGCGACCGACGCGATCGTGCGCGTCGACGCCACCACTGTGTGCGGCACTGATCTCCACATCCGGCGGGGAGACTTCCCCGAGGTGAAACCGGGGACGGTACTTGGCCACGAGGCTGTCGGCGAGGTCAAGGAGATCGGTAGCCAGGTCCACCACCTGCGCCCCGGTGATCAGGTGATCGTGTCGTCCGTCTCCGCCTGCGGTCACTGCAGGGAGTGCCGCGACACCAGGTACGGGCAGTGCCGTGGCGGAGGCGGATGGATGCTGGGGAATCTGGTCAACGGCACCCAGGCCGAGTCGGTGCGCGTGCCCTTCGCCGACCACTCCACCACCCGGCGACCCTACGACCTCGCGCTGGATGACGCGGTGCTGCTCGCCGAACTCCTTCCGACCGCCTACGAGGTCGGAGTGCGCAATGGACACGTCTGCCCGGGAGACACCGTCGTCGTGGTGGGCGCGGGCCCCGTCGGGCTCGCCGCCGTGGTTCTTGCGCGGCTGTACTCACCGCGCAGGATCATCGTCGTGGACCTGGCCGGTGCTCGACTGGAGACCGCTGCCCGGGTGGGGGCGGATGTCGCTGAATCGCCGGGGAAGATGATCACTGACCTGTCCGAGGGGCCGGGCGCAGACGTGGTCATCGAGGCGTCGGGCGACCCGGACGGCTTCGTGCTGTGCACACGCGCCGTCCGCACGGGAGGGCACATCGCCAACATCGGCACGCACGGCAAGCCGGCGACGCTCCACCTCGAGTCCCTGTGGCGCAAGAACGTGACGATCAGCACGGGCCAGGTGGACACGTCCTCCACATCATGGCTGCTGGAGCTGATGAGGTTCGGACATCTGCCCGTCTCACGGCTGGTCACCCACACCTTCGATATGGACCGGATGGAGGACGCGTACGAGGTGTTCGCGTGCGGCCCCAGCACAGGAGCCCTCAAAGTCGTCCTGCACCCCGACTCGACCCCCGGATGAGTTCCGGGCGCTGCGAGCGTGCGGGTGGGGTGGTGTGGCCTCGCGGGACTGGCGCTGGGCTCGGTCGGCGGGCCGCACCATGCGCACTGCCACGCCGCCGTCGTGCGACGCGAGGCGCGGTCATGACCGGTCGGCAGCAGTCCTGTCGACCAGGAACCGCGCCGCGTCGGACAGCGTGGTCAGCTCCGGGTAGTCTTCCTCGTCGATACGGGCTCCGGTGCGCTCGGACAGCAGTTCGATCAAGCTGAGGAAATCGAGCGAATCCAGGTCGAGCACGTCGCGGAACTTGTCGTCCGGTCCAACCAGAGTGAAGTCGGCGTCTGGGATGATCTGTGTGATCGACTCCTTGATCACCGTCAGAGCCTCCGCGTTGTTCAAGGGCTTCATCTGACTCACAGCTCCTCGGGTTTCTGCAGCAGGCGGTCGACCGCCGTGAGGTAGCGCGCTCCCACGGCTCCGTCCGTGGCCCGGTGGTCGGCGGCCAAGGTCGCGGTCACCACCGGACGTACGCCGACCATGCCGCTCGCGGCCCAGGGCCGCTCGACGACCGCTCCGAAGCCGACCAAGGCCACCTGGGGCGGGTGTATGACCCCGAACACCGCCTCTACGCCCTGGTCGCCCAGGTTGGTGACGGTCAGAGTGGCGCCCGTCGTCTCGCTCCCGCGCAGCCGTCCGCGGCGGGCTCGTTGGACAAGGTCCTTGAGGCGGACCATGAGGGCGTCGGGCGGCAGGGTGTCGGCGCGGTGGATCACCGGCGCGAGCAGTCCGCCCTGCCGGAGCGACACCGCGACGGCCAGGTTGATCTCAGAAGCCGGGACGAATCCGTCGTTCCGCCAGTAGCCGTTGAGAGTCGGCACCTCGCGAGCTGCCAGGGCGGCGGCTTTGAGGAGCAGAGCCGCGGGCACGAGGCGGTCGGCGGGCGGACGACCGCGGTTGATCCTGCGCAGCCATTCCTCGGCCGCCGCGAGATCAATGGCGGTGGACAGGTAGTAGTGCGGGATCTCCCGTTTGGAGCGGCTCATGAGGTCGGCGATGGCACGGCGCATGGCGTTCTCCGGGCGGCTGTCGATCGCGACGCCCGCGGGCGGGCGCTGCTCGCCGTCACGCGGGCCCCGATCCGGCCGCTCGGCCCCGGCGCCTGTGCGCAGGGCCGTGTGCACGTCCGCCGCCCGCACGGCTCCGCCGTCGCCGGTGCCCCGCACCGCTCTCAGGTCGATGCCGAGGTCGTGGGCGAGGCGCCGTGCGTACGGTGTGGCGCGGACCCTGGACGTGAGAGGCTGCGCGGCGTGCTCCACGTCGGCACGGGTGATGCGTCCGCCCGGCCCGGTGCCGTGCAGAGTCGTCAGGTCTACACCCCGGTGCTCCGCCAGGTGCCGTACGAGGGGCCCGGCGCCGGTCACCGAGGAGGCTGCGGCGGATGGCTCCGGCAGCGCTTGCACGTGCTGCCTGGCCGGCTGCTTCCGGGGCTCGGCTTGTGCCGGCTTGGAGGCGTGCTCGGGCTTGCGGGCCGCCTTCGGCCGAGGCTGCGGGCGCTCGTGCCGGGCGGCCGGTTCCTGGTCGGCCTTCGCGCGTGCAGGCGTCGGGGGCGGCTGAGCCTCACCGACGGGCTCGCTCGGTCCGGCTGCCACCGGCTCCCCGGGGGCGCCTGCCGGCACGCCGGAGGCGGCTTCGCCTTCGATCACCGCGAGCGGCGTCCCCACCGGAACCCGGGCGCCCGGCGCAACGAGCAGCCGTCCCACGGTCCCGGACTCGAAACACTCGACCTCGATGGCAGCCTTGTCCGTCTCCACGACGGCCACGACGTCGCCCTTGTGCACGCGGTCACCGGGGCTCACGAGCCACTCCTGCAGGAGTCCCTCTTCCATGTCCGCGCCTAGTGAGGGCATGGTGAACGCGGTCATCTCAGCCCGACCTCCCGCTGACCGGCGGCCGCTCCGGCGTGCCGGCTCCGGTCGGCACCGGTTCGCCTACGGCGCGATGCGCGGCAGCGACGACTCCGTCCACCTGGGGCAGCGCCGCCTCCTCCAGCCTGCGCGCGTACGGCATGGGCACCTCGGCGCTGCACACCCGCTCGACGGGGGCATCGAGGTCGTAGAAGTGCTGTTCCGTCAGACGTGCCGAGATCTCCGCGGCGAGGCTGCCGGTGCGCCAGCCCTCGTCGATTACGACGGCACGATGGGTGCGCGTCACCGACTCGCCGATGGTGGCGTCGTCCAAGGGACGCAGGGTGCGCAGGTCGACGACCTCCGCGCTGATGCCGCCGCTCGCGAGGTCGCCGGCCGCGGCCAGGGCCTTCGGCAGTGAGCCCCCGTAGGTGATCAGGGAGACGTCCGTACCGGCTCGGCGGACGACCGCGTTGTCGATGTCGACCGGCCCCGCGTCGGCGGGTAGCTCACCCGAGACGTTGTACAGGCTGCCGTGCTCGAAAATCAGCACCGGGTCCGGGTTGGCGAGCGCGGGGGCCAGCATGTAGCGGGCGTCGGTGAGGGTAGCCGGGGCGAGCACCCGCAGGCCGGGGATGTGCGCGTACCAGCCCTCCAGGCTGTGCGAATGCTGGGCCGCGAGCTGGCGTCCCGCGCCCGTGGTCATCCGGATCACGATCGGCACGGGCAGCTGGCCGCCCGACATGTGCAACAGGGTCGCCGCGTTGTTGAGGATCTGGTCGAGGGCCAGCAGGCTGAAGTTGACCGTCATGATCTCGACGATCGGGCGCATGCCCGCCAGGGCCGCGCCGATGCCGGCTCCGACGAACGCCGACTCGGACAGCGGGGCGTCGCGGATCCGTTCGGGCCCGAACTCCTCCAACAGTCCGAGACTGACGCCGAAGCAGCCGCCGTACCGGCCCACGTCCTCACCCATCAGGAACACTCGCTCGTCCGTGCGCAGCGCTTCGCGCAGGGCCTCGCGCATCGCCTCCCGATAGGTCGTCTTCCGGTCGTCGGGCGCGGCGGGTCCGGCGGTACGCGTGCGGGTGGCGGTCATGGCCGGCTCGCCTCCGGGCTGGTGACGTACTTCAGCAGATCCTCGACGGGTTCCTCGGGAGCCTGATCGGCGGCCTCGACGGCGCGGTCGATCTCGGCGGCCAGGCGGTCCTCCAGGGCGGTGCGGGCCTTGTCGGTCAGCTCCTTCGCCTCCCGCAGTCGCCGGGCGAGCCCTTCGACCGGGTCGCGTTCCTTCCAGTGCTCGATCTCGGTCTTGTCGCGGTAGCGGTCAGGGTCGTACATGGAGTGGGCGCGGAAGCGGTACGTGCGCATCTCCAGGAAGTGCGGTCCGGTTCCGGCGCGTACGCCTTCGGCCGCCCGGCGGGCGGCGTCCTCCACGGCGAAGACGTCCATGCCGTCGACGGCCCAGGAGACCATGCCGTACCCGGCGGCACGCAGCGCGAGGTCGGTCTGGGCCTGGTGCCGGGCCAGGGCGGTGCCCATCGCGTACAGGTTGTTCTCGCAGACCAGCAGCAGCGGCAGCCCCCACAGCGCGGCGAGGTTGGCGGTCTCGTGGAACTCGCCCTCGGCAAAGGCGCCGTCGCCGAAGAAGCAGCAGGTGACACGATTGCGGCCGGTCATGCGGTCGGCGAGGGCGAGGCCGACCGAGAGCGGGAGCCCACCGCCGACGATCGCGTTGCCGCCGTAGAAGCGGCGGCCGGCGTCGAAAAGGTGCATCGAGCCGCCACGGCCGCGGCTACAGCCGGTCACCTTGCCGAACATCTCCGCCATGATCGCCTCGGCCGGAACCCCGCGGGCGAGTGCGTGCCCGTGTTCGCGGTAAGTCGACACGACCGCGTCGTCGGCTGTGAGTGCCTCGGTCACGCCGATGGCCACGGCTTCCTCGCCGATGTAGAGGTGCATGAAACCCCGGATGCGGGCGGCGCTGTACAGCTCCACGCAGCGCTCCTCGAACCGGCGGATGCGCAGCATCGACTCCAGCAGGGCCAGCCGGTGCCCGGAAGCTTGACGGTTCGGACGGGAGGCGGTGCGCGGTGAGCGAGGGGTGTGGGTAGCACTCATGCGGGCTGCTCCGTCCTCGGCGCGGAGGAGGACGCCTCCAGGGTGGAGTCCTCCAGGGTGGAGATGTCACCCTCGGGCAGTCCGAGTTCACGGGCCCGTAGCAGGCGGCGCATGACCTTGCCGCTGCGGGTGTGCGGCAGGTGCTGGTCGAAGGCGATCTCGCGGGGCGCCACGGCCGGGCCCAGCCGGCGCCTGGCGAAGGCCAGCAATTCCTGCCGCATCGTGCTGGTCGCATCGAAGCCCGGCCGCAGGGTGACGAAGGCCTTCACGATGTTCCCGGCGACGGGATCGGGGCGGCCGATGACGCCGGACTCGGCGACTGCCGGGTGCTCCATCAGGGCGCTCTCGACTTCGAAAGGCCCGATGAGGTGGCCCGCAGACTTGATGACGTCGTCGGCGCGCCCGACGAACCAGTACCAGCCGTCGGTGTCGCGTCGTACGAGGTCACCGGTGAGGTACCAGCCGTCCGCAAAGGCCGCCGCGGTGCGTGGCTCGTCGTGCAAGTAACCGCGGAACATGGACGGCCAGCCGGGCCGGAGCGCCAGTTCTCCCTCCACTCCGGGCTCTTCCAGTACGGTGACGCGTCCCTCTGCGACCTCGGCCCGGCCGTCCTCGCCGCGCCGCAGTACCGCCGCCTCCACACCGGGCAGGGGGCGCCCCATCGAACCGGGACGGATGTCGCAGGCAGCGAAATTGGCGATCATGATGGCGCCGGTCTCGGTCTGCCACCAGTTGTCGTGCACCGGCAGTCCGAGAACGTCCCGCCCCCACACCACCGCCTCCGGATTGAGCGGCTCGCCGACCGACGCGATGAACCGCAGCGCGCTCAGGTCAAACGAGCGGGGCAGGTCGTAGGGCCCGGTCCTCGGCGTCGTGCGCATCAGCATGCGCAGGGCCGTCGGCGCCGTGTACCAGACGCTCACCCGCTGTTCGGCGAGGATCCGGTACCAGCGGCGGGCGTCGTATTCGCCCTCGTCCACCACGACCGTCACGCCGTGCATGAGCGGGGCGATGATCCCGTAGGACATCCCGGTCACCCAGCCCGGGTCGGCAGTGCACCAGAACACGTCGTCCGGGTGCAGGTCGAGGGCGTACAGCGCGGTCATGTAGTGGGCGACGGCCGCCTGGTGCACGTGCACCGCGCCCTTGGGAATGCCCGTCGTGCCGCTCGTGAAGTGCAGCAGGGCCATGTCGTGCGGTGAGGTCGGCGGAATCGTGAAGGTGTCGGCAGCGTCGGCCATCAGCGCGTCGAGGGACAGGGTGTCAGGCAGGTCGTCGGCCCCGTCGCCGACGATCAGTACATGGCGCAGGGCGGCCAGGGCCTGGCGTCGTCCGGCGACCTTCCTGCGGTACAGGTCCGCCGTGGTGACCAGCACCTGTGCGTCGCTCAGCGTCATCCGCTGGAAGACCGGGTCCGGTCCGAAGGCGGAGAACAGCGGGCAGAGGACACTGGTGTTCTTCAGCGTACCGAGGACCACGGTGTACAGCTCTGGGCAGCGCCCCAGTAGCGTCACGACCCGGTCGCCGTGACCGATACCGAGGCCGCGGAGCACGTTGGCGAATTGCGCCGTCGAGCGGGCCAGATCCCCGTAGGTCATGGAGGTCACGGAATCGTCCCGCCCGACACAGCGCAACGCGACCGCAGTCGCACGGCCAGATGCCACCTGCCGGTCCGCGGCCTCGTGGGCGATGTTCAGTCCCCGTCCGCCGGGCAGCCCCTGCAGCCTGCTCCCCGCCGCCTGCCACGAGAAGTCCGCGCACTCCTCGTCGTAGTCGCGCAGATTGGGGACGACGAGCGGCGGGGTGTCCTTCCGGATGGTCTCCCATGGCATGGCGGCCCCTCCTTCCTTCGGGCCTTCTTCGACCATCCGTCCGGTCCGTTCCGTCCGCACTGGGTCGAACGGCCCCCGTCCGTGGCCGGACGGCTCCGGTCCACGCCTGTGGCTTGCTGAGACGATGGCCGGACCAGCCTCTCCGGGAGGTGAACGGCCATGGGGCCTCGGCTCCGGTTCACGCTGCTGGGCGTGGGCGCCATGGCCTCCCCGCGCTTTGCGCCGGCCGGGTTGTTGGTCGTCTGTGGCGTCATCGTGTCGCGTTCGACGGCGGTCCCGGGGCGGAGCCGCCCGAGGGCCGGCTGGACGCCTGGCTCGTCACCGACGACCACGCCGAACTCCGCTCCGCCGTGGGATGTCTCGCCGCCGAGCGAGGACTGGAGCCGCGTATGACGGACGCGGACCTCGGTGAGCTGCGCATCAGGGCGCTGCCGGTCTTGCACACCTCTCACCCGACGTGCGGTTACCGGATGGAGGGAAGCGTGGGGACGGTGGTGTGAGCGCCGGAGTTCTGGATCTTCCCGGCCTGGGCGGCGGACGCGGACCTGATGTTCTGGAAGCCTCCGCCTGGGACCGCCCATCCGCTTCCGCGGTGGAGTGGGCGGGCACGCTCCCGTGCGGGAAGTCGGCGCAGAAGAGGCCAGGAACCGGATCGGACGCCTGGTCTACGCGCACATCGGCCGCCCCTGCCTGCGGGTGATGGACGCCGGTCTGATGCCCGAGTACGGGGAGTGGGGGCGGGAGGGGCACACCTACTTCCTGTCACCCCACGGCCGAGCGTGCTGATCGTCGTGGAGGCACCTCCGACGCTCGCCCGAGATCACGGTGTCGGCTCGTCTGAGGTCAGGGACCAAAGGGCCCCCGCGGCCGTGCCCATGTGGCTCTGTCGGCGCGACGCCGTACCGTTGAAGCTGCGGTCGTGGGCCTGAAGGGGACGACAGGGTCCGATGTGCCGTCCGCCGTGCTGAAGGAGGTCGGTCATGAGTGCCGACACCGATGTGAACGCCGTCCCGGCCCCCGCGTCCGAGGGGCTCGTGATGGGAAAGGACGGCATGGCCGCGCTTGTGGACGTGCTGGTCCGGCGCGGCTTCACCGTGATCGGCCCCACGGCCCGGGAAGGTGCGATCGTGCTGGCGGAGCTGCGGTCGGCCGACGAGTTGCCGTACGGATGGGGCGTGGAGCTGGAGGCCGGGCGGTACCGGCTGCGGGAGCGGTCGGACGGCGCGGCCTTCACGAACGCGGCGGGGCCCCAGTCGTGGAAGTCCTTCCTGCATCCGGCGCGGGTGAGGGAGTGGAGCGCCGACCGGGTGGAGGGGGAGCTGGTCCTCACGCCCGACCAAGCCGCGCCTCCTCGGTATGCCTTCCTCGGTGTGCGCCCCTGCGATCTGCGGGCCATCGCCATCCAGGACCGAGTGCTCACTGGTGGGGCATACCGAGATCCTGTCTATACGGGGCGGCGCTCCGGGGCACTGTTGATCGTGGTGGAGTGCACGGAGCCCGGCGCCACGTGCTTTTGTGTCTCGATGGGCACCGGACCCGCTGCCGGCCCCGGTTATGACCTGGTGATGACCGAAGTGGTGGATGCGGACGGGCACCGATTCTGGGTCCGCAGCGGCAGCGAGGAAGGAGCAGGGATTCTGGCCGAGCTGCCCGCTCGTCCGGCCGACCCGAAACCCGGGAGAAGGCTCACACTGACGTCACAGCCGCTGCGGATCGTATGGGACGGACCATGCCCGAGGCCGACCTGCGGGAGCTGATGGCCGGAACGCTCGACGCGCCCCGCTGGGACGACGTCGCCGGGCGGTGCCTGACCTGCGGCAACTGCACCATGGTGTGTCCCACCTGCTTCTGCACCACCACCGAGGACGTCACGGACCTCACCGGTGACCACGCGGAGCGGTGGCGGTTGTGGGATTCGTGCTTCGACCTGGACTTCTCCCAGCTGCACGGCGGCCCGGTCCGCGCCTCCTCGCGCAGTCGCTACCGGCAGTGGATGACCCACAAACTCGGCACCTGGTACGACCAGTTCGGCTCATCCGGCTGCGTGGGCTGCGGACGTTGCATCGTGTGGTGCCCGGTCGGCATCGACATCACCGAGGAAGCGGCCGCCCTGCACGACTGGACACAGCCCGGCGTAACGGCAGCGGAGCCGGAGGAGGGATGACCACCGTGCCGCCCCCGCTGCCGTACCGTGTCGCCGATGCCTGGGCCGAGACCGCCGACACCCGGTCGATCGAGCTGGTACCGGCTGGAGAAGCACTCTCACCCTTCTCACCGGGTCAGTTCGCGATGATCTACGCCTTCGGGGTCGGTGAGGTGCCGGTCTCGGCCAGTGCCCTGCGCGGCCGCCACGGGGGTCTTGTGCACACCGTGCGCGCGGTGGGCGCGGTCTCGACCGCGTTGTACCGGCTGCGCCCTGGTGACAGCGTCGGTCTCAGCGGGCCGTACGGCACCGGCTGGGACCTCGAAGCGGCCGCCGGCCATGACGTACTGGTGGTCGCCGGCGGCATCGGGCTGGCCCCGCTGCGGCCGGTCGTGCACACGGTCCTGGACCGGCCGGCCGCGTACGGTCGGCTCGCCGTCCTGATGGGTGCCCGCACCCCTGTCGACCTTGTCTTCCGGGACGAGATCGAAAGCTGGCGCGGCCCGGCCCGGGTGGAGCTGACCGTCGACCGCCCCGGTCCGGGTTGGCAGGGCGCGGTGGGCGTGGTCACCACTCTCCTCGACCGCCTCGACCTGCACCCCGAACGGACCTGCGCGCTGGTGTGCGGACCCGAGGTGATGATGCGACACACCGCACGCGATCTCGTGACCCGCGGACTGGTCCCGCACCGCGTCCAGGTGTCCTTGGAACGGAACATGCACTGCGCCACCGGCCATTGCGGCCACTGCCAACTCGGACCACTCCTGCTGTGCCGGGACGGGCCGGTCGTCGGCTACGACCGTGTGGCAGACCTGCTCCTCGTGAGGGAGTTGTGACATGGTCACCGAACTCGGCCCGGTCATTCGCACACGGCCGACGCTCGCCGTGTGGAAGTTCGCCTCCTGCGACGGCTGTCAGCTGACCCTCCTCGACTGCGAGGACGAGCTGCTCGGCCTCACCGAGCGCGTCCGGATCGACCACTTCCTTGAGATGACCCCGGCCGAGGGCGCCGAAGGGGGCCGCGCGCGGCTGGAGGGCCGAGGGCCGTACGACCTCTCCCTGGTCGAAGGCTCGATCACCACCGCAGAGGACGCCGAGCGCATCCAGCACGTCCGCCGCATCTCCCGCTATCTGGTGACCACCGGAGCCTGCGCCACCGCGGGCGGCATCCAGGCACTGCGCAACTTCGCCGACGTCGACGACTTCCTCGCCGCGGTCTACGCCCGGCCGGAGTACATCGCCACGCTGGAGACCTCGACACCTATCTCGGCCCACGTTCCGGTCGACTTCGAACTGCGCGGGTGCCCCATCGACCGACGCCAGCTCCTCGAAGTCATCAACGCCTACCTGGCCGGACGCAAACCCCAGATCTCGAACCACAGCGTCTGCTTCGAGTGCAAGAGGCGCGGCACCACCTGCATCACCGTGGCCCACGGCACCCCCTGTCTCGGCCCGGTGACACACGCCGGCTGCGGCGCCATCTGCCCCGCCTACGGACGCGGGTGCTACGGCTGCTTCGGACCGTCGAGCAAGCCCAATCTGCGCTCCATGGTCGCGCAGTTGCGCAGCGACGGGATGAGCGAGCGAGACATCCAGCGTGTCTTCCGCACCTTCAACGCCGCGTCGCCGGAATATGCCCCCGTACCCGACCTCGCGGCCGAGGAGCAGCAGCAGAGCCCTCCGGCCTGACGGACCTCCGCCCGGAAAGGCTCGCATGAACGATCGCGGAACCCGCGTCCTGCGACTGGACGCGCTGGCCAGGGTGGAAGGCGAGGCCGCTCTCCACCTACGCGTCGAGGGTGACACGGTCGCCGAGACGCGGCTGCGCATCTACGAACCACCGCGCTTCTTCGAGTCCTTCCTGACCGGCCGGGGCCACACTGAGCCTCCCGACATCACCGCTCGTATCTGCGGCATCTGCCCGGTCGCCTACCAGATGAGCGCCTGCCGGGCGATCGAGGACGCCTGCGGGGTCACGGTGGACGGCCCTCTTGCAGACCTGCGGCGCCTGCTGTACTGCGGCGAGTGGATCGAGAGCCACGCCCTGCACATCTACCTGCTGCACGCTCCGGACTTCCTCGGGCGCGCGGACGTCGTGGAACTCGCCCGCGACCAGCGCGCCGCCGTCGAACGAGGCCTGCGCATCAAACAGACCGGCAACGCGATCCTCGAACAACTCGGCGGCCGCCCCATCCACCCGGTCAACGTCCGGATCGGCGGCTTCTACCGGACACCGGCACCGGACGAACTCCGCCCGCTGGCGGAACGGCTGCGTCAAGCCCGTGATGACGCCCTGGAAACCGTCCGCTGGGTGGCGGCGTTCGACTTCCCCGACGCCATGTGCGACCACGACCTGTTCGCACTACGCGACCCCGGCCGCTACGCCATCGACTCCGGAACACCGGCGGTCGTGTCCGCTCAGGGCCAAGGCCCGGCGCTGCGCGAGTTCCCCCTGCCCGACTTCGAACAGCACGTCCAGGAAGGACAGGTACCGCACTCCACCGCCCTGACGGCCACTCTCGACGGCCGCCGCTACTTGACCGGTCCGCTGGCCCGCTACGCGATCAACGGCCGTTGGCTCCACCCCGTGGCTGCCGAGGCGGCGCGGGACGCCGGCCTGGGCGACCCGGAGACCGGCGCCGTCTGTAACAACCCCTTCCGCAGCATCGTCGTACGCGCCGTGGAAGTGGTACAGGCCATCGAGGAAGCCCTGCGGATCATCGACACATACGAACCGCCTCCCCGTCCGGCCGTCGGGGTCCCGCCGCGTCAAGGGGCCGGCGCCGGGGCCACCGAGGCGCCCCGGGGGCTGCTGTACCACCGCTACGTTCTCACCGAGGACGGCACGATCACCGAGGCCCGCATCATCCCACCCACGGCCCAGAACCAGACGGCCATCGAGGAGGACGTGCGCAAGACGGTCCAGGCGCGACTGGAAACGGCCGGACCCGCCGCTGACGACGAGGAGCTCACGCATCTGTGCGAACGGGCCATCCGCAACCACGACCCCTGCATCTCCTGCGCCGCCCACTTCCTCGACGTGACCGTGGAACGTCTATGAACGGCCGGGTCGTGGTGATCGGTGTGGGCAATCCGCTGCGCGGTGACGACGTGGTCGGTCCGGCAACAGTGGAGGCGTTGCGCGGCCGTGTCCCGGATGGCACTGTCCTGACGGTCAGCGACGGCGAACCCGCACGCATGCTCGACCTATGGAGCGACCCTGACACAGTGATCGTGGTGGAAGCCCTCCGGACACTGCCGGCCCGGCCGGGCGACCTGCACACTCTGACGGCGGCGGACGCGGCCAACCGGACAGCAGCTACGGCGAGCACCCATGCGCTCGGCCTCGGAGAGTGCCTTGCCCTGGCAGAGGCACTCGGGCGGCTGCCGCAGAGACTCGTGGTGCACGCCATGGAGGTGGCGGACGTCGAACTCGGCGCGCCCCTGAGCGAAGCGGTGCGGTCGGCTCTCCCCGAACTGATCGACCGAGTCGCCGCTTCCGTTCGGCAGGCCTACGGACCGGACCACGAGGAGTAGGGGGCCGATGGTCCTCCGGCACGGGCCGAAGCGCCCTCGCGACTATGAAAGGCGGTGGGGACAATGACACTTCCTCTGGTGGTGGGCGTAGACGGATCGGACTCATCCCTGCTGGCGGTCGACTGGGCCGTGGACGAAGCCGCCCGTCATGGCGTTCCGCTCAGGCTGGTGTACGCCTCCTTGTGGGCGCGCTACGAGGCGGCCCTTCCCTCGGCGGACCCGAGGCGGCCCTCCGAACAGGTACTGGCCGAGCACATCGTGGCCTCGGCGGCCGATCGCGCCGAACGGCGCAACCCGGATGTGAAGGTCACCACCGACATCGTGCCGGAGGACGCGGTGGACATTCTCGTGCGCGCGGGCGACGAGGCGTTTGCTCTGGTGACGGGTTCGCGCGGTCGTGGTGAGCTCAAGGGTCTGTTGCTGGGGTCGGTCGGTCTCGGCGTGTCCGCCCGGGCGCACTGTCCGGTGGTCGTGGTCCGGGGCGATCGTGCGGGCCTGGAGGGTGCGCACGAGCGGATCCTGCTCGGCCTAGGCGAAGCCGACATGAACGCGGAGGCCGTGCGTTTCGCCTTCCGTGAGGCCGAGGTGCGCGGGTGCGTCCTCGACGTCGTGCGGGCCTGGCGCAGGCCTGCCTACGACAGGCACGGCGACCGGTTGCAGCCCGGCGGACCGGCGGATACGTACGAGGAGCGCGCCTCCGCCGTGATCGATGCTCTTCTCAAGGCGGCGAGCGCCGAGAATCCGCATGTCCGGACGCGCCCGGCGGCCCTTGAGGGACCGGCCGGCAAGATACTCGTGGACCGGTCGGCCGCCGCGGACCTCGTGATCGTCGGAGCACGGCGCAGAACGGGGCACCTCGGGTTCCAGCTCGGCTGCGTGAGCCATGCCCTCCTCCACCACGCGCAGTGCCCTGTAGCGGTCGTGCCCGGACGGCAGTGAGAGCGCTCCGAGGCATGCCTGCGGTCCCACTCCTCAGGGCGTGGCGTCGCCCGCGCCACGCTCTCAGCCGAACAGACTTCGCACCCTGATGGTCTCGACGCGCCGCCACGTGCCGTCGGGCAGCAAAATCCGATCTCTGTCCGCGCCGCGAGTACTCGGGCATCAGACAGAACCGACGGTCGGACGCGTGGCGCGCCGCCGGGCCTGCCTCGCTGACGGCAACGGGGCACCGCAGCGAGAGCTACGGCCAGGCGTTCGCCCGGAACCTGGCGGAGGCGATGGAGACGTCCGAGATTGTGAGGGGTCCATCAAGGGTCGTCGAACAGGGCCTACCCACGAAGTGATCGATCTACGACAGGCCCGGCGCTGTCTCGAACACGAAGGGGCGAGTACAGGCGTCATGGGAGACCTACGCACTTGACATTTCAGTCGTCGTTGCTGCGGGTGATGCGTTCGCGCAGTTTCAGCAGGCCCGTGCGTTCGGTGGAGTAACCGACGGCCTTCAGCGCCTTGGTGCCCCGTTGCGCGAGGCTGCTCCACTTCGTGCCACTTGCTTCGACGGCTTCACGTACGGCCTTGCCCATTCCCTTGGGGACGGACTGCATCAGCTGCGGCAGATAGAGGATGGCGTACTCGGCGGCTCCCTGGTTGACCTCAAGCATGGGGAGGAGGATTTGCTGGATCAGGTCGCGGCGTGCAGCTGGCGAAGTGACATCCGCAACCTTCCACAGGTCGAGGACGACTCGGCGGTCGGGATTCCTGGATGCACGGGTGTACCTGTCGATCAACAGCTCGGCCGTGAATGCATCTGACAGTGACGGCCATCCGGCTGCAGTCAGCGTCTGCTCCGGCAGGTGAGTGCCCGGGCCCCCTAGCAGATCCCTCCAGAAGCCGGCCTGGTCCTGCGCGGGCAGATCAGCCAGTCGTGAGGCCACTGCCTGAAGCAGCGTCGCGTCGGTCTGCAGCGGCGACTGATGCCGCAGGCCTGCCGAGACGGCTGTGTACAGCTCCGATACCGAAGGCCCTTCGAGAGCGATCCAGGCAGCCAGCGTTTCGCCGACACGGTCGGAGCGGCTTCGGGCGTGGGTGGCCATTTCCGCTGCCGACGGCAATGCTTGAAGACCCCGCCTGTCGATGCCGCCGGTCAAGAGAAGATGGCGTGCGCGAACCCGTAGGCGGGTGTGCTCAAGTTCCGGGATCCAGCCACTGTTGTCGATGGCATTCACCAGGGCGCGGGCTGCATCCGCACTCAGCGGTGGTGATCCGGGAGAGTCCACGTCACGCAGGCAGTCGTTCAGGAGTGACTCAACGTAGGCCAGGATCGCGGTGTCGTGTGAAACGACGAGATCGTTTCCGTCGGCGAGCAGCTCGGTGAGAGCTGCCGCCTGATGGGAGACGAAGTCTCTGCGCTTGACCAGGCCGCCACTCTCAAGTGGCTGGAGCACGCCGAGAAGTCGTAGTTGCTCGGCGGCTTCCTCGTCGGTCGAGGGCCGGGAGAGCGACGGGAGGACGAAAGACGTGATGTGCGGGCAGCGATCCGGGGGCTGGTTGTCGAAAAGCCGCATCAAGCTGTCCGCGGCGCGACTGACCACTTCAGGCTCCGGAGCGTCGTCACGCTTACTGGCTCTCTCCCACAGCGCTCCCAGCAGTTTGTCAAACTCCTCGGTCATGTCGTCGATGGACGACCGCGGGTCCAGCATCCCGAGCCAGTCCGGCCACCGGTCGGTCGAACGTCGCCAAGCGCTCGACAGTACCGCCCGTGCCAGGGCCGTTTCCCTGATCGCGGGGATCGCGCCCGTGTTCCGCTCCACGATGGTCCGGCAAAGTTGATTGTCGGACGCCAGCAGCAGTTCCACGACGGCGTGTGCTGCTTCGGGGCCCTCCTCGCACCAGTGCTCGAGAAGCGATTCCAGTCTCTGGAGTGCCTCGTCGGGAGATCTCGGCTCTGCTGAGGAGTCCGATACGACGGCTCCCGGCTGAGCTTTCGCTTTGCGCCATGCTTCGTGCTGCTCGATCAGCGCCTGCAGTTCCTTCGCGACAAGGGGACCGACCTGCCTCATGAGAGTCGCGGCTTCCGGGGAGGGGAGATCGGCGAGCATGTCCGCCATGTCCTCCTCCGTGCCCAAAAGATGGCGGGACACCAACTGCTGTACAACGCCGGGCTCTGCTGCCAAGGCCGGCCTGGCATGGCGCATCACCATGGCGGCCACCGAAGCACTCTCTCTGACCGAGGAGTGTCGAAGGACGATCGTGCGCATCTCGAGAGCTGCCGGACGGTCACTCGCCAGTGCCAGCCGCCAGCAACCGGCCAGTATCTCGTCGGGCAGTCCGTGCGGGGAGTTGGTCAGGATCGGTGTGAGCGTCTCGACCGTAGTGTCCGCCATGCCGTTCAGCGAGATGGATGTGTCACCACAGACGGCTAGGACGGCATAGGCGACGTTCTCCTCCTCAAGACCGATCGCATCCCGGGCCTGCTGCGTCAGAAGGGCCAGCGCGGCAGGGCGTTCTTCGACGGAGAGGCCACCAATGGACGCCAGCACCTCGTCCACCTCGGCGTTCTGGGCCTGCTGCTCCAGCGTCTCGGCCAGGACGGCCGGCAGCCCGAACACGCTGCCGCTGGTCTCCAGGAAGATCAGGTCACGACCCGGGCCCGGCACCTTCCGTGTCCGCTTGAGGTAGGCCACGAGCTGCTGGCCATGGTGCTTTCGGACGTCGGCCGCCTTCTCTTCCCCATCCTCGTCTTCATCGGGGTCTTCAGGGTCACTGAGACGCTGGTCGACGTCAGCATCGAGATTCGCGTACCTGCTCGCGGCCTGTCTGACCTGTTCTCCCACGTGGAAGCCCAGATCAGCCCGGGGATTGGCGTCCAGGGCCAGTACGTACTCGCACAGCCGGTGGTCGAGCAGCAAGTCCCTGGCGAAGAGAGGGAACTCCACCCGGAGACAGACCAGCTTGGCGATCTCCTCGACCCGCGTGGCCGGGTCGGTCTCCAGCAATCCGTCCGCTGCCCGCCGCTGAGCCAGCCGGTAGGTCAGAGCGAATGTGTTCAAGAGCGCCTTCACTCTGCGGGGGCTGCGTACATGCGAGGGCACGAGGACGCTCACCACCAAATTGATGTCGATGGCAGCCCACAAGCCTCCCCGCCCGCGAACCAGGTCGGCGGCGAAGCTGGTGACTTTCGGCACCAGCAGGGGCGGGAGACTGAGCTGGTACTGGAACACCTTGTCCAGATAGCCGCTTCCGCTGCTGTAGTACGGGTTGACGGCGTCGGCGGGCGTGGCCTGCTCCAGAGCTCGTGTGAGTGCCTCTTCCAGGACCTGCTGGTCGGCGGCGACGACGAAGACACAACCGTCAACCCCCAGAAACGTACGCAGGGCGTCCAGGGTGGCCACGACGTCGGAAGGCTTGCACCTGTCCAGCTCGTCGACGAATACGATGATCCGCTCCACACCGGCACGGGCGACGAGGGCGGCGAAGATCTCCTCGAACTGCTCGTCGCTGTCGGCTGCTTCCGTCTTGTGCTCGCGGGTGAGAGTGCGTGAGACCAACACCATCATGGAGGTCAACAGGGCGGCCGGTGCGATACCCGCCTTCAGGGCTCCGGCCGCCATGTTGGCGAACGTGGGCCGGAAGGCCCCACCGTGCAGCCAGGCGAAGAGCGCCATGGCGGCGCCGAAGAAGGCGACAACAGCTCCGAAGGTCAGGCCGAACATCTTCAGGAGGCGCCCTACGTCGTTCCGCCCGAACTGAAGCTTCACGGCGACCCGTCCACCGTACAGCTCCTCGTGGAACTTCGCGTCCTTGATCTCCAAGGCGGTGGCGGCCGCGATGATGAAGTTCCTGCGTAGTGGGTTCTCCGCGTACCTGAAGGCGTCGAACCGAACGAACCGCACATCCTCCCGCTCGTCGAGCAGCCCTTTCAGGAGGTTGGCCACGCCCGACTTGCCAGAGCCCCAAGGGCCCCACACCGCGATATTGGTCGGCGTGGGCACCGACAGCACTACGTCGTAGAGCTGATCGGCGATGTGACTGTGAGCCAACCGGTCGCTCCGGGCGCTGTCGACCTCGCGGTCCTGTATGAGGTCGTCCGGCGCCATACGGCTGCTGTCCCCTCGTGCCACTACTTCCCCCGCGTTCGACCTCTGCGCCCACGTTCCCTGAAGTTGACGGCATGCACCGTTACTTCACCTGGACAACACGATAAACGGCACCACTGACAACCGGACGCTTCCGTGTTCACGGTGGCTGCCCGGTTCCGGGCGGGGAGGACGAGCTCGTGATCGTCCCGAGCAGGTCTATGTCAGGGCATGCAACGGAGCCTCAGCGCGAGGGCTAGGCAAAGAACGAACCCAGGCACGGAAGGATCAAGCATTCAGCGCAACGAGCTCTGGGAAAGCCTCCTCCCGCACGATACGAAGGTGACGGCTCACCAGCCGTCGCAGTACCGGCCACTGGGCGACAAGCAGGATTTTGTTGAGGAAGCGGTCAGATCCTGCGGCTGCTGTCCTTCGGCGAGCACGACCCGATAGGGACTCATCCAGGCCTTGGGCGGCTCCAGGGGGTAGCTGTTGCGGGCCGGACCAGGACCACATGGTGCCCTGGTAGGGGCCTGCGAGGTCTTCCAGCCGATAGGGCAGGCGGCTGCGAGAGCGCCACTGCAGCACCTGGGTAGGCAGACACCGATTCGCAACTGTAAAAGCCGTCTCGCTTGGGATCGTTCCCATCGAGGCGAATGTCGGCTATGGAGGCCATGATGCCGCACTCGGGCGGCCTGCCGTTCGCCGCCCGTCCTCGTACGACATGCTCCTGCTCACCGCTGCCGGGCGGTGGGGTCGTCTATCTCCTTGTCTGCCGCGAGATGGCCATGTTGCTGATACGGCATCTCGTCGGGGTGCCGTTCGAGCCTGACGCGCCGCCATGCGGCGTCGAAGGAGAGGTTCCCCTGGCTGGCCCGTGTCAGCTGCCACGCCCGCCAGCTTGTCCAGGGCGAGAGCAGCCATCGCGATGCTGACGTGCTCACCAGACCACCACACCTGCGAGGCCGAGGCGGATACCTGCCGCCCCGCTCAAGACTCGTCCTCCGGATCCGCCGCGGCGTACCCGTTGACCAAGGCTTGTGCCTTGGCGGCGTGGTGTGGCCGCTGGGCGCTGTCCATGCCGGCGGCAAGGAGGGTGTACAGCATGCGTTTCTGGGTGTGGTCAGGGAAGCTGGCGAGGAATTCGCGCAGCACTTCGACGGCCTCGTGCTCGACGGTCCGTTCGTCCTCGGGGCGATGCCGGGCGAACACCTCCGCGACCGTGTTCACCTTGTCGGCGAAGGCCGGGAGTTGGGACCAGTCGGCGTTGCCGTGCTCGATCCATCGCACCAACAGGGCTGCAGGGTTGGCGAGTTCAGCAGCGAGAGCATCGGTTTTCTGCCGTCGCAGGATGTCGCTCACAGCCTGCCGACGCTGAGCAGTCAGCAGCGCGGCCACGGCAGCCCGATCGTCCGGCAGCAGGTCGAGCGTGAGCTCGGCCGTGAACTCGACCGGAGGGTCGGTGGGCAGTTGACGCAGTCGGGCGAGGTGCTGGCCGCAGACGTCCCGCGCCGCGGCGAGGTCGGCCGGGTCGCACGTCTTCGAGACTTTGCTCGCGGCGTCCCTGAGCGTGGTGCGCACCGCCCCTGCGATCTCCTCGACAGGGCTGGGGTAGGGCGGCTCGGTGAGCACTGTGGCCGTGATCCGGGCGCTGAAGCCGATCCCGGGACAGGCACTGCGCAACCGGACGTCGAAGCGGGTCAGGGCGCGCCGCACTGCTTTGCGCGCACGACGGCGCGACCATCGTGTGGAGGCCATCGATCAGGACCCCGCCGAGGCACGCTCGTGGCCGGACAGGAGGGACGACAACGCCGGGGGCAGCCGGAGATCCTTGCGCAGTTCGATGACGGCCTCACCGTAGGCCACTCCAGGCTCGCCGAAGATGAGGGCCGAGACCGGAGAGGCGACGAGGTGCCCCAGAACGATTTCGTTGAGGAGTTCCGTCAGGAGCTCGGTCGGCATGTCCGCTGTCTTCCGCGCCTCGGCCCAGGCGGTCAGCAGTTGCCGGCATTCGGCTTCGACCCGGGTGTCGGCCAGGGCCGCGCTCCAGCCGTCCACGAGCGCTTCCCTGACGTCCTGCTTCTGCTCGGCTGCCGCCAGCATGACCTGCAGAATGTACGGGTCCACGCGTGGGTCCAGCAGCGACAGGAAAGCCCGGTGTCCTGCCAGGTGTTTCTTCTCGGTGGCCCATTTGATGACCGTGCTCCACACCCGTGGCAGCTGGCCGTCGCGAGCGGCGATGTCCCGCAGTGCCTCCTGAGCCGTCCGTACGGCCTCGTCCGACTCGGGTCGGTCGAGGATGTGCCGTAGGCGGACGAGGGCCTGGCGCGGGTAGTGCTCGGCGAACTGCCCCCGGCATACCAGGGCGACAACGGTCGCAATGGCCTCCGAGTCCTCCTGTGCCGAGTCCAGCAGCAGACCACGGACTCCGGCGCCCAGTGTGTCCGACTCTGCGGCGACGGTCAGGAAGCGGGCGATCAGCGCGCGGTGCTCGGGGCTGTCGGCGCCGTTGTCGATCCAGGCGTGGACCTTCTGGACGACCCGGAGGTCGTTCTCGGCGACGGCCAGTTCGACCAGGAGGTCGCTGATGGCGGCCAGCCGGTCGGCACCCAACTCTTTCGGGGAGGTAATGGTGTCCAGCCACTTCAGCAGGTGCGGGTGGATGTCGGCACGCTGCTGCCACAGGTGGAGCAGGACTGCGCGGGCGTATCCGGGCTTGTGGTCCAGGGACACGGTCCGCCCGGTGACCTCTGCGCCCATCGCGGTCAGTCGGCTGGTCAGATCCGGTCCGGTCAGGATCGTGCGGACGTCCGCTTTCGGGGATTCGCCCAGCAGTGCCCGGGCGCCGTCCTGGACGGTCAGCGCGTCCTTGCCGTTGAGGAAGATCGCGGAGATCAGCAGGGCGCGGTCATCCGGATTGTCCTCGGTCGCCGCGAAGGCGTCCCGTACGTCAGTGCGCCACTCCTGGAAGGCGCTCAAGGCGTTCTTGAGCCCCTCTGGGGAGTCTTCTGCGGCGGCGAGTTTGGCGGCCAGGTCGGCGGCGTCCGCAGGTCGGCTGCCGTCGGTCAGCTGCTGCGCGGCCTTGCCGGCCAGGCCAGTGTCCGACGGCGTACCGGTCAGCCACCGCAGGCGGTCCGGCTGATGGTGCACGTACTCCAGATGCATCCTGGCCACGCGACGCGCGGACGGTCGAGCCGTGGCACGGACGACGACGCCCTCGACCGCTCCCGTGACCGTCTCGGGCCAGCCGTGTTCGTCGGCGATCACGACGAGGAACGAGCCTGAGAGCCTCAGCTCCTCAGCGTAACTCACCAACTGCTGAGCGACAGAGCCCCGATTCTGCCAGGCGCTGATCTCCGCGGCCACGTCCAGCAGGTAGCCCGTGCCCGGCTCGTCAGGCAACTCGGCGACGTCCGGGGAGCCAGGCTTCTCCCAGTCCGGCACGATCTCCTGGAGCTTGAGCGACTGTCGTTGGGACACCTCCCACAACGCCTTGATTCCGGCAGTTCGCTTGCCATATCCAGGCGGCCCCGCGACGACTGCTAGGCGAGGCCCCTCCCCGGTGAGACGGGCGACTGCCTTCTCGGCGGTCCGCACGTGCTGGTCGCGCACGTCCAGCTCCACCCACGCCCGCCGTACGACGTCGAGTTCGATCTGCGGGATGTTGACCACCGGCAGCTGCGGTTTGTCCTTCATCGTGATGGAGCCGGCGGCAATGATGATCTTCGAGTTCTGGTTGCCGTCGACCTGCACCTGGAAGCCGGGCATTGGTGGGCCGACGGGGGGAGGCGGTGACGGCGGGACGGCCCCAGGAACGATCTCCTCGTTCACCGGCTCCGCTCCGGAGCACGGTAGTGGAAGCCGCCCGAGGCGTTGATGTCGCCGCCGGAGATGACGACCATGCTGTCGGTGTTGTGGTGCACGCTCGTCCGAGCCGCGCCGGCCTCGCCCGCCCCCTTGACCTGGTCGATCAGGTCCTGCAGCTCCTGCACCGCGTCGGGATTCTTTCTCAGGAACACCACCAGCTGCATCTCCAGCTCGCCACGCAGCTGCTGCTCCACCGACCCGCGCTCGCCGGCCGCGCTGTCAAGGAGCTGCTGCCGTGCTGAGTCGATCAGCCGCAGTTCCTGCTCAGCGCTCTCCTCGCCACCCCGCCGGAAGAGCCGGGCGATCGCACCCCGCACAGATTCCCACGTGCTCTTGGCCATTTCGGTGACCAGGGCTGCAGCCCCCACACCCGCGACATCCGTGATGCTCAACGCGTCCCCCAGGATCCATTCCCCTGCTCGGCGAGACGTGCAGGGGTCGGCGGCATATTCGACAGATCAGGGTGGATGTCAGTACGGAGGTCGGCAATCGAAAGTATTTGCCACATATCTAAATGCGTAATTCTTAATCGGCCAGAATCGGTCAGTCCGCGTGGGCAGGGTGGGGCTTATGTAGAGCTTGTGGCGAGAATCGAGACAAAAGGGCCTTCCGGTCCCCGAGTTGCGAGGCTAATTGGCCAATGGGTTGTTTGGGTGATTGTCCTGAAGTGGGTGTAGCGGGCAGACGTGACTACGGCAATCAGCTAGGCGCCTGTTGAAAGAGCGGCCAATGAGGCGCTGGGCTGCCATGGGCGTACACCGAGGCGGGCCTGCCCGCCCTCCCCGACCGCCGCCGCATGGCCCGGTGGGACCGCGAGTGGGAACGCCCGGGTGGGTCATGCGCTCCGGGCGCTGACGGCACCGTCGCCCCGTAGTCCGTCATGCCGCCGGATGCCCATCTGTGGCGGTGTGGCGATGGGTCCCGCAGCGTGGGGAACAGGGGCGGACCGGCCCAGCGGGCACGGACATCGAAGGAGAGGTGGGACGCATGGACGCGGATGTCTCGGAGCCACGGGTGGTGGTCGGCGTCGACGGGTCGCAGTCCTCGTACGAAGCCTTGCGCTGGGCCGTGCGCTACGCCGGCCTGGTCGGCGGCACCGTGGAAGCGGTCGCCGTGTGGGAGCTGCCGGGTCTGTACGGCTGGTCGGGGCCTGCCGTGGACATGGACGTCGACGAGGAGGAGACCCGGCAGAAGATGAGCCAGGAGCTGTCCGACGTGCTAGGCGCGGAGGCTGCGGGCTCGGTGCGGACGCATGTGGTGCACGGCAACGCCGCCGACGTCCTGTTGCGCGCCGCCGAAGGAGCCGAGGTCCTGGTCGTGGGCAGCCGGGGCAGGGGCG
Source organism: Streptomyces sp. NPDC045022 (assembly GCF_056432605.1). Lineage (NCBI taxonomy): Bacteria > Bacillati > Actinomycetota > Actinomycetes > Kitasatosporales > Streptomycetaceae > Streptomyces > Streptomyces sp. NPDC045022. The sequence continues at coordinate 601,559 of NZ_JBWKIR010000001.1, forward strand.
GGTTCGCGCGTGCCCTTCTCGGCTCCGTCAGTCAGCATGTGGCACAGCATGCGAGCTGCCCGGTCGTGATCGTGCGTTCCCAGAAGCAGTGACCCGAGGCCCCGGACTGAGTGGAGCCAGCTCACTGGAAGGCCGCGTGAATCTCCTGCTCGGTCGCCTCGTGCGACACGAGCAGGAGCTCGTCGCCTGGCAGCAGCCGCACCTCGGGGCCCGGGACCGTGGGCCGGCCGTCGCGTACGACGGTGGCGACCACGGTGCCGGCGGGCAGCTCGATCTCACCCAGCCGGAGTCCCGCCGCCCGGGATTCCTCGGTGATCGCGGTCTCGATGACCTCGACGCCCGCCTTGCTCAGTCGCAGCAGCGCCACCGTGTCCGTGGCACCGGTGGCCTCCTCGATGAGGGAGATCAGGGGGGTGGCTGCGGGCACGGCTACGTCCACGCCCCACCGCAGGTCGAAGAGCCAGGCGTTCTCCTCCTCGTTGACGCGCGCGGCCACCCGCCCCACTCCGAACTGCCGCTTGGCGAGCAGGCTGATGACGAGGTTGTCCTCGTCGCGGCCGGTGGCGGCGATGACGAGGTCGCAGGCGAGGGCTCCCGCGTGCTCGAGGAGCGCCGGCTCGCAGGCGTCCCCGGCTACGACGCGCACGTGCGGCAGGTCGCCGAGTTCGGCCACACGGTCGTCGTCGTACTCGACGAGGGTGACGTCGTTGCGGGCGACGGACAGCACCTGGGCGATCTGGGTGCCGAGCCGGCCCGCACCCGCGATCAGGACCTTCACGTTCCCAGCTCCTTGTCGAGAAAGCCGCTCAGTCGGCCCAGCGCCGTGGCGGCGACGCTGAAGGTGACCAGGTCACCGGGTTCGGCCAGGACACCGTGGGCGGGGAGCAGTGAGTGACCGGCACGGGTGATCTCCACGACGCGGATTTCACCGTCGACGTCGAACTCGGTGACCTGCCGTCCGGTGAGGTAGGACGGCAGCCGGGAGCGGACGAGGAGCGTCTCGCCGTTGCCGAAGGTGAGTTCCGAGGTGAGGTGGCGGTGCAGCAGCATTTGGTGGATGCGGTTGACGGCCCAGCGGACGCTGGAGATCGTCGGGATGCCCAGTTCCCGGTAGATGTCGGCGCTGCGCGGATCGTGGATCCGGGCGAGGACGATCGGGACCCGGTACGTCTCCTTGGCGGTGCGCGCGCTGACGATGTTGCTGTTGTCCCCGGACGTGACCGCGACGAAGGCGTCCGCGTGGGCGATTCCGGCCGTCTCCAGCACGGAGCGGCTGAAGCCGTTGCCGATGTGGAAGGTGCCGGGGAAGCCCGGTGCCAGCCTCTTCTGCGCTTTCGGCTGCCGGTCGACGAGCCGAACATCGTGGCCTTCGGCGACGAGCTGCGTGGCCAGGGTGGCCCCGACCCGCGATGATCACTCTCATCCACCTTCCTCCCTTCGAGATGTCCTCCGGTGCCGCAGCGCCCATTTCCTGAATTCCTCGGCGGCCAGCAGCAGGGCTCCGAACGCGGCGAGAACCGCCCAGTCGGCGGGGGTCAGCGGCGCGGTGCTGAAGACGGCCTGGAGCGGTGGCGCGTAGCTGATGGCGGCCATCAGCCCGATGCCGAAGCAGCCTGCGACCAGCAGCCAGGGATTGGTCAGCAGACCGATCCGGAAGACGCTCTGCCGGTCGGTGCGCACGGCGAGGGCGTTGAAGAACTGGCTGACGACGATGCCAGCCTGGACCATGGTGATGGCCTCCCGGTAGACGGGATTGTCCTTGGTGAAGTCCGCGTAGGGGATGCCGGAGGCGTGGATGTGCCAGAAGAAGACGGCGCACACGCCGAGGGCTTGGATGCCGCCGAGGAAGAGGATGCGGCCCATGACAGCCGTCGAGAAGAGCCGCTCGCTGCGGGGCCTCGGCGGGCTGTTCATGACGTCGGGTTCCATCGGTTCCGCGCCGAGTGCGAGGGCGGGCAGCACGTCCGAGCCGAGGTCGATGGCGAGGATCTGAATGGCTGTGATCGGCACCAGCGGGAAGCCGGCGAAGGTGGCGGCGAGGATCGGTACGAGTTCGGCGATGTTGTGGCTGAAGAGGTAGATCAGGAACTTGCGGATGTTGCGGTACACCGAGCGGCCCAGCCCGACTGCGGTGGTGATGGAGGCGAAGGAGTCGTCGAGCAGCACCATCACCGCGGCCTCGCGGGCGACATCGGTGCCGGAGGCGCCCATGGCGACACCGATGTCCGCGTGCTTGAGGGCCGGGGCGTCGTTGGCCCCGTCGCCGGTGACGGCGACGACCTCACCGTGTCGCTGCAGTGCGGTGACCACCCGCATCTTGTGCTCGGGGCTGACCCGGCAGAGCAGCAGTTCGCCGGAGCCGGTCAACAGGGCGTCCAGACCGCCGTCATCCAGCGCGTCCAGCTGGGTGCCTGACGCCACGGTCGGAGCCCGCTCGTGCACGATGCCGACACGGCGGGCGACCGCCTCCGCGGTCAGGGGATGGTCTCCGGTGACCATGACGATCCGGATCCCGGCCCGCCGGCACGCGTCCACCGCGTCCCGCACCTCCGGCCGGGGCGGATCGTACATCCCCGCGAGCCCCAGCAGCGTCAGCTCCGACTCGACGTCCCCGAGCGACGGCCGGGGACCAGCCACCGGCCGCCTGGCGACTGCGAGAACGCGCAGGCCCTGTCCGGCCATGCCGTCCGCAGCCGCCGCCACTTCAGTGCGGGCCGCGTCGGACAGTGGTGTCTTCGTGCCACTCCGGTCGATGGCATCGCAGCGGGCGAGGAGTTCGAGCGGCGCGCCTTTGACGTATGCGAAGAACCTGCCGTCGCTGTCGCGGTGCACGGTGCTCATGAGCTTGCGCGCGGAGTCGAAGGGATGCTCCGCCACCCGGGGTGTACCGGCCTCTTCCTGCGCCGGATCCAGGCCGGCTTTCCGGGCGGCCACCAGCAGGGCCCCCTCGGTGGTGTCTCCGAGCACCCGCCACGCGTCCCGCCCGGTCGGCGGCACCAGCCGGGCGTTGCTGCACAGAGCCGCCGCCCGAAGCAGCTCTCGTACGGGCCCGGCGTCGGTGATCTCGCCGGTCGGCGCGTACCCCACTCCGGAAACGGCGTGGGAAACCCCGTCCGTCCACAGCTGTACGACGGTCATCTCGGCCTGGGTGAGGGTGCCGGTCTTGTCGGTGCAGATCACGCTGGTCGAGCCGAGCGCCTCCACCGCGAGCAGTTGCTTGACCAGCGCGTGCCGACGGGCCATGCGGCGGACACCGATCGCCAGCGACACGGAGAGTGTGGCCGGCAGCCCCTCCGGGACCAGGGCGACCATCACACCGAGCGAGAAGACGAACGTGTCGACGAACGGCTGCCCGCTGGGCACGCGCACCGCGAACAGAACGGCGCCGGTCGCGAGCGCGACGCCCGCGACCCTGCGGGCCATGAGGGCGACCTGCCGTTGCAGCGGGGTCTGCTGCCGCGGCGCGGCGGCGGCCAGTCGGAAGATCCGCCCGAACTCGGTGGCCGTGCCCGTGGCGAACACGACGGCCTTGCCCGTGCCCGTGACCAGATCGGTGCCCATGAAGACGCAGTTGCGCGCCTGCAGCGGCGGCCCTGACGGTACGGGTTCGGCGACGCGGGCGACGGGATCGCTCTCACCGGTGAGCGCGGCGTTGTTGACAGCGGCTTCCTGCGCCTCGATCAATCGGCAGTCGGCAGGCACCGCGTCCCCGGCCTCGAGGATCACCACATCGCCCGGCACCAGATCCCGCGCGGACAGCTCATGCCGCTCTCCGTCGCGCAGCACGCGGCAGGTGTGCGGCACCATCGCCTGCAGGGACTCGGCCGTGCGTTCGGCGGAGTACTCCTGCGCGAAACCGATGCCGGCGTTCAGCAGCACCACGCCGAGAATCGCCAGGGCCAGTTGGAGGGTGGCCGGATCCCGGGGCTGCCCCAGCCAGTACGCGAGAAACGTGATCGCCGAGGAGACGAGCAGGACCACTGCGAAGAGGTCGGTGAACTGCGCGACCAGCCGACGCCACATCTGGCCTCGGCCCACGCCGGGCAGCTCGTTGGGGCCGTAGCGGGCCCGCCGTGCGGCTGTCTCGGCCGATGTGAGACCGCGGGCGGAGCTTCCCAGGCCGGCAAGGAGGTCCGGCACCGGCAGAGCGGGGACTGACGAGCTGGAGGCATTTCGCTGGTCCGGGGGCGGCGCCGCCGCCGTCGTGACGCCCGTCGCTGGTCCGCCCTCGCGGAGGACAGCCGTCCCCTGCCGTCCCGGTTCAGGGCTCATCCACTGCTCCGGTCTCGGCAGGGGGGCCTGGCGGCTCCTGCAGGACGCTCCAGGCCACCGGTCCGAGCAGGTCGGCGAGCCGCCGGAAGACGTCGAGGAACAGGTCGTCGATCGTCAGCACGCCCACCACCCGGCCCGCGTCCAGGACCGGGAGACGGCGGACCCCCGTGCGGCGGAACGTCCGGTAAGCCACCTCCAGGTCGTCGGTGGCTTCTACCGTGACGACACGTGGCGACATGACGGCGTCCACGGATGCCTTCGGGTCCAGGCCGCCGCCCATGCCGCGTACGACCAGGTCGCGGTCGGTGACGATGCCGTGCAGCGCCCCGTCCTCGACCACGAGGACGGACCCCACGGCGCACTCGGCCATCCGTCGAGTCACCTCTACCAGGGAGGCATGGGGTTCGACGCATACCGGAGGAGCGGTCATCGCCTCGGAGACCTTCATGCGAGCACTCCTCGGTGTCCGATGCTGTCCGATGGGGAGGTTCAGAGAATGTCGAGCAGATCGGCCACCGGCCGACGTGGGCTCGCGGGGCCTTCGGGGCCGTAGCCGAGCCGGATGACCATCTGGACGTGTGTCATGGACGAGAGGGGGTCGCGGACGGCCCATCGGGTCTCGGGCCATTCCAGGGGCTGGGAGGTGACCGAGGCGACGAGCCCGTCCGCGGTGGCCCGCAGCAGCACCCGCTCCAGTGCCTGACCGGCCACGAGCCAGTCCACGGGCTCGTCGCGGGCCGTGCCCAGCAGGGCGATGTTCGGGTTCTTCTCGAAGGGCGCCCAGCCACGTCCGGGCATCGGGCGGCCGACGGCGAAGTCACGCACAGGAGCCGAGGTGCCGCGCTGCCGAGGACCGAGCGCCTCGCCCGGGATGCCGTCGGCCACCCCAGCGGCATGGGGCAGCTCTGTGTGCGTCCAGCGCGTCGTTTCCTCACGCACGTCCGGTGCGAGCGCCTCTCTGTCCTCCGCGTCCCGCACCAGTTCCAGGATCGATTGCACATGCCATGCGCCGGTGAACAACAGCTGGGCCCCCTCGCCGTCGGCCGCTTGGGACAGCCCGTCCCGCACCTCGCCGGGGATTTCCTCGTCGCGGAAGGGCAGCCGGCTGGAGTGGCGGCGCCAGATGGCAGGGCCCAGCTGGGCGAGCGCCCCGTCGGGTGGTCCGGTGCCGCACAGATGCACTTCGGCGAGGAACTCGGGATACGCCGGGTCGGGCAGCAGGCGGACGAGCGGCGACAGGCCCGCTGCAGCGGCGGCCACGCGCAGGTTCAGCAGCGCTGCGCCGCAGCCGATGTGCAGGCCCCGATTGTCCGGGTCCGTTCGTGGCAGGGTGCGCTCCAGGTCGGCATAGAGGCGGAGGACTCCGATGTCCCGCAGGTAGCGGAAGGTCCAGGGCTGCGCGTTGTGCAGCGAGGGCGCTGCGGCGGCGTCCGCCACGAGTGCGGTGACGGTGTTCACGTCGAGAGGTTCTGCGGTCACGGCGGCTCCCCTTCGTGAGGGTCCTGGGATTCACTCAGGCGTCGGGACGGCGATGACAGGGCAAGTGGCGTGGTGCAGCACGCCTTGGCTGACCGAGCCCAGCAACATGCCGGTGAAGCCCCCACGGCCCCGCGTCCCCACCACCAGCCCCAGCGCATGTGCCGAGGCATCGGTGAGAACTTTGACGGGATGTCCGAGGACCACTTCGTGACGCAGGTCGACCTCGGGGAAGCGGGCGTGGCGGCCTGCCACGATCTCGGAGAGCAGGCGGCGGCACTCCTGCTGCGGCTCGTACTCGTCGAAGATCCGGAGCGGTCCGGGCTCCCAGACGAGCAGGGCCCGTAGCTCGGCGCCGCGCAGGGCCGCCTCCTCGAACGCCACGTCGACCGCGGTAGCGGAGTGTTCGCTGCCGTCGACGCCGACGACGAAGTACGCCGGCTCCTGGGTGATGTGTTCCGGCTCGGGGACGACCACCAGGGGACAGCGCGTATGGGCCATGACCGGCAGGGCCACCGAGTGCGAGCCGAACACCTCCTGCCTGCGGCTCAGGTGCCGTGATCCCAGCACTACGGCGGCGGCGCCGCGACTCTGCTCGCGCAGCACCCACACCGGTTCACCCTCCGCGAGCAGAACGTCCACCTCAAGATGTGGGTGCCGGGCCGCGACGAAGCCCGCGGCCTCCTCCAGCACCTGCTGGCCGGCTTTGTGCAGCGCCTCGTTCCACTCCTCCCACGACGGTGGGACTTCCCGCCCGCGGTAGCCCCTGGTGGGCACGCCCTCGACATGGACCAGGCGCAACGGCAACCGCCGACGGGCGGCCTCGTCGGCCGCCCAGGCCAGCGCCATCCGATGGCCGGGATCAGGATCGAGGCCCACCACGATCGGCCGGCGGTCAACGAGCCGGGACATGGCCGTCTCCCGTCACCAGATGGCGGATGTAGGCGTCAGGACCCGGGAAGTACAGGGTCACCCGTCCGCTGTCGGCCCACCGCACGTCGTAGGGCGGGCTGCCGTCCGGGTGGTGGAGGCCGACGATCTCGCCATCTCGTGCGATGACTCCGGCCGTGGTTCCCCGTACGACGATCTCGTCGCCGACGCGTGCGCGCATCGAGGCGCCTGTGGCCTCGGGGCCGGTGGCCCGTACGGCCTGGTCGTTCTTCTTCAGTGGTGCGGGAGCGGACATCGCCCTCGCCTCCTCCCTGCGGTGGCGCGGAGGGAATGCCGCCGCCGATTCCATGGAAGTCTTCGGCACTGTCGGCCTGCCAGGGGCCATTGGTCCCCGTGGCGGCCCTGTCGACCCTCCGCTTGTGGGGGGACCGGTCAGTGTGTGTGCGCCGAGAGTGGGCCGGAGCGGGAAACCGCCGTGTCCGAGGGTGCGACGCGCCCCTCCGGGCGCAGTCGGGCTTCGATGTCGGCGCGCACCGAGGCGGTCAGCCGCGCCAGAGCCTCGGACCATACCGGCGGAACCGGTTCGGGGTCTTTGATCCGGAGTGCCGGGGCGGGCAGAGCGGCGAGGTCCTCACGGAATCGCTTGCGTGCGTCCTGCCAGTGGTCCGGCGACCAGGTCCGCCGCCCACCGCGCATGACCGTGCGCAACAGTGGCTGAGCGGAATCCGGAGGCTCTTCCCCGGCCAGGGCGATCACGTCGGGCCGCCCGGCGCGGCGGAAGACCTGCTTGCGGCCCGGGGCCGTGACCTTCGCCGAGGACAGTTTCATCACGGGCCGGCCGTCGTACTCGACGAGCTTGTATGCGGCGTCCAAGTAGGGGGCGTCCGCTGCCACACCCACCTTCGTGCCCACCGCGTACACATCGATCGGGGCGCCGGCGCGTACCAGACGGTCCACGCCGTACTCGTCGAGTCCACCGCTGGCCACGATCCGTACGTCGGCCAGTCCGGCGGCGTCCAGGATGGCGCGTGACCGGCGCGCGAGCGCGTTGAGGTCACCGCTGTCCAGGCGGATCGCGCAGCCAGGTCCGCGCCGGAGTTCGGCCAGGACTCGGGCGGCGATGCGTACGCCCTGCTCGGTGTCGTAGGTGTCGACGAGGAAGGTGACGGGGCTGGGGTGGGCGTGCGCGAATGCACGGAAGGCCTCCTCCTCGCCGGGGAACGCCTCGATGTAGGAATGCGCCATGGTGCCCGAGGCCGGGATGTCGAGGGCCGTCGCCGCGGCCACGTTGCTCGTACCCGCGAACCCCACCAGGGCGCCCAGACGGGCGGCCTGCAGGCCTGCCCACGGGCCGTGCGTGCGGCGCAGCGAGAAGTCCACGACCGGCCGTCCGGCCGCGGCCAGGACACAGCGCGCCGCCTTTGACGCGACCACCGTCTGGTGGCACAGCTGGTTCAGCAGGTACGTCTCGACGAGCTGGGCCTGTGGGAGCGGGGCGGTCACCTCCAGCAGCGGCTCACCGGCGAACACCACACGGCCCTCCGGTACGGCGCGCACCTCACCCTCGAAGGAGAGTCCGAGGAGCGGTTCCAGATCCCCGACAGGCCGGTGCAGGGCGTTCGCGAACTCCTCGACGTCGTCCCGCTCCACACGGTAGTGGGCCAGGAAGTCCAGGGCGGACTCCAGACCCGCGGCGACCAGGAAGCCCCGGCCCGGTGGAAGGTCGCGGACGAAGAGGCTGAAGCCGGCCGGGGCCCGCATGCCCTCCCGCAGGTAGGACATGGCCATGGTCACTTCGTAGAGGTCAGTGGTGGTGACGTCGGACATGGTGATCGCCGCCGAGTGGCTTGGTTCCTTGGTTCCCAGTCTGGCCGCGACCGCTCAGTACGAAAGGGACCTCAGGTCCCGGGGGAGGGGCTGTTCGGCCTCAGCGGTACGGGTCCGTGCGCGCTGGACTGGAGGTGTCGGCAGGCCGCACAACAGCCGAGGAGGTACGGCGATGACCACGGTGGCACGTAAGCAGAGGTTCGCGTTCCCGGAGATGTCGGACTGGTTCGAGAACCTTCCGGCCCGGTTCGCGATGCCCACGATGGGGGACCTGTACACGGTCCGGATCGAGGACTACACGGAGGACGGCCGCTATGTGATGCGGGCGGAGCTGCCGGGCATGTCGCCCGAGGACATCGACGTCTTCATCAGCGACGGCATCCTCACCGTCCAGGCCGAACGCACCGAGAAGGATGTCACGAAGAACCACGGCGAGATCCGGTACGGCGCGATGAGCCGCAGCGTCACGCTGCCGCCGGGCGCCGACGAGGACGACGTCAAGGCCGACTACACCGACGGCATGCTGACCGTCAGCGTGGGTCTGGGGGCCGAGAAGGCGGAGGCGAAGCACGTGGAGATCCGGCACGGGAACTGATGCCGAACCGGCGGGGGGGGGGGGGGGGCCGGGGGGGGCCCCCCCCCCCCCCGGGGGGCGCCCCCCCCCCCGCCCCGGGGGCCCCGGGCCGCCGCCGCCGCGCCCCCCCCCCTCCGCCCCCCCCCCTCCCGTACGGCCGGCCCGGGGGGGGGGGGGGGCCCCCCCGCCCCCCCCCCCCCCCCCCCGCCGGTCGCGCGAAATGCTCAGGTGCCGCCGTGCCCGGCGGCCCAGCGTCGCCGTACCGCTTCTTCGCGCTCCGCCTCCTCCAACGCCAGCTCTGCTACGGCCAGTTCGTCCTGCAGCCGAGGGATCCAATGCCGGCGCAGGGCGCGGACCCGCTGCCGGGTCCCTACGGCCTCGGCGGCCAGAAGCTCGGCGGCCGCCTGGTGGGCGGCGAGTTCCGCCGCGGCACGGGCGGCTGCACGATAGGCCGTCTCGGCGTGCGCGAGGGCGGTGTTGGGCGGTGTCTGTTCCCCAGGGGAGCGGGCGGGGTCCGTCCAGGTGACCGCCGCCGGGTGGCGCACGCCCATCAGCGCGCCCCACTGGACGTCGACGCGCGCCGGCCCGGCCGGTGCCGCCTCGGCCAGTGCGCTTTCGCCGCCGAGCAGCACTCCTCGCACGAGCCACGATTCCGCCTCGGCCAGCCTCTGTTGCCACACCCGGTCCGCGTCCTCGGCCGCTTGCCGTGCCGTGTGCTCCCGGTCCAGCAGGAGCCGGAGTTTGCGTTCCAGGAGGTCCGCTCCGCGAACCGCCGTGGCGAGACTGCGACGCAGCCGCAGGCGCCCGGCGCGTCCCGCCGGGATCCGGCGTGCCCGCGGACTCATCGTGCCTCCTGGTCCTGCGGCGGGGCGTGGGCGTCGAGCAGGTCGGCCGGGAGCATGCCGAGCTGGCTGCGCGGCAGGGTCAGCAGCACCTCCCAGGCCCGGTCCAGGGAGTCGTCCAGCGACCGGTTCTCGTCGGTGCCTTGCGCCAGGAACCGGTGCCGGAAGGCGTCCTCCAGCTCCAGATGGTGCAGATCGGTCGGGCTGAGTGCCGAGCGTCCGATCAGGTCGGCGAGCTCTCGCACCTGCCGGGACCGGGCCAGCGCGGCGATCAACTGCGCCGCGACGGCGGGATGGTCCGCGCGGGTGCGTCCGGCTCCGGTTCCCTTGCGCATCAGTCGCGACAGCGAGGCCAGCGGATCTACGGGCGGGTAGGTACCTGCTGCCTGCATCTCGGCGCTCAGCACGATCTGACCCTCCGTGATGTAGCCGGTCAGGTCCGGGACGGGGTGGGTGATGTCGCCCGCGGGCATGGTGAGAACGGGAAGGATGGTCACCGACCCGGGCCGACCTCTGATGCGGCCACAGCGTTCGTAGAGGGACGCGAGGTCGCTGTAGAGGTATCCGGGATAGGCCCGGCGGGCCGGAATCTCGCCACGCGCGGCGGACACCTCACGCAGCGCCTCCGCGTAGGCCGTCATGTCCGTCATGACCACCAGGACGTGACGGCCCTCGGTGAACGCGAGGTGCTCGGCTGCGGTCAGGGCGAGTCGCGGGGTGAGCAGCCGTTCGATCACCGGGTCGTCGGCGGTGTTGAGGAGCAGAACCAGTTCCCTCGCAGCCGAGCGGGCCGCCAGCCCCTCGCGGACGAACGCCGTGTCGGCATGGGTGAGTCCCATGCCGGCGAACACGACGGCGAACGGCTCATCTCCGCACGACGCCTGAGCGGCGATCTGCACGGCCAGTTCCAGGTGCGGCAGCCCGGCCGCCGAGAACACCGGCAGCTTCTGGCCCCGCACCAGCGTGGTGAGCACGTCCACGGCGCCCACACCGGTGAGTACCGCCTCGTTCGGCGGTTCCCGGCGTACCGGGTTGATCGGCGCGCCGGCGACCTCCGCGTACGATCCGCCGAGCACCGGTGGCCCGCCATCGGTTGGGTCGCCCCGGCCGTTGCACGCCCGTCCCAGCCACCCGGCACCGACCGGTATCCGCAACGGCGTCCCCGAGAAGGCGACACGGGTGCCGGTGCGGTTCATGCCAGCCGTGTCCTCCAAGACCTGCACCATCGCGATGTCGCGGTCCACGTCCAGGACGAGGCCGTGCCGTCGCTCACCGGAGTCGAGGACGATCGTGGCGAACTCGTCCCAGCCGACCCCGCTCACTCCCTCGACGAAGAGGAGCGGACCGCGCAACTCCCGCACCCCCGTGTACTCGATGCCCACGCCGCCGGTCATGCCCTCTCCTTGAGCCGGGCCAGCACGGTGTCGCGGGCTGTGGCCACCGGAGCGGTCTCGGCGGGACCCGCCGTCTCGCGCGCCCGCAGCAGCGGGGTGAAGTCGACCGCTTCGACGGCATCTGCAGGGATGCCGGAGTCCACCAGTTCCACGCAGCGGTCGATGACCGTCAGCACGGCCTGCACCAGGGCCGCCGTCTTCTCGGGCGCGCTGTAGGCGTCCGCCGGGGACAACGCGTTCTGCTGGATCGCGGCCTCACGCAGCAGCCGTCCGGCGAGCACACTGATCCGTTCCCGGGGTGGCAGCGCCGTGATGCCGACCAGTTCGACTAGGTCGGCCAGCCGGTCCGCCTCCCCCAGCTGCCGCGCCACACGACCACGCCGCTCGGCCCACTCGGTGTCACCGGCCTGGGTATGGGCGGCGGCCAGCGTGGCGGCGTCCCGGGAGAAGGACTCCGACCAGGACACCGCAGGATAGTGGCGTGCGTAGGCGAGATCGCGGTCCAGGCTCCACAGGCAGCGCACGAAACGCTCGGTGTGCGCGGTGACGGGCTCGGTGCGGTCACCGCCCGGTGGAGACACCGCGCCGATCACCGTGACCGAGCCGGTCGCGCCGCCGAGGGTGCGCACGGCGGCGGCCCGCTCGTAGAACGCCGCCAGTTGGGAGGCGAGCCCCGCCGGATAGCCCTCCTCGGCGGGGAGTTCGCCCATACGGGAGGCGAACTCGCGCAGTGCCTCCGCCCATCGGGAGGTCGAGTCGGCGATCAGAACGACGTCGAGGCCCATGTCGCGGAAGTACTCGGCGACCGTCGCACCCGTGTGCACGCCGGCCTCGCGGGCCATCATCGGCATGTTGGAGGTGTTCGCGATCGTCACGGTCCGTTCGGCCAGACGGCCCCCGGTCCGCGGGTCGGTCAGCTCCGCCAACTCCTTGATGACGTCCGCCATCTCGTTGCCGCGCTCACCGCAGCCGACGTAGACGATGACGTCGGCGTCGCACCACTTGGCGATCTGCTGCAGCAGCATGGTCTTGCCGGTGCCGAAGCCGCCGGGCACGGCGACGGTGCTGCCACGTGCCACCGGGAAGAGCAGGTCGACGGCGCGCTGCCCGGTGTTCAGGGGCACGTCCGCCGGCAACCGCCGCGCGACGGGTCGCGGTCTGCGCACCGGCCAGGACTGCGCCATCCTCACTTCCTGGCCGCCCACCACGGCGAGCACACCGTTCGAGGGGTGATCACCCGCCGCCGCGACCCAAGTCACCTCACCCGACACGTCCGGAGGCACCAGGAGTCGCAGCGGCACGCCCGCGCCGATCTCCCCGAGGACGTCACCGGCCGCGACCGGCTCTCCCTCAGCCACTTGCGGTGTGAACGACCAGGTGCGTCGGTCCGGTTCACCTGCTGACGGTCCGCTCGCCGTGAGAAGGTCGCCGATGCCGGCCAGAGGACGCAGCAGCCCGTCGAACACGCCGCCGAGCAGATCTGGTGCGAGCCGCACCGACAGGGGGCGGCCCTGGGGCTCCGCTGGGTGCCCGGGCGCAAGTCCGCCGGTGTACTCGTACGCCTCGATGGTGGCCGTGTCGCCCTGGATGGCGACCACCTCGCCCGGCATCCGGGCGGCACCCAGCACGACCAGGTCGTGCATGGCCACCGTGGGCGGGCAGGTGATCTCCACGAGGGGGCCGGCGACACGAAGGATCCGTGGGCAGTCCGCGCCGTCCGGCGGAGCGCCGGGCGTGATCTGCGGAAGCGTGTGCCTGTCCGACGAGTCCGATGAAGGGTTGCCGGAGCTGGTCATGCCGGCTCCCACAACGTCTCGGCCCGGACGCCCAGCCGGTCCAGGGCACGATCGGCGAGGGCTTCCGCCGACAGGTCGACCCGGCGGCCGGGCACCTCGGCCGTCACCCCGCCCTCCGAGGCTGCCGTGACCCTCGCCTGCGGGCCCAACAGCTTTCGTGCCGCCTCCGCGCAGCGCGCCCGCAGAGACGAGTCTTCCATGAACTTCCTTCGCACACCTGCGCGGACCGCAGCCCTGAGAGCCACGTAGACCTCGGCCCTGGCGGCCAGTTCTGCTGCCCAGACGCACTGGACCGCCCGCACCCGTTCCCGAGCCGCCTCGGCGGCACCGTCGGCTCTGCCGAGGTCCCGGGCCCGTGCGAGCACTGCCTCGGCCGTGGCGCGGGCTGAGCGCAGGGTTTCCTCCGCGTCGGCCTGCGCGCGGTCCCGCACGGCGTCGGCGGAGGCCCGTGCCGCGCGCAGCAACTCGGCGCGGACGGGGCTCAGGGCGTCGACAGGCGCGGTCATCCGGGCATCACCACCGTCAGCGGCCGGGACGGGTTCGGCGCCGTCGTCGCGCCGCCCAGCGCTTCGGCGGCCTTGACCGTGAGGATCACCAGACCGACCGTGCCGGGCAGCGTCCGCCAGGCACTGCGGACGGCGTCCGGGTCCTCCGCGACGAGGACGTCGACCCCGGCCAGCGCCAGACCGGACACGCTGGTCCGTGTGCCGATAGCGGCCACGGTAGCCATCGTCATGCCTTTCCGATCAGCAGGATCGCGACCACCAGCCCGTACACCGCGATGCCCTCCGCCAGACCGACGATCACCATCGCCCGGCCGAACATCTCCGGTCGCTCGCTCAACGCGGCCAGCGCCGCGGCACCCGTGTAGGCGACTGCGATCGCGGCTCCCATCGACGCGCCGGCCACAGCGATGGCCGCCCCGATCAAGGCGGATCCGTTGACCCCACCGGACGCGGCGGCCTGCGCCGAGGCCTGCGCCGGACCTGCCAACGCCGTGGCGAGGACGACGAGAGCGCCGCCCAGCAGGGCGATGTTCGTGGCCAGGAGCCAGCGGAAGGCATGTCTGGTGCGGCGCCGCCGCAGCAGCCGGACGGCGCCGAGCACCGCCACGAGGACCGGCAGGACGATCAGCCAGGTGAGCATGGGATCACCTTCGTAGCGGGATCGGCAGGCTCCGCCGGGGGAACGTGCCAGGGACGGAACGGTCGGCCCTCGGTCTCGAAGAGCCGGGAGAAGAGTTCGTAGAACTCCAGCCGCAGCGCCTGCACGCCGGCCACCAGGGCTTCCAGGCCGAAGGAGACGGCCGTGCCCACGACGAACAGCAGGGCGGCGCCCGCGACCCCGGCGGCGCCACGCCCGGCCAGGCCGGTGGTACCGCGCCACACAAGATCCGCGAGGGCGGCATGGGTCAGGCCGAAGGCGGCCAGCCGGGCGAACGACAGGGTGTTGGTGCCGGTCCGTACGACGACGTCGAACAGCCGCACCACCGTCTCGGCGAGTCCCGCGCCGCCGCCCGCAGTGGCCCGGAACAGGCCGAACCCCACCAGCGCCAGCCCGGTGACGGCGAGAGCGGCTCCGGCGACGGCCGGAGCCTGCCTGTGTAGCACCAGGCCCGCCGCGGCCAGAGCGAGGCCCAGGTAGAACAACAGCCCGGCACAGCCCGACGCCGCGTACAGCCCCGAGCCCCAGCCGCCCTCACGCACCCGGTTCACCGCTCCGGCGGCGTGTGCGAGGGCCAGCAGACCGGCACCGAACACCACGGCGGCGGCCAGCAGACGGGCAGGACTCTCCAGCGGGCTCAGCCACAGCACCGGCAGCAGGCCCGTCGGCCCGAAGAACTCGCCGTAGGCGGCACCCGCCGCCATGGAGGCGACGCCCGCACCCGCGAGGAACGGCCACAACCGGCCCAGCCCGGCCAACCGGCGGGGCCACCCGAGGCGCAACGCGATCGCGCCGAGTACCAGCAGTGCCCCGTGCCCCACGTCGCCGAACATGATCCCGAACATCGCGACGTAGGCGAGGCCCGCCGGCCACGAGGGATCGACGTCTGCGTAGGCGGGTGTCCCGTACGTCGTCACCAGCGGCGTGAAGGAGGTGGCCCGGCCCGGCCGCAGCAGCGTCGGCGGATCGGTCCCGTGCGGGGACGGCAGCGGCAGCAGCGCGCCTCCCGCAGCGGCCAGGCGTCCCGCGACGCGGGATACCTCGGCGGCCGGGCACCACCCGGCGAGCGCGGCCACCTCTCCCTGCCGTACCGCGCCCTCCACGCGCTCCTCCAACTGGGCCTCGCCCGCCAGCAGTGCGACGTTTTCACGGCGTTCGAGCAGGTCGAGATCGGGCGCGGCGGAGGACAGAACTGCTGTCGCGGCGCTTTCAGGGCCGGTTGTTGCGCCCCGCCCCCGCACCCGCTGCAGTCGCGCGGCCGCCGCCCCCGGAGCCGCTTCCTCGGCGCGGTCCAGCTCCACGCAGCCCTCCTCGGCGATCCGCACCAGAGCGTCCCGCAGGGCCGCCTGCGGCACGACCACCGCCACGCGGCGCATCCGGACCGGCGTCACCGCCTCAGACCAGGGCATCGAACACCTCCCCCGGCCGTCCCCCGCGCGCCGCCGACTCCAGCGCCGCCCGCACCCGCCATGCGTCCACGGACAGTAGCGCCACTGCACCGACGACCACCCGGGGCCCGTACCGGCCTTCACGCAGCAGCGCCGTGCCGTCAGCCTGCACCGTCCGCCACCAGCGGGCCTCCGCCAGCCACAGCTCACCCGGCTCGTTGATGTCCTTCAATGCCCAACCCGCGGACGAGGGCAGACGCTCACGGAACTCCTGGTATGTGGCGGCGGCCGTCGCCCGCGTCCCGAGCAGCCGGGCCGCATCGCGCAATACGGGCTCCGGAAGAGAGCGGTGGTGTACGAACAGCTCACGAGCTGCCAGCAGGACGGCGCGCCCCTGGGCCCAGCGGCGCGCGGGCTGTACGGCGACAGCGGTGCGGCGTGCCGCGGCCATCCGCATGCCGGTGACCAGGGCCCACGGCGTGTCACCGCCCGGGTCGCCCCAAGGCGAGGCGGTGAGCGCGGTCCGTGTCTCAGCGGGTGTCCCTGCGCGTTTCAGACTTCGCCAGGCGGTCTCCAGCGCCCCCAGCCGATAGGGCTCCAGAGCCTCCGCGCGGCGCCCGTCCGGTGTGGGCAGCCGCGAGGCCACGTTGGCGATCTCGAACCCGGCGGCGAGCGGAACCAGCAGGCGGGCACCGCCCCGGGGCAGCCAGCCGGCCAGTACCCGCAGATGCCACAGCAGGGTGGCGGACACCGCCCGCTGGGCCTGGCGCACGTCGTTCGCAGACATCCGCACGTATCTCGCGTAGGGCGTGGTCGCCAGGCGTTGCAGGGCGTCGTGGAGCGTCGGACCACGTGCGATATCCCGCGCCCCGTCGGTGCCCGGATACCGGCCGACGAGGGCCTTTGCGCGCACCGCTCCGGCGACCCACCCGGCACTCATGGCTCATCTCGCTCTCCGCCTGTCAGGCGCAGGGCGTCGGCCACGGCGAGATCCACCAGGTGGGGCATACGCTCCGGGGCCCGCTCGCGGATCGCCGAGGCAGTGCGGTCTCCGGCGGCGCGGAGGGCGTCCGCCTCTTGCTGCGCCTCCCGCAGGAGGGGTTCTGCGGTCTGCCGGCGAAGCTCGTGAGCGTGCTCCCGCGCGGCATCCACCATCCGTGCCGCCTCTCGCGCGGCGTTCTGCCGCAGGGCCTCGGCTTCCTGCTCAGCGGCGGCCCGGATCTGCGCCGCCTCCTGCTGAACGCTTGCGAGCCGGGCGAGGGAGGGCTCCAGTTCCGCGGCGCGTTCGGCCGTACGGTCGGCGGGCACGCCGGTGGCGGACGCTCCGGGCGTGCCCGCCGGACGGAACCGCTCCAGGAAGTCCCGCAAGCTCATCGGCGGCCTCCTCCGGGTCGGCTGCTCCTCCAGTCTCACCGTTGCCGTTCCGGCCCGCACCGGATAGGACCGTCACGCCGTTCCACCAGGGCCGTTCGGCTCTTGGCTCGGGCAGCGAGAGCGAAAGACTGGGACGGTAGGCAACTCGACATCAGTCAGGAGGCCGCCGTGAACGAGCACGAGAACTTCTCCGCGAAGGCCGAAGCCCGGCGGGATGTGCCCGCCCGCCCCTGGAGCCCCGGCGAAACAGCACGGCAGGACACCCTGCTCCGCTACCTGGGTGCCGTGGCCACCGCCGCCGCCAAGCATGCAGGTACAGAAGCGCAGGCTCCGACGACTCCACCGAGCGCTACAGCCCGGCCCGCACCGCCGTCCGCCCCGCTCACGCCGCAGTCCGTATCCGCGCCCGAACCGGGACTGCCCCTGGTGCGGGACGTGATGGACGTGCCCGCCGCCTCCCTGCGCGAAGACCTGCCGTACCGCGACATCGCCCGCTCGCTGGCGCGCGTGCACGCTGGCGCGCTCCCGGTCGTGGATGCCGATGACCATGTGGTCGGCGTCGTCTCGGAGTCCGACCTGCTGGCCAAGGTCGCCTTCGAGGCATCCGGTCACCGGCCCGGCCCCATCGGCAGGCTGCGTGAGCGCCGGATCCATGGCAAGGCTCGTGGCGACCTGGCCGCCGACCTGATGACAAGTCCCGCGATCACTGTGCTCCCGGGCGCGACTGTTGCCGAGGCGGCCTGGCTCGCCGCGCTGTCCCGGCTGAAGCGGATGCCTGTCACCGACCGCGATGGCCGCCTGGTGGGCGTTGTGCGCCGTGATGCGCTGCTGCAGTCGCTCATCAGGGACGACGCCGGTATCCGGACGGAGGTCGAGGCAACGATCTCAGCGTGCTGCCCCCCGGGCGACCGGGAAAACATGGAAGTGGCCGTGCACGACGGCATTGTGGAGCTGACCGGGCGGATGCCCTCGGCGGCGATGGCCCGGCTGGTGGCGGAGGTCGAGGAGATCTCCGACGTGGTCGAGGTGAAGAACCTGCTCACTGCCGCCTGATTACCGGCCCTGATCCCCGGCCGCCCTCAGCGGGAAGAACGATCCTTGACTTCGTGGGAGTCGTGCGGGCCGGATTCGTGCTGGTCCAAGTGGGAGGCGAGGACCGCCGCCTGGACGCGGCGCTGCACGCCCAGTTTGGCCAGCAGCTGTGAGATGTGGTTCTTGACGGTCTTCTCCGACAAGTACAGCTTCTTGCCGATCTCGCGGTTGGTCAGACCGTCGCCGATCAGCGCGAGAATGTCGCGTTCTCGGGGCGAGAGGCCGGCCAGTTCAGGGGGCAGCGACGGCACCTCGGCCGGGTCGGCCCGCAGGGATCGCATGAGCCGGGCGGTCGTCGCCGGGTCCAGCATCGACTGCCCCGAAGCGACGGTGCGCACCGCCGACACGAGGTCGGAGCCCTTGATCTGCTTCAGCACATATCCGGCCGCCCCGGCCATGATCGCGTCCAGTAGGGCCTCCTCGTCGTCGAAGGAGGTCAGCATCAGGCATGCCAGTTCCGGCATCCGGTCTCGCAGCTCGCGGCAGACCGTGATGCCGTCGCCGTCGGGCAGGCGGACGTCGAGCACGGCTACGTGCGGTCGCAGAGCGGGGCCCCGGGTGAGCGCGTGTTCGGCGGTGTCCGCGTCGCCGACCACGGAGATGTCCGGTTCGGCGTCCAGGAGGTCGGTCAGGCCGCGTCGTACGACCTCGTGGTCGTCGAGCAGGAACACACGGATGGGGTTCTGCTCGGTGAAGGTGCGTGTCTCGGCCATGGCGACCTCGATTCCGCAGACGTGGCACACTGCCGAATGTCCTAGACGTCGATCATCACCTGACGATGCCCATCGCACCAGGGCCGTTCGGCCCCAGTCACCCGGCAGCGGTATGCACTCCAGCTACTGCGTCCTACCGTCCTGCACGAGGTCGAACCCCACGTCCACCACTCCTTCGACGCCCCTCACCAGCCGCGCGGCCACAGGAACGAGGGCAGTGTCGCCGACCCGCCCGGTGAGTGTCACGACACCGTCGTGCACCTCCACCTGGACGGTCGACGACGGCGGCGGGAAGAGGTACGAGGCGATCTCGTGTCGGACCTCCTCGGCGATGTCCTCGTCGTCGCGCAGGAAGACCTTGAGCAGGTCGGCCCGGCTGACGACGCCCGCCAACAGCCCGGCTTCGTCCACCACGGGCAGCCTCTTGACCCCCTCTCGCGCCATGATGCGTGCGGCCTCGGCGAGCGTGGCGGCGGCCCGGACCGTGACGGCGGGGGAGGACATCAAGTCTCCTGCGGTGAGGGCGGCGGCCTTGGCCACGTCGACGGGCTGACGCAGTTGCAGATAGCCCACATCGAGGTCGTCCCGGAGCTCCTCCTTGGGCAGGAGGTCGGCCTCGGAGACGACTCCGACCACCCGGCCCTCGCCCTCGATCACGGGCAGGGCGCTGACCTGCCAGTCCTGCATCAACTGCACGATCTCCTTGAAGGGGGCCCGTCGGCCGACGGCGGCGACCGTCTGGGTCATGACATCGCTGACGGTGTGCGGGGTGCCGTACATGGTGACTCCACAGGGGCCTCGATGGGGTGTCCGGCTTTTTTCAGGGTGTGCCGACAGGCTGCAGGCGGGCCAGGGCCGCCCGGCCCCTGGATGGCCCGTCCGGCTACCGCACTGCTGAGGGTCGGTCGGTCCCCGAACGGGCCGTGTGGCCCCTGATGCGGCCGGCGCTGCGGCGCCACGCTGATAGCGGAACCCTCTCTCACCCGGAGGTGGAGACGATGTCCCGCACCGTCACCGTCGGCCTCGACGACTCGCCCGAAAGCCGGGCCGCAGCCGAGTGGGCGGCTCGCGAAGCGCTGCTGCGTGGCCTGCCCCTGAAGATCGTGCATGTCCAGGAGCCGACGCCCCGGTACGCCGCCCGGACCCCGTTGCTGGACCTCGACCGTTACCAGCACTGGGCCGAGCAGTTGACACACGAGTCCGCGGAAGGGATCCGGCTGCGCCACCCGGGCATCGAGGTGATCACCGAGCAGCTCACAGGGACCGTGGCCGACGTCCTCTGTGAGGCGGCAGGCTTCGCCGAACTGCTGGTGCTGGGCTCGCGAGCGCTCGGTGGACTGCAGGGATTCATGGTCGGCTCGGTGAGTCTGGGGATCGTGGCCCGCGCCGAGCGCCCGGTGGTGCTGGTGCGCGCGGAGGAGCAGGCCGCTGACGAGCACAGGATGGACCCGGCGGGCGTACCGTCCGCTGCGGCGCCGTTCCGTCCCGTCGTACTGGGCCTCGACATCGATCAGCCGGACGACACGCTGCTGGAATTCGCCTTCGACGCAGCAGCTCGCCGGAAAGCTGCTCTACGGGCGGTCCACGCCTGGCCTGAACCGCCCACCTCCTTCTACCGCTTCCCCGGTGACGCCGAACTCTACGACACGCTCGAGCGCGGACAGGCCTCCCTCCTGAGCAAGGTACTGCGTCCCTGGCGGCAGAAGTTCCCGGACGTCGAGGTCATCGAGGCGAGCCGGTGCGGCAACGCCGCCCAAGTCCTCGTCAACGATTCCCGTGACGCCTCCCTGGTGGTCGTCGGCCGGCGCATCCGCACCGGCTCCTTCGGCGCCCACATCGGCCATGTCACGCACTCGGCCCTGCACCACATCACCGCCCCCATCGCGGTCGTCGCGCACAGCTGAGCCGTCGCCCCGAGGAGGAGACCCCATGAAGGCATCAGCCGCACGGGCCTTTGGCGAGCCCGTGGACCTCCCGATCGTCGTCGGTGTCGACGGCTCCGAGCCGAGCATGAGAGCAGTGGAGTGGGCTGCCGACGAGGCGGCCCTGCGCGGGGCGTCACTCCGACTGGTGTACGCCTCGCTCTGGGAGCGCTACGAAGGCGCATCCTTCGCCCACGACCTCGGCAAGCCCTCGGAGGAGGTGATGGCCGAGGACATCGTAGAGACCGCCGAACGGCGCGCCCGTCAGCGGCAGCCAGGCGTGAAGGTCACCACAGACGTGCTGCCCGAGGAAGCCGGGTACGGCCTGATCCGGGAGACCCACAGCGCCCTCGCCATGGTCCTGGGCTGCCGAGGCCGCAGCGGTGTGACCGAGGCACTGCTCGGCTCCGTGAGCGTCACGGTGGCCGGGCACGCGCACTGCCCGCTGGTCGTCGTGCGCGGCAGCCACGACAACCGCTCCGGTGCACGCGGTCGCATCGTCCTGGGGGTGAGCGAGAAGCAGGCAGGCTCGGCTGCCGTACGTTTCGCGGTCGAGGAGGCTCTGCTGCGCGAGGTCCCGCTGGAGGCTGTGCGGGCCTGGCGTCGACCGCTGCATGAGCCCCGTCCGCATCCGCTGATCGTCGGAGAACCGGCCCACCTGCAAGAGCGGCAAGCTGCTGAAACGGTGGAGGAGGCGCTGCGGGACACCCCGGCCGGTCTGCAGGTGCACCGCCGTACGATCGAGGGCTTCGCCCGCGACGCCCTGCTGGCGGTGTCCCGTGAAGGCGACCTGTTGGTCGTCGGCGCCCGGCGCCGCCAGGGTCACTTCGGGCTCCAACTCGGCCGCGTCGCCCACGGGGTGCTCCACCACGCGGTCTGCCCGGTGGCCGTGGTACCGGAGCCTGCCTGAGCCCGCCCCGCACGGGCGGCGGTCACCGCTCTGCCCGCTCTGCCGGCACCGTTCGACCTCACCGATCACAGCACCTCCGCACGGCCAAGGCGGGCTCGATGATGAGCGCAGAGTGCAGTCTTTCTTGCAATCTCTCTCGGGCCTGCGGTCTGCCGCTCCGCCCGCGCCCGCTTGGTCGGCACCCAGAGGGAAACGCATCGCGATAGGGGACATGGGGTGTCCGGAATCGCTCGGAGTGTCGCGTGGGAAACCGCCGAAGGGACACCGAGCCATGCGTATCGCAGTCACGACGCCCACCGGTAACGTCGGACGACACGTCGTCCCCATGCTCCTGAGAGCCGGGATACGCCCACTCGTGCTGGCGCGTGATCCCGGCCGGCTTCATCCCGACGTCCGCAACGAGGTGGATGCCGTCGCGGTTGACCAGCGCGACGTGGAGGCGGTCGTCGCCGCCACGGCCGGGACGGAAGCTCTGTTCAGGGTGGACCCCCGTCTACGGGCGAGAATCCACTCGCGGACTACGAGCCGGCTACGCGAGCGTGGTGAGCGCCGTCAAGGCGAACGGCATCAAGCGGACAGTGTTCCAGAGCAGCGTCGGTGCCGAAAAGCGGCGCGGAGCCGGTGAGATCGACGGCCTCGCGGGCACCGAGCTCGCCCTCGACACCCTCGGTGCCTCGGTCACACACCTGCGGGTGCGGCTACTTCTTCACCAACCTCGAGCTACAGCTCGATGCCGTGCGGACCGGCTTCGTCCCCGTGATCCTGCCCTTGGACCAGCCTCTGGCATCGGTCGCGCCGCGCGACATCGCGGAGGTCGCCGTGACACGGCTGCTGTCGACCGCCTGGTCCGGACGCTGCGTACAGGCCTCCACGGGCCAGCAGACCTCACCTGGCCGCAGGCCGCCGCGATCGTGTCCGCCGCCACCGGCCGTCCGGTGCGCGTCGAGCGCGTCGGCGACGACGCGATGCGGAAACTGCTGCGCGTATCCGGGATGACCGACGGCCTGGTCGAAGCGGTTGTCGGGATGTCGACCGGTCTGCGGGACGGCTTCGTCCCGGAACAACCGCGAACCCCGTACACCACCACCCCCACCACTTTGGCGGCCTGGGCCTACGACCTCCTCCGCCCCCCAGCTGTGACAGCGAGCGGCACAGGCGCAGGATGACCGATGAGGCTGTCTGTGGGCCTGACACGGGCCGGGACTGCCACGGATGGCTCTCCCGGTCGCGTCAGCCGAACTCGATCCTCACCTGCGGTGGTTGACGCAGTGTGCTGTGCACCGTGCAGTGGTCGACCACGGCGCGCAGCGCCTGGAGCCTCGCCTCGCTCAGTCCCTCCGACAGAAAAATCCGCATACGGACAGCGGCGACGCGGGCCGGCCGGTCGTCGGCCATCGTGAAGTCCGCCGACACACGCAACCGTTGGCGGTCAATGTGATGGCGCTCCAGGAAGCGCCCCGCGTAGTAGGCGACACACGAGGCGAGCGACACGACGAGAACCTCGACGGGCGTCGGGCCGCGGTCGCCGCCCCCTGCCTCGACAGGCTGGTCGATGACGAGGGCGTGTCCCCGTACGTCGACCTTGAACGCACAGCCTCCCAGGTGGCATACCTCGACGTGGCCCTCGGGCAGTGCGGTGGTCCGTCCGGTGGCCAAGGTCGTGTCCGTCATGATGCCTCCTTCGTCAGGTGTGGGTCGGTGCTCCGTGGCAGGGTCTGCGTGGGCTCGGCCGGCCAGGCCAGGGCCCGGGTGATGTCGGCGACGGTGAGGATGCCGACGAGGCGTCCTTCGTCCAGGACCACCGCACGGCGGACGGGGCTCGCCTCCAGCCGGGGGAACAGATCGAGCACCGGCTCCTCGGGCGCGGCGATGACGACGTCGGCGAGAGGACGCATCACCTGGCCGACCGTCGTGCTTACGCGGCCCTGAGCCGGCGCCAACTCGACACGCCGCACGGTGAGAAGACCGACCACCGAGCCACCTGCCGCCAGCACCGGGAAGGCTGAGTGGCGGTAGTGGCCGAAAGGCCCCTCGGCCAGGAAGTCAGCGAGTGTCGCCGTGTCCGGAACCGTGACCGGATTCGGGGTCATGACGCAGCTGACCGGGACACCGCCCAGCACGCTCCGCATCTCGGCCTGGCGAGCCTCCGCGGTCGCCGCGCTGATGAGGAACCAGCCGATCAGCGCGGGCCACAGGCCGGACAGATTGTGCGCGAACAGCACGGCCGCGAAGCCGGTCACCACCAGGAACCAGCCCAGCGCCCGGCCCGCAGCCGAGGCGCCGCGGGTGGCCCGCAGTCGGTCGCCGGTGCGATGCCACAGGTACGCCCGCAGCAGCCGTCCCCCGTCGAGTGGGGCGGCGGGCAGCGCGTTGAAGACGGCCAGCAAGATATTGATCGCGGACAGCCAGGCGACCGCCTCGACCACGAGCCCGGACGCGTGCAACGCGTCCAGCCCGGCGGCAACGCCCGCGAGGGCGCCACCGGCCAGCAGACTGGTGAGCGGGCCCACGGCGGCGATGCGCAGCTCCGCGGCCGGGGTCGCGGCCTCGCTGTGCAGGCGCGCCGCGCCGCCCAGCATCCACAGGGTGATGCCGTCGACCTGCACGCCGTTGCGGCGGGCGACCACGGCGTGCGCCAGCTCGTGCGCCAGCAGCGAGACGAGGAAGACGACCGCGGCCAGCAGGGCCAGCGCCCAGTACTGCACGGCGGAGTAGCCCGGATGGGCGGCAGGGAATTCACCACGCGCGAGAGTGACCGTCACCAGGACGACGATGACCAGGACGCTCCAGTGCAGGCCGACCCGCACGCCGGCGATCCGACCGAGGGACAGCGTCTCGTTCATGAACCTCGCCTCATCCTCCAGCTTGCGTACCGAGGGCCGGGTGCGCGCTCGGTGGGGGCGGGGTGCGCAGCTCTCGGGGGTACGTTTCAACCCGTCTTCGGGCCCCACTGCGGTCCCACCAGATCCCACTCCTGGTCCCAGCGGGCCATGCGACGCCGGTCGAGCCGTGCCCGTGCGAAAGCGCCCGCACCGAAGACCGGAGCCGCGACGGCGAGGGCGGCCGCGGCACCGAAGAGGGCGGCCTCGACGTGCCCTTCGGCACGGCCCGTCGGCTGTGAGAGCGCGAGCCGGCCCTGGTCGTCCTGCCAGACGGTCACCGAGGCTCCGGCCTTCAGGCCGCCGTCGACCAGCGTCTGCCCACTACGAGGGGTGCCGTCGGGAGCTGCCCAGCGCACGGAGCCCCGGACACGGCCGTCGGTCTGCCGGTCCGCGGTGACGCCGTGTGGCGCCTCGGCGACAAGGACCGCTCGAACGGCGTGCCTGTGGGCGCGCTGCTCCCCGAACTCATGCTCGGCGCTGCGGGCCGTCACCAGTCCGGCGACGGCGCCGGCAAAGGCGACTATCACCCAGACAGTCAGGACGACCCAGGCCTCGACGATGTCCTCGTGCCTCCGCAGCGGATTGCTCCGCCACCGCCACAGCCGCTTCGTGGTGCTCATGACGGAACACCTCCTCATCGTGGTGCCTCCTTCGACGGTGGCTCCGGCGGGGCCGTGCTCACAGGGGCCGACGGGGCTCGGTGAAAGGCCGCCCGGGACCCCTATCACGCGCTGGTAGGGCCCATTGGTCCCTATTGGGCTCTTGAGGGCGACGCCCAAAGGCCGCTGCAAGCGTGAAAGTGATGTGGGTCCGTCGCGCCCCGTTGCGTTACCGAAGCCGCCCTGCCACGGGTCGGTGAGCCATTGGGCACCGTCCGGCTGAGTACAAGGGCCGGAAGGCCCAAGCGCGACCTCCTGCGGACCGCCCAGGCTGAACGTGCGGGGCGCTTCCCGGCACCGTGCCGGAGCCGGCCCGCGTCCCTCGTCGTACGCGCCGGAACGCTGGTCCCGCAGCAGACAACAGGGTGAGGAGCGCGATGAAAGGCTTCGTCTTCCACGGTCCCGGACAGGCCTCCTGGCAGGACGTTCCGGACCCAGCCGTCAAGGAACCGACCGACGCGATTGTGAAGGTCGGCGTCGTGACAATCTGCGGGACGGACCTGCACATCCTCAAGGGCGACGTTCCGGAGGTCCGTCCCGGCACCATACTCGGTCATGAGGCGGTCGGCGAGATCGTCGAGGTCGGCAGCGATGTGCGCACCGTACGGCCCGGCGACCGGGTGCTGCTCTCCTGCATCACCTCCTGCGGACGGTGCCGGTTCTGCCGGGACGGCTCCTACGGACAGTGCCGGGGCGGCGGAGGCTGGATCCTCGGCCACCTCGTCGACGGCACCCAAGCCGAGTACGTCCGCGTGCCTCACGCCGACCTGTCCGTCCACCCGCTGCCCGCCGCCGTGCCCAGCGAGGAAGCCGTCCTGTTCGCGGACATCTTCCCGACGTCCTACGAGGTGGGCGTCCTCAACGGGCATGTGCGTCCGGGGGACACCGTGGCCATCGTCGGCGCCGGGCCGATCGGACTTGCGGCCATCGCCACGGCTCGGCTGTTCTCGCCCGAGCGGGTCATTGCCGTCGACCTGGCTCCGGCCCGTCTGGAGGCTGCGCATCGGCTTGGTGCCGACGCGGTAGCCGACGTGCACGAGGCACCCGGCCAGCTGGTCGCCGACCTCACCGGCGGGCTCGGAGCCGATGTGGTCATCGAGGCGGTCGGCGTGCCGGAGAGCTTCGAGCTGTGCACCCGCATGGTCCGTCCTGGCGGGCATGTCGCCAACGTAGGCGTGCACGGCAAGCCCGCCACGCTCCACCTCGAAGACCTGTGGATCAAGAACGTGACGATCACGACCGGTCTGGTGGACACCTACTCCACCCCGACCCTGCTGCGGATGGCCGCGGCCGGCCGGCTGCGGACCGGGCAGCTGGTCACTCACACCTTCCCGCTGAACCGCATGGAAGAGGCGTACGACGTCTTCTCCAAGGCCGCCGAGACCGGCGCGCTGAAAGTGGTGCTGGGCGGGCAGCAGCACGCGGAAGTGGCCGTTCCCGCGGCCTGATCGAGAAGGACACGACGGCCATGACCGAACAGACGAGCGCGCATGTCGCGACGGAGGCGCCACTGGGCGACCTGGGCCGCCGCCTGGCTACCCAGCGGGCCCGACTCGGTGTGACACGAAGGCAGACGGCCGCCCGCGCCGGCATGGCCGCCGGCTACCTCCGATACCTGGAAGAACATCCCGGTGCCGCCCCCGGCTCTGGCGTGCTGCACCGGCTGGCCGAGGCGTTGGAAACCACCGTGACCGAGCTGACCGGCGGCGCGGTCGACGTGTCACCCGGACCCGGTTGCGCCGCCCGTGACCCCCGCTTCACCGAATTGAGCGCTGTCGAGTGCCAGGCACTGCTGGGGTCGCACGGAGTCGGGCGGCTCGCGGTGTCCACGAGTTCCGGGCCGGAGATCGTGCCGGTCAACTACAGCGTTGTGGATGGTGCGATCGTCTTCCGGACCGCTACCGGCGCCACGCCGGCGCTGGCCGACGGCCGCCAGGTGGCCTTCGAGGTCGACCGCATCGACGACGCGTTCAGCCAGGGCTGGAGCGTCCTGGTGCACGGCGTCGGGCGGGTGGTGCTGAACCCACGGAAGCAGCGCCGGTACGACGAGAAGGCACACAGCAAGCCATGGGCGGGCGGACACCGCGAACGGTGGATGCGAATCGACTCCGGCATGGTCACGGGACGCCGGATCACCGTGTGAGCGGCTGCTGCTCTATCCCAGCAGAGGCGGTACGAGTGGCTCGACACTCGTACCGCCTCTGCCGCGTATGTAACTGCACGTCAGCTGTCAGCCGGTTGCCGCGCCCCCGTCTCGGTGAGGAGGACACCGGTGACCAGTTCGGGGCGAATGCGCACCGCCTGGTCCATCGGTTCCATTGGCACCCAAGGTTGCAGCAGCCCACGGATACGCTCGAGTTCAACCGGGTCGGTCACCAGCTGGGCGTACCCAGTGACGACCACGCTCCAGCCGAGGTGGGTGTCCGGGTCGATGGCATCGGCCTCGTACGCGACGACGACGCCCGTGCTCTCGACTTCCTGCGCGTGAGACGTGAGCGCAGCACCCTCGTGGGTACGGATGACGATGTCCCCGTCGTCCAGGACGTGGTTGACCGGGCGGACGGTGGGCAGCGCCTGCCGGGTGAAGACGATCCTTCCCAGCGACACGCTGCCGAGCAACCGCAGCGACTCGGCGTCGTCGAGGTCGATTCGCCGATGTGCTCGCAACTCACCGGCTGCCATCACGTGCCTCCCTTCCGCTGCCAGTCGGGCCCATGCCGATGAAGGGACCGTGCACCCCCCTCACCTGCTGTCACTCGTGTCCATGTCCGCCAAGGCCGCCCGGCCCGCCTCAAGACGGGCCACCGGGACCCGGAACGGCGAGCAGGAGACATAGTCCAGGCCGACCTCATGGAAGAAGTGGATCGACTCCGGATCGCCACCGTGTTCGCCGCAGACGCCGGTCTCGAGGTCCGGGCGGGCCGCACGGCCCTCCTCGACGGCGATCCGGACCAGTCGGCCCACCCCCTCCCGGTCGAGCGTCTCGAACGGCGATGCGGCGAAGACGCCCTTGTCCAAGTAGGCCGAGAAGAACGCGGCCTCCACGTCGTCCCGGGAGAAGCCCCATGTGGTCTGGGTGAGATCGTTGGTGCCGAAGGAGAAGAACTCCGCCTCCTCGGCGATCCGGCCGGCCGTGAGCGCCGCACGGGGCAGTTCGATCATCGTGCCGACAGGACAGTGGACAGGGGTGCCGGTCTCCTCACCGACCTCGGTCAGAACGCGGACCACCTCCTCGCGGGCGAGCCGCAGTTCCTCGACGGCACCGACAAGCGGCACCATGATCTCCGCATGCGGAGAGCCACCCGCTCGCGTGCGCTCTACGACCGCTTCGGCGATCGCCCGGACCTGCATCGCGACCAGGCCAGGAACCACCAGGCCGAGCCGCACGCCACGCAGGCCGAGCATCGGGTTCTCCTCGTGCATCCGGTTCACCGCTGCCAGCAACTCCACGTGGTGCGCCTCCGGTTGTTGACCCGTGGCCTCGGCGGCGGCGATACGGACGGCCAGGTCGGTGCGGTCGGGCAGGAACTCGTGCAGCGGCGGGTCGAGCAGCCGGATGGTGACCGGAAAGCCGTCCATCGCCTCAAGGATGCCCGTGAAGTCCCGCCGCTGGAGCGGCAGCAGAGCCGCCAGCGCGCGGTCGCGGTCGGCATCCGTACGGGCGAGGATCATCGCCTCGACCAGCTTGCGCCGCTCGCCGAGGAACATGTGCTCGGTGCGGCACAGCCCGACCCCCTGTGCCCCGAACCTCCGGGCCCGGGCAGCGTCTTCGGGGGTGTCGGCGTTGGCCCGCACCTCCAAGCGCCGTACCGAGTCGGCGTGGTCCAGCGCCCGGGCCACCGCGCAGACCACGCTGTCGGCCTGCTCACCGCTCTCCAAGTAGCGCATGGTGGCCGACGCGACCAACGGGACTGCCCCGAGGAACACGTCACCGGTGGAACCGTCGACCGAGATGACGGTGCCCTCCTCGACGACAATGCCGTCACGGGCGGTGAAACGCCGTGCCTGCGCGTTGACGGTGATGTCCTGCGCCCCGCACACGCACACCTTGCCCATGCCACGGGCGACAACGGCCGCGTGGCTGGTCTTGCCGCCGCGGCCCGTCAGCACCGCCTGCGCGGCCACCATCCCGGGCAGGTCGTCGGGCGTCGTCTCCTCGCGGACGAGTACAACCTTCTCGTCGGCCGCGGCGCGCTGTACGGCCTCCGCGGAGTCGAACACGGCCGCGCCCACCGCGGCGCCCGGCGAGGCCGGCACACCGCGGGCAAGCGTCTCACCGGTGGCGGTGGTGTCGAAGCGCGGGAACATCAGCCGGGCCAGCCCGTCACCACTCACCCGCGCCAGGCCCTCGTCGGAAACAATGAGACCTTCCTGCACCAGCTCGGTGGCGATGGCGAAGGCGGCCTCGGCGGTGCGCTTGCCCACCCGGGTCTGCAGCATCCACAGCGTTCCACGCTCGATGGTGAACTCGATGTCGCACAGGTCGCGGTAATGCCGTTCCAGCGTCTGTGCGTGATCGCGCAGTTGCCGGTACGAGCGTGGGTCCAGCCGCTCCAGCTCGGCCAGCGGTACGGCGTCCCGCACGCCCGACACGACGTCCTCGCCCTGGGCGTTCGGCAGGTAGTCGCCGTACAGGCCGGGGCGCCCGGTGGCCGGGTCACGGGTGAAGGCGACGCCGCTGCCCGAGTCGGGGCCGAGGTTGCCGAACACCATGCGCTGCACGGTGACGGCCGTTCCCAGGTCGTCCGGGATGCGCTCGCGCCGCCGGTACAGCACGGCGCGTTCGGCGTTCCAGGACCGGAAGACGGCGAGGATCGCCTGCTGGAGCTGCTGGGCGGGGGACTGAGGGAAGTCGCGGCCGGTCTCGTCCCGGATCAGGCTCTTGTACGTCTCCACCAGCCATGCGAGGTCGCTCGCGTCGAGATGGAGATCGTCGGGGGCTTCGCGGGCGTCCTTCAGCAGGGTCATGGCCTCGTCGAACAGGGCCGGATCGACCCCCATCACCGTGCTGCCGTACATGTGGACGAGCCGGCGGTAGGAGTCCCAGGCGAAGCGCTCGCTGCCGGACACCTTGGCCAGGCCGAGCACGGAGTCGTCGTTGAGGCCGATGTCGAGAACCGTCTCCATCATGCCGGGCATCGAGAAGCGGGCCCCGGAGCGGACGGACACCAGCAGCGGGTCGTCCCCCTGCCCGAGCAGCCGCCCGACACCCGTCTCCAGCGCCGAAAGGTGCCGGGAGACCTCCGCGGACATGCCCTTGGGTTCCTCGCCGGTGGCCAGGAACGCGCGGCAGGCTTCAGTGGAGACGATGAATCCCGGCGGTACGGGCAGTCCCAGCCGGGTCATCTCGGCCAGGTTCGCGCCCTTGCCGCCGAGCAGGCCGGCCAGGTCGCGGCCACCGTCCTGGAAGTCGTACACATAACGGACCATGACGCCACTCCTGGGCTCCGAGGTCTTGTGCTTCCCAGCCTGGAAGAAAGTGCCGCGCCCGGGCAGGTGCCCTCCGTCCCACGACGTGGGCCGACCGGCCCTGAGTGGCGAGGATGCGGCCCGCTCCCACGTGGGGAGTCGGATTCGGGCCACTGGTACGGCCGCGCTGCCTGCGTCCGCAGAGGACGGGTAGCGTGGGCAGTGACCGCGACAGTCCGGACTCGTGTGCGAGGGGACATGGAGGAGCGGCGTGGCAGGCGCAGAAGAGCCCCGTGTACGACTGCCGCAGCTCAAACTCGACGAGCTGCTGGAGGAGCTGCAGGCCCGGATCGACGCGGCCCGCGGCACTCAGGACCGGGTGCACAGCCTGCTGGAGGCGGTGCTCTCCGTCGGCCGCGAACTGGACCTTGAACAGGCACTGCACTCCATCGTTGAGGCAGCTGCCGTGCTCGTCGACGCCGAATACGCCGCCCTCGGCGTCATCGGACCCGGCGGCAGCTCCCTCTCGGCCTTTCTCACCGTCGGAGTGACCGAGGAGCAGATCGCCGAGATCGGCTCCTTCCCCGAGGGCCACGGCATCCTCGGAGAGGTGATCCGACACCCGGAGCCGCTTCGACTGGAGAAGATCTCCCAGCACCCGGCCTCGTACGGCTTCCCGGCCCGCCATCCGCCGATGAACAGCTTTCTGGGCGTTCCCATCCGCGTCCGCGATCAGGTCTTCGGCAATCTGTACCTGACCGAAAAGCGTGGCGGGGTGCAGTTCGACGAGGAGGACGAGTCGGTGCTGTCCACGCTGGCCGTGGCGGCCGGTGTGGCGATCGACAATGCCCGGCTGTACGAGGAGTCCAGGCTGCGCGAGCGCTGGCTGCTGGCGAACGCCGAGATCACCCACAGCCTGATGTCGGGCAGCGAACGCGCCGAGGCGCTGAAACTGATTGCCGAACGGGCACGCGAGATCATGGGGTCGGCTCTGGCGGCGGTGGCGATGCCCATGGCGGCCACCGAGTCCCTCACAGTGGAGATCGCCGTGGGTGTGGACGCGGAGGCACATCGGGGGCTGGTGCTGCCCCTGTCCAAAACTCTCATGGGGCTTGCCTTCTCCGCTGCCGAGCCGGTCACCAGCGACGACGTGCAGCAGGACGAGAGGATCTCCCCAGATCCGCCGCGTTTCCATGGGCTGGGCCCCGCCGTGGCCGTCCCCATCGGCACCCGGGACGGCGGCGTGCGCGGCGTGGTGCTGGTGGCCCGCGAGACCGGCGCGCCGGTTTTCTTGGGCGAGGAGACCCAGAAACTGCAGGGCTTCGCCGCGCAGGCCGCGATCGCGATGGAACTGGCCGAGCGCCGCAAGGACGCAGAACAGATCGCCGTTCTCCAGGATCGCGACCGGATCGCCCGGGACCTGCACGACCTTGCCATCCAGCGGCTCTTCGCGACGGGCATGACGCTGCAGAGTGCGGGCCGCTTCATCGAGCATCCCGAGGCCGCCGAGCGGGTGCTGCGGGCCGTGGACGACCTGGACGAGACCATCAAGATCATCCGTTCGACCATCTTCGCGCTGCGCGCCCGTGCGAGCGCCGTCGACGCCGGGCTGCGG
The DNA here is from genome assembly GCF_056432605.1 of Streptomyces sp. NPDC045022. Classification (NCBI taxonomy): domain Bacteria; kingdom Bacillati; phylum Actinomycetota; class Actinomycetes; order Kitasatosporales; family Streptomycetaceae; genus Streptomyces; species Streptomyces sp. NPDC045022. The sequence continues at coordinate 633,759 of NZ_JBWKIR010000001.1, forward strand.
GCCCGGGTCGTAGACGTCGTCGGCGAGAAAACCCCGGTGCTGGGTTTCACGCCCAGCGTGCGCATCGAGGGCCTGCTCGACACCGACGTCCCGTCTCAAATCGCCGACAACATCGTGGCCGTCCTCTCCGAGGCCCTCACCAACATCGCCCGCCATGCCCATGCCGACAGGGCCCAGGTCGCCCTGACGACCGACGGCCGGGAGGTCACTCTCACGATCGCCGACAACGGTGTGGGAATCCCGCCTGACGGCCGGCACAGCGGGCTGCGCAACATCGCCGAGCGCGCGGAGCAGCTGGGCGGGCACCTCGACGTGTCCAGCCCCGACGGGGGCGGTGCCAGACTGCAGTGGCGGGTGCCCCTGCCCGGCACATAGGAGAGCGGACATTCCCCGGCACGGGGGCGGAGTCTGGCAGGTCCGCGCTGACGGACCACACGGGCAAGGGGGCCCAGGGACGGGCCACTCGGCCCATGTCCCGCGACCGCTCGTCGGCGCAGCCTGAAGGTGTCGTAGAACGGTACCCAGCCCCCGGAGGACGCCATGAAGGGCACTCCCACCGTCGTGAACGATGTGATGACCCGCAGGGGCGTCGCCCTGCGCACGGGGGCGGCCTTCAAGGACATCGTGCGGACCATGCAGGAGTGGAGGGTCAGCGCCCTCCCCGTGCTGGACGACGGTGGACGCGTCGTCGGCATCGTCTCCGAGGCCGATCTACTGCCCAAGGAGGAGTACAGCGAGGGCGACGTGGGCCGGTACGGGCAGGAGGGCCGCAAGGCGGACGCGGTGACCGCCGGTGAGCTGATGACCGCTCCAGCTGTCGCTGTGACGGCCGACGCCACCCTCGCCCGCGCCGCTCGCGTCATGGCTCGCAGGAGGGTCAAGCGACTGCCGGTGGTCGGCGCCGACGGCACTCTGCAGGGCATCGTCAGCCGGTCCGACCTGCTCAAGGTCTTCCTGCGCGACGATCCGGACATCGCCGAGGACGTCCGGTGCGAGGTCGCCGAGAGGCTCTTCGGTGCACACGCCGAAGCGATCCGGATCGAGGTGCGCGACGGTGTCGTGACTCTCACCGGCCGGGTCCACGAAACTGCTCTGATTCCGCTCGCCGCCCGCCTCGCGCGGGCTGTCGCGGGCGTGGTGGACGTGCACTGTGCGCTCAGCGGTCCGCCCCGCCATCCGGACCTCGCCCCGGACCTGCCGGACCCGCAACGGTGGGCCCCTGCCTGACGGACGCCGACCGCATGCCGAAGGAGGGGCGGCCGATGGCACGGACACCTCCTACGACCGTGGCACGAGTGCGGCTGTGGCGCTGGCGGCACAACCCGCTGAAGCGGCACAAGCGACGTCGTCGAGGCCTGGATCGTGCTTGTCACTTGGACCCTGGCTCTCCTCGGAGGAGTGCTCGCGGGCGTGGTGGCGGCGCAGGCGACGGACTCGGCGTTCGCCGCCCGGCGCGCTCAGGTGCACGCCGTGTCCGCCGTACTCACCGACGGCGCGGCGAAGGCCCCGCCCGGCGTCAGGGGGTACGAGGACGGCCGGGTGTGGGCCGCCGTGCGCTGGAGGACGCGGTCGGCAAGGTGCACATCGGCCAGGCGAAGATCTTCCCGGGCTCCCCCGTGGGCAGCAGGCTCACCGTGTGGACGGACCATACCGGCCGGATCGTCTCCCCGCCTCCCAGCGGGACAGGGGCAACGCTGCAGGTGGTTCTGACCGGCGTCCTCGTGGCTCCGCCAGCCGGTGCAACGGTCTGGGCCGGCGGCTGGCTGATCCGTACGCGGCTCCTTCGGCGGCGCCTGGCCGAGTGGGAGGAGGAGTGGGAGCAGGTCGGACCTGAGTGGCGGAAGCGGAGCGGCGGCAGAGGTTGATCGGCAACGCCGGCGGCAAGAGGCTCGGCAGCAGCACCGCCAAAGGCTCAGTCCCACGAGGGCTCGGTCTCACGCCGCAGCGAAGGCCCAGCCCCACCGTCGAGTGAGCTGGGCGGTCGGACGCGTCACCGAACGCCGATCGGGTGCGCGCTGAAGGCGTCACCCGGCGTCGGAGCCGGCGGCGGTAAGTCGGCAGTCCACGCCCACGACCCCTTCCACACCCTGGACGAGGCGCGCGGCCAGTGGAATCCGTGCAGCGTCCCCGACGCGTCCCGTCAGGGTCGCGACGCCGTCGCTGACGATGATGTGGACGGGCTCGACCGGGGTTGGGAAGAGAACGTCGACGATGTCGCGCCGGATCTCGTCCGCCAGGTCGTTGTCGGGACGCAGGAACACCTTCAGCAGATCCCCGCGACTGACGACGCCTTCGAGGACGCCCTCGGCATTCACCACGGGCAGCCGTTTGACATGCCGCAAGGCCATGATCCGTGCCGCCTCGGCGAGCGTGGCGTCTCCGTGGACGGTGACGGCCGGGGTGCTCATCAACTCCTCGGCGGACACCGCCCCGGCCTTGGCCAGGTCGGGCAGCCGGCGCAGTTGGGTGAACCGGTCCGGGTCGCTGTCCCGAAACTCCTCCTTGGGCAGCAGGTCGGCCTCGGAGACCACCCCGATCACCCGCCCGTCGCCCTCCAGCACGGGAAGGGCACTGACCTTCCACTGCTCCATGCGTTCGACGATGTCCTTGAACAGGGCCTTGCGGCCCACCGCGACGACGGCATGCGTCATCACGTCGCTCACCTGGTGCGGGCTGCTGTCCATGCTTTCCTCCCAGGGCCGTTCGGCCGGACGGAGCGTGCGCGCGGTCACAAAAGGTCACCGCTGCCGTAGGGGGCGTACAGGTCGAGCAGCCGGACCCGGGTGGCGTGCAGCCGCTGGGCGGCCACGCGTCCCACCCACACCGCTATAGCCCGGCCGAACGTGGGGTCCGCGGCGCACATCGTGCGGACCGCCTCGGCGTCGAACTCCCAGGCCCGCACCGGGGTCATCGCCTCGGCGCCCAGGTGCCAGAGATGCGGCGGGAAGTGCCAGGACCAGCCGACCAGCTCGCCGTGCCCGAGCGACTCGACGACGGCCGGTCGGCGGCCGGGCACATGCAGATCGAGGGCGACGGTTCCGGTGCGTACGATCCAGAACCGGTCGGCGTGTCGGCCCTCCTCGAACAGGCGGGTCCCGGCCTCGAAGGAGACCTCGCGGGCGAGGCGCATCAGCCTTTCGCGGTGCACGGGCTCAAGCGCCGTGCTCATGGTGGTTGCGGAGGTCATCGCACCGGCTCCCTTCATGGGGCTGTCGATCCCAGCGTGCGCGACTTCGGGAGCCGGTACCACGGGCCGCCCGGACCCGGCCGTGGGCCCTTCGGCTCATGCCGCGCGGGGTGTCGCCCGGCCGATGCCCATCCACCACCCGAACCGAGCCGGTGCCGCACACCCGAAAGGGCCGCCCTGGCCCCTTGTCGGGCCTCTTCGGCTCATGCGCCCCGACCGCCGGTCCAAGCACGCTGGACGCACTCGCAGTGGAGGGAGAACGATCATGAGCGTCTCCACGCGCATCGCCGTCATCGCGGTCGGTGACCCGTCCCGGCACGACGAGGGGGTCGGCCGGGCGGTGCTGTCCCGCCTTCGGGAGCGGGCGCTGGAGAGGCCTTTCCCGCCGGGCACCGTACTCGCGGAGTGCGACCTCGATCCGGGACGGCTGATCCGGTTGTGGGAACACACGGACCTGACCGTCGTCCTGGAGGCCGCGCATATCCGACCGGGGAACCCCGGCCGCATCCACCGCCTGGAGCTGGACGCCCGCCAACTGGACCGGCCGAACGCCATGGTTGCTCGCGGACTCGGCGAGGCCGTCGAAGTGGCCTGGGAGGTGAACCGGCTGCCTGGTCAGCTGGTGGCGTACGCCGTCGAGGCCGCCGACACCTCGCTCGGACCAGGGCTGTCTCCACCCGTCAACGCAGTGGTGGACGTCCTCGCGAGGCGAGTCGAGGACGAGATCGTCCGGCACAGGGTCGCTGCGGCGCGTGGGGCCGATGGCGTGGCCATGGCATGACTGGACGGGAAGGGCTCGTGTCCCGCTTCTCGCGGATCCCGATTGCGCGGTGCGCGGCTGCCGGCCGCTTCTCCGCGTCTCCTACGGGTCCTTCCCGCCACTACCAGCACACCACCGAGACCGCTGGCCCACCAGGGCCGATCGGCCCCGATGCGGCGGCAATCGCGAGGAGCCCGATGACATGACAACCGCCCTTCATGACTCCGCGGCCCTGCCGGCCGTACGGCCCCGGCCCGCGCTGCTCACCTTCCTCGGCGGCGTCGGCACGGTCACCGGCAGCAAGTTCCTGGTAGAGAGCGACCACGCCCGGGTCCTGGTCGACTGCGGTCTCTTCCAGGGTCTCGCCGACCTTCGCCGACGCAACTGGCGCGGCTTGCCCTGCGACGCGGGGGACATCGAGGCCGTCGCGATCACGCATGCCCACCTGGACCACTGCGGCTTCCTGCCGCGGCTGGTCCGCCACGGCTTCCGCGGCCGGGTCGTGACGACGGAGTTCAGCGCCCGCCTCATGGAGATCGTGCTGCGCGACAGCGCGAAGCTGCAGATGGAGGCCGCTCAGCACGCCAACGAGCACGGCTGGTCCAGACACCGGCCTGCGCAGCCCCTGTACGACGACTCCGACGTGGACCGCACCCTCAAACTCCTCGACCCGGTCCCGACCGGCACCGAGACCGGCCTGGCCACCGGAACCCGGCTGACGCTGCATCCCGCCGGCCACATCCTCGGCTCGGCATGGGCGCACCTCACCCTGGAGGACGGTCACACCCTCGCTGTCAGCGGCGACCTCGGCCGCCCCGGCCACCCCCTCCTGCTCCCGCCGGAGCCCTTCTCCGGCGCAGACGTGCTGCTCGTGGAGTCGACGTACGGCGACCGGAAGCACGAGCAGGAGGGGGGCCGGGCCCGGTTCGCCGGCGTGCTGAACCGGACGCTCGCCCGCGGCGGCACCGTCGTCATCCCGGCGTTCGCTCTGGACCGCACCGAGGTCGTCCTGCACGAACTGGCTCAACTGCGCCACGCGGGCCGCCTACCGGTCTCCGTTCCCGTCTACGTCGACAGCCCCATGGCACTGGCCGCCCTGGACGTCTACCGGGACGCCCTCCTGACCAGAGCCCCGGAACTCCGCCCCGAGATCACCGCGGAGGGCACTGTCGCCCTCAGCCCCGAGCCGTTCCTTGCCGTGCGCACCGTTCAGGAATCCATTGACATCAGCCGCTCCGGCGGCCCGGCGATCATTGTCTCCGCCTCGGGCATGGCCACCGGCGGCCGTGTCCTGCACCACCTGCGCCGCGTTCTGCCCGATCCACGCAACGCGGTGGTCGTGGTGGGCTTCGCCGCGCAAGGCACACGCGCCCGGGACCTCGTCGACGACGCCCGGGTGCTGAAGATGTTCGGTGAGTACGTTCCGGTCAGGGCGACGGTGGCCGACGTACCGCATTTCTCGGCGCATGCCGATGCCGGCCAGATCATCGGCTGGCTGCGCGGGGCCACAGCACCGCACACGACGTATTTGGTGCACGGCGAACCGGACGCGGCCGTAGCACTCCGCGACCGCATCGACCGCCAACTGGGATCGACGGCGGTCGTACCGCGTTCTGGGGAGCATGTGCTCGTCCGCTGAGCATGCACGCGACGGGACCCGGCCGGTCATCGGCCCGGGTCCCGTCACACGCCAGTGGAACTCTCAGTACGGCAGGTGCCGCCCCGACGGCGTCCGCAGGTCCTGAGACTCCGCGCCTGAGTTGACCGGCCCAATGGCCCCATGAGGCGGACGGCGCAGCCGCCGCACCGACCGCTCACAACCTGTCCAGGACTTCTCACAACCGGCGCAGCCAGTCGTCGGCCACCCCGTGTGCGGCCGGGCCGGCGGCCTGCCCGTGCCTGTCGTCGAAGCGGTAGGTGAGGTCGTCGACCACGTCCACGACGCCGTCGATGCGCCGAGTGATGGCGACGGAGACGGCGGCAGCTGTGGCGTTCCAGTTGCCCGGAGAGAGTGACCACACCTTCGCAGACGGCCACGTCCACGGTGTGCGGGTCGAGCCAGAGTGCGTCGACGAGCACCTCGCGCTGCACAGCCCGCCGGATCTCGTCGTCGCTGCGCAGGAAGACCTGGAGCAACTCGCGGCGGGTTGACGATGCCGACGAGCCAGTCCTCCTCGTCGACCACCGGCAGACGTTCGATGCCGTGCCGAGCCATCAGCCGGGCGGCCTCCGGCAGGCCGGCTTCGGCACGCACCGTCACCGCGGGTGCCGACATGATTCCGCGGGCCGTACGAGCCCGGCTCCGTGCGAAACTCTCGCGTGTACGACGCCGGTGCTTGCACGCCCAGACGTTGAGACGGCCGCCGGTTTCACTCGACCGCGCCTGGCGCTGCATCAGATCGGTCTCGGAGACGACCCCGATGACCTTGTCGTCCTCGTCGATCACGGGCAACCCGCTGATGCCGTGGTCACGCAAGAGTCGGACTACGTCCTTGAACGGGGTGTCGTACTGGGCGGTGACGACGTCGCCGCTCATGACGGCACCGATCTTCGTCGTCTTCATGGCCGTCCTCCTTTGCAATGGTCGTGGCCCGGTCAGCGAAGTCGGCGCAGGTACGGGTCGTGGGGCCGGCGCGGAACCAGCCGTACGCGAGCGTCGAGGGTGGTGACGCCGTGTGGCCCGGCCAGCACAGGGTTGAGGTCGGCCTCCGCCAGCTGGGGAAGGTCCGCGGCCATCCTGGAGAGGCGGTGCAGGAGTTGCTCCAGGGCGCCGAGGTCGACGGCAGGGCTGCCGGCGTAGCCGAACAGCAGGGGAGAGCAGCGTGGGGAGGTGAGCAGGTCGTGCACGTCCAGGTCGGTCAGCGGGGCGAGCCGGGCGGCGTGGTCGGCGAGCAGTTCGGTCGCCGTACCGCCGAGGCCGAACACCACGAGGGGTCCGAAAACCTCGTCCTGGACGACTCCGGCGAACAGTTCGGTGCCGCGCTCGGCGAGCGGCTGGACGACCACTCCGGTCATCCGGTCGCCGAATCGGGTGACCAGATCGCGGTGGGCGGCCCTGACCTGTGAGGCGTTCTGCAGGTCGAGGTGGAGGGCGTGTTGCTCGCTCTTGTGGACCAGACCCGGCCAGTAGGCCTTCATGACCACGCGTCCGTCCGGTCCGGCGAGCCGTTCGGCCGCTGCGACCGCCTCATCCTCGTCCCGGGCCCATACCCAAGGGATCTGTCGGATGCCGTAGCAGCCCAGGAGCACGGCCGTGGTCTGAGGGTCGAGCCAGCCGCCCTCCGGATGGGCCTCCAGGTAGGCGGTGGCCAGGTCCTTCGCGCGTACGGTTTCCACGTCCGGCAACTGCGGTACACCGCCCGGCTGTCGGGCAAGCCAGTCGGCGCGCGTTGCGGCGTGGGCCAAGGCGTGGGCGGCGTCCTCGCCGTCGGAGTACGCGGGCAAGGTGCCCCTGCCGACGGTAGGCAGCAGCTCGACGCGGGCCGCTTGCGCGGGGAGCACCGCGACGACGGGGCGGGCGAGCGGGCCAGGGGCCGAGGTCAGAGCGCGTACCAGGTCTTCTCCGGTGGCCGTGGCGACCGCCGTGGGGACCAGGCTCACGAGGACGGAGTCGACAGCGCCGTGCCGGGCCAAAAGGCTGATGCATGCCTGTAGTTGCTCCTCGCCGACGGCCGCAGTGACGTCCACGGGGTTGGTCGCGGTGGCGCCGTCGGGCAGCAGGGCGAGGAGTTCGTCCACCAGGTCGGCGGCGACTGGCGGGATCACCAGTCCGGCGTCCACGCACGCGTCGGCGGCCAGGACACCGGCCCCGCCCGCGTTGCTGACGACGGCGACCTTCGTACCGTGGGGCAGCGGCTGGGCATGCACCAGGGCGGCGGTGTCCAGGAGTTCACCGATCGTGCGGGTGGCGGTGATGCCGGCCTGGGTGAACAGGGCCTGCCGGGTCATGGTCGGGGTGGCCGCCGCCGCGGTGTGCGAGGCTGCGGCCCGCCGCCCGGCCTCGGAGCGGCCGGCGTCCACGGTCAGCACGGGCATGGTCCGGGCTACCCGGCGGGCGGTGCGCGAGAAGGCGCGGGGGTTGCCGAAGGACTCCAGGTGCAGCAGCGCCAGGTCGGTGTGCCCGTCGCTCTCCCACCACTGGAGCATGTCGTTGCCGCTGACGTCGTACTTGTCGCCGAGCGAGACGAAGGTCGACACCCCGATGCCCAGCCGGGCCAGCCCATCCAGCAGCGCGATGCCGACACCGCCGGACTGCACGGCCACCCCGGCGGTGCCTGGTCCGGGGTGCCGGGCGGCGAAGGTGGCGTCCAAGTGGACGTCGTCCTCGGTGTTGGCCAGGCCCAGGCAGTTCGGGCCGACGAGCCGCATGCCGTGGCGTCGGCACGCGTCCATCAGTGCGCTGCTCTCGTGTGTGTCCAGGCCCGCGGACACCACGAGCAGGGCGCGCACGCCGATCCTCCCGCACTCTTCGGCCACCTGGGAAACGGATGCGGCCGGTAGGGCGATCACGGCCAGCTCGGGCACCTGCGGCAGGTCGGCGACGGACCGGCAGGCGTGCACCCCGGCAATCGCGGCGGCCTCCGGATGCACGGCGAACAGCCGCCCGGTGTAGGAACCGTTCTGAATGTTCCGCAGGATGGCGCGCCCGACCGACCCTGGCCTGCGGCCCGCGCCGATCACGGCGACCGTCCGGGGCCGCAGCAGCGGCTGCAAACTGATGACGTCGGCCAACCGACCCCGGGCTTCGACCGCGCTCAAGTAGGTCTCGTCCTCCGTGAGTTCGACCGAGCAGTGCACCTCAGGCCCGTCGAAGTGGCGCGTGACGCGCAGCCCCAGGTCGTGGAAGACCTTCAGCACGTCGTGGTTCTCGGCCAGGGCGTCGGCGCTGAACGCGGTGATGCCCGCCGTACGCGCGGCGTCCGCGAGGTGTTCCAGCAGGAGGGTTGCCACACCACGGTGATGCCAGCCGTCGGCTACGGCCACCGAGATCTCCGCCGTGCTGTCGCCCGGCAGCACCTCGTACTCGGCCAGCCCCACTAGCCGCCCGTCGTACTCAGCGGCCAGCGCGCGGTACCCGGGGCGGCCGCCCTTGGCCACCCGCTCGGCGGCCTGCCGGGCGGAGGACGGGCTGACGGAGAAGAACCGCAACCGCAGGTTCTGTGGTGACATCGCCTCGTACAGCTGCTGCACCTGTGCATGATCAGCCGGACCCGCCTGCCGTATGCGGACTGTGGTTCCGTCGGCCAGCAGGGCATGCACCGGGGCTTCCTGGATGCCGGTCATCACGAACTCTCCCTCCGGAGGATCCCGCGTTCAGCGTCCGGCGGCGGGGGCCCGGTGGCACAGGGGCTGACCGGGCACCGCGCGGGCCGAATGGCCCTCCGGTGCGGAGCGCTCCGGCACAAACCCTTGCCGGATCTCACTGGGCCAGCGAGAAATAGCTCTCCTCCTCCTGCGTGAAGTGCAAGCGAAGGACGGTGTGCAGCCCGTACAGGCAGGAACGCAGGTCGTCGAGCTGGCCAGGGGACAGGCCGCCTTCGGCGCGGGCCAGCTGCAGGTGGGTGGCGATGCGGCGGGAGAGGCGTTCGATCTCGGTGTGGGCCCGGCTCATGGTGGCCGTGGCCTCCGGGCCACCGAGCGCGGGGGCGATGGCGGGGTAGAGCTCGTGCTCCTCGGCGTACTCGTGAGGCAGCAGCCGATCGGTGAGCAGCCGGTGCGCCTCCTCGACGGCCGCCAGAGCCTGTGGGCCGGGGCGGTCGGAGAGGCGGTCGGCCGCGCTGTGCACCGCTTCGAGCACATCCTGGAGGTCGTTGTGTTCCGAGGCGAAGCGTTGGATGAGCGCCTCGGCGGCGGGGGCCAGCGCCGGCCGTGTGGCCTGATCCGTGCGCCGCGCGCGCAGGGCGTTCAGGATGACCGCCACGTCGATGGCCTCCTGGAGGAGGGCGCCGCCGGCGGGTGGTAGGAGGCCGAAGGCGGCGGCGGCCATCGCGGCCAAGGACATCGCCATTCCGCCCAGAGCACTCTGCACAGCGATCCGCCGGGCCCGTACGGCGATGAAGACGGCGTCGACGAGCCGGTCCACGCGATCGGTGGTCAGCACGATGTCGGCAGCCTCCGAGGAGGCGGTGGAACCGCGGGCCCCCATCGCCACACCGATGTCCGCGGCGGCCAGCGCCGGCGCGTCGTTCACGCCGTCGCCCACCATGACGGTGACCGCGCGTTCTCGTTCGGCCCGTACGACGGCGACCTTGCCAGCGGGGTCGAGCCCGGAGCGGACGTCGTCCAGGCCGAGGACGGCGCCCACCTCGGCTGCCGGCTCCGCGCGGTCGCCCGTCAGCATCATCAGCCGCTCGATGCCCGCGGCCCGCAGGTGGCGCAGGGTGCGCGGGGCGTCGGGGCGGAGGGGATCCCGGAGCAGCACCGCACCTACCGAACATGCGTCGACGGTCAGCCAGGCGACGGCCGCGCCGTCGAGAAGCGCCCGGTTGTCCACCGCCCTCGCCCAGGCCGGGCGGGCGCCGGACGCGTCGATGCGGCCGACGGACACCCGGTGCCCGTCCACGGTGCCTGAAGCACCTCGGCCGGGTTCCTCCGTGACGTCGGACGGCACCGACAGGACCAGCTTCCGCTCCTGCGCGGCGCCGACGATCGCCTCGGCCAGAACATGAGGGGAGTACTGGTCCAGCGACGCGGCCTGCCTCAGCACCTCCGCAGCCTGCCACCCCGGTGCGGCGACCACGTCCAGGACGCGAGGGCGGCCGCGGGTGAGGGTGCCGGTCTTGTCGAGCAGCAGGGTGCGGGCCCGGCCCAGGTTCTCCAGGGCGCCACCGTCGCGCATGACGACTCCCAGGCGTGAGGCGCGGGAGATTCCGGAGACGATGGCCACCGGAGCGGCCAGCAGCAGCGGACAGGGGGTGGCGACCACCAGCACCGCGACCGCTCGGACCGCCGAGCCACTGAGCAGCCATGCCAGTCCCGCCACCGTGAGGGTGAGGGGCAGGAACCAGGCCGCGTAGCGGTCGGCCAGCCGGACCACGGGTGCGGACTCGGCCCCGGCCTGCCTGGCCAGACGCACGATTCCGGCGTAGGTACTGTCCTGCTCGGCTGCCGTGGCCCGCAGCTCGAAGGCGTGGCCGGCGTTGACCACCCCGCTGCGGACCGTGTCACCCGCCGCCCGTTCGACGTGCAGGGACTCGCCGGTGAGCACGGACTCGTCGAGGCTGGCCACGGCGCCCTCTACCCGCCCGTCGACCGGGACGACCTCGCCAGGGCCTACGACGAGCAGGTCCCCTACGGCGACTTCGGCCAGCGGAACCGTGGCGACGCCGGCCGCTGTGCGGCGGCGCGCCGAGCGGGGCGCACGCTCCAGCAGCGCACGCAGATCGTGCGAGGCGCGCCGCTGGGCTGCCGCCTCCAGGGTGCGACCGGTGGCCAGCATCAGCGCGATCAGCGCACCGGCCAGGTATTCATGGACGGCGAGGGTGCCACCGAGAGCGAGAACCGCGATCAGGTCGACGCCAGCACGGCCGTGACGAAGTGCGGTGAGCACCCAGCCCACCGCCGGTAGGACCGCGGCCAAGGTGCCCAGACCCCACATGAGGTCGGCGAGGCCCTCGTCACCGGCGAGCCAGGCAGCACCCCCTGCAGTCAAGGCCGCCGCCGTGACGGCCAGAAGGGCGGGCTCCAGCCATTCCGAGGCGACGGCCACGGTCAGGGAGCGCAGCCGTGTGATGAAGGCGGAGCGGTTCATGGCCACCTCTGTCCGTCCGGCATTGCTGCATGAAGCCTGATCCCCGTCCATCACATCCCGGCGCGCTGGCCCCGCGACAGGGGACGAGTGGCCCTGCCACCAGGGCCATACCAACCCTGTTCGCGCTATCGCGGTCGTCCGCTGCGACACGCCCCGAGCACCCTCGATGCGATGAGGTCCCATCGGCCCCTCGCGTTGGCCTCACCGACCCATGACATGCTCTGTGACCCGAGTGAACCTAAGGAGCGGGCACTCCAAAGCAGCAGGCACCGGGCGTATTGCTCCCGGCGTCCGAAGGGGATGAGCCACCAATGTTCTGGTACGACCACGACGTCGGCGGATGGGGCTGGTTCGCCATGTCAGCAGGCATGATCTTCTTTTGGGCGGTGATCATCGCCTTGGGCGTCCTTCTGTACCGCGCTTTGACGAGGCCAGGAGGGAGCAGCGACCATGCCGACACCCGGCCGCTCGACCCCACCCCTGAGCAGATCCTTGCCGAACGCTTCGCCCGAGGCGAGATCGACGAGGACGAGTACCACCGCCGCCTGACCGTCCTGGCGAAAACCACTGGCGACGTTCCTCAGCCCGGTCGGCACTGATCGGGAGGTGACAGCCGTGGACGAGAGGCTTTCCGCGGGTGCCGTGATGAACGGGGCGTTGTACGCGATCAGTGAAACGAGCCTGAAGGTAGACAGCCATACTCCCGTAGGGCATCACGATCAGCTATTCAGCCTTCGATGTGATACCGACCTTGAGACACGACCGCCTGGCGGATCTTGGTGGTGAAGTCGGCGGTACGGGCGATGCGGTCGACTCCACCAGCCTTGCTGCGACGCAAGACACCTTTGAAACTCTGCTCGAGAGTGCCCGTCATGCGGGACATGAGGTCGTCACTCAGGTGATCGAGATCGATGCTCAGAAGGTCCCGTGGCGTGGGCTGCCGTAGCCGTGTGAGGGTGTACGCCGACATTGCGGCGAGTGGGTGGAGCCAGTTCTCCACAGAGTCGCCCAGTAGGGGCCGGTCTTCGGCGTACCGGGTCAGGAAGGTTCGCAGTCGGGTATGGACGTCGAGGCTGAGACGGTAGATGTCCAGGTCGTGGCGTGGCGAGAAGATCCGGGCGTAGTGCTGGTCGTCGAGGAGCAGAGCGTCCGAGTGCCGTAGCGCGGTGTGTGGCTCGCGCAGGACGAAAGCGGTGAACTCGCGTGGCACGGCGCTCGTAGTAGTAACCGCCCGCATGGTTGAGGCTTTCCTCGATGTCCTTCTGGATGGATTCGGTTGCTCGCAGGGCGCCGGCCGGCAGCCGGGTCTGGCTGTTGGTCGCCCGGATGATGCGATCACGAGCGGTGCCTGACTCAGGCGCCACCACGATTTTGACCAGGAGGGACCGGTCGCGGTGGTGGCCGCCGTTCTGGAAGTAGCTGTAGATCTCATGGCTGGTTTGCAGCCCGTTGACGATCTGCGGGTCCTTGACGACGATCTTCTTGCCGGCGATCTGGGCGGCGTCGCCCACGACGGTGACACCGTTGTTGAACCACCAGAAGTCCTCGCCCGTGGCGGACTTGAGTGTCTCGCCGATGGCGTTGTTCACCGACGTGGACCCCGCGTAGTCGCGGACGTTCGACTCGAACAGCTCCAGCCGCAGTGCCTCGTTCTCGGAGGTGATGAAACGGTAGTACTCGTCAAGCCGCGCCAGACACACGTACCCCTCCCCGAGGGACGTGCTCATCGGGGTCTCGGTGAACACCAACTGTGCGACCGCTTTGGCCCCACGAGCGGTCCGTTCCCGCAAATCAGCGGCATTGAGGTACTCCAGATCTGCGCTGGTGTCGGAGGTGATCTTCGAAAGCTCTCTCCGGAGTCGGTCTCCCTTCGCCTTGACGTTCGGGTGAGGGGTCTCAGCCGACTTGTTGGCGTAGATCACCTTGATGCGAACCTGCGGGAACGAGGACGCCAACTCCTCGAGGATGTGCAGGAAGCGCCTCGTGCGTTCAAGCAGTTTGGCGTTGGTATGGGCGACCAGGTCGTCTTCGTCCCTGCTCATGTCCAAGAGGGTGGGCAGGTGGAAGTGCAGCTTCTCGATCACGGACTCCTGGTAGCCCGACGAGTTCTTCGCCTGCAGGATCACCAACTCGATCTTGCTCGCGCGCGAGGAGAGGAACTGATGCCCGTCGGCGGTGATGTAGCGCTCGTCCACGAAGGTCCAGATGCCGTCGATGCCGCAGTCGTGCGCCCCATCGACGATGCCGTCCAAGATCTCGTCGTTGTCGAGGTCCCAGTCCTGCAAGGCCTTGTCGGCGGAGAAGAAGGTGAAGAAGTCGTCCCTGCTCTTGTCCGGCGCCAGCTTGCGGTGCTGGTCCTCCAGGATGCGGTCGAGCAGCCGCTGATCATTGTTCTGCACAGACGTCACGCGAGACCCCCACCAAGCCCTCGGACCGAGACAAATAGATGTTGGCAGGCTGATGAGACGGTGAACACCCTGCGTGCAGCAGGGCTTTGCTGGAACCGAAGCGGGTGTTCGACGTGGCAGCTGGTGTGCCGGAGGCGAGTGCCGTCGACGCCTCTCAGGGTCGCCAAAGCGCGGAGGGTCCGTTCACCCTGTGATCTCGCTTCCCGCGAGTCTGCTGGAGGTGGATGCTGCCGAAGTCCCTTGCTGGTCGGAGATAGCGGCCAGACGAACTGCGTAGGCTTCGAGACGGCACAGCAGTTCCAGTTTGGCGCCCTTGCGATTTGCTGGTGTACGGAGCTGGCTGATCGATGCGACGAGTCGATGAGTGCTTTGGCCAGACTGGCGTAGGGCACTCAGCACGGGGCTGTGAAGATGATCGCCTTGAGTCACCTGCGCCCAGATGAGGGCGGTCGCGGTCTCCTCGTTGGGCGAGTTGATCCCTCGTCGGAAGCGGCTGAGGCCGTGGCACAGCTGAGCCCAGTCAGTGTCCGACAACCGCCATGGTTCGAGGAGCGCACGGCGACTCCGATAGTCGACGCGATCAGAGCTGGCATCCAACTGGCGGGCGAGGCTCTCCATCGCCTCATCGAAGGCGGGCCAGAGGTTGCTCTCGGTAAGTGCATTCTTGACCACCCTGAGGGACTGCTGAGCAGTTCGCCACGGGATTTGAAGCTTCTTCGCGCACTCCGGCCAGGTGCCGCCGGCACTCATCTCCGCCAGCTTGAGTGAGGCGACCCGACGCAGATGCCGCACCTTCCCATCGCTGGGATGTTCCGACAAGGACAGCAGGTCGCTGAAGTGTTCGTGTAGCCACGTCTCCGGAAGGAGAGCCGGCACGTGCTGGATCCCGAAACGACACCGTCGCGAAGGAACCTGCTGTTTTGCCTGGCGGCGGCCACCGGCCCGATAGAAACCGTCGGACCGGCAAGCGAGGGCTCGCGCCAGGTCAGGGGAGACATCCATTCGCCGCAACGCCGCGCCGATATTTGCGGCACTGCGGCCGTAAGCGGCGGCAGCGAGCGGTTGGACACGATCGACCAGGCCGGAAGCCCCGTGATCTTCGCCGACGAGTAGGGCATGCGCGGCAACCAGCAGCGCGGCGCACTCCGCAGGATCCTCGGGTGCGGGCCAAGTGCTGCCGGCGCGCTGCCCGGGTGCGTATCGGTGGCGTTGGACGGCGGCGGAGACCAGGTGGTGGTCGATCAGGTCGGCCAGCGGCCCGGAGGGCGCGAAGCAGGTACCGTCGGGCCAGCTGAGTCGAATGAGATGCGCGGCGACGATGAGATCCGGGAAGAAGCAGCGGTCCAGAGGATCCGGATGTGAATGCGACGCATCGCGGTGAAGTGTCAGGTGCTGATCGATACGGTGTTGCAGGGCCAGCAGTGTAAGAAGATCGGAGTCCGTCACTGCGGTAGCCCGAAAGCCCTGGTCAAAGCGCGCCGAGCACAGGGAAGCTCGCGGGCCCTGCCCTCCGAGTGCGGGCGGAGCAAGGTGCCGGCACTGGGCGGGGTGCAGTCCGCTGACGGTGCGCTGCATGATCAGCCCTTGGCGCTCGGTAGTCGCGGGCTGGTTGGGCAGGCCACGGCAGCGCGGGCAGGTGTGGACGAGCAGGCACCGGTGCGTGGTGCACGCGAAGGACACCGGAAGGTGCCAACGCAGCTTCCACGGACCTCCGTAGAGGCGTTGAACTGTACTTTCGTCTCCAGAGAGGCAGGCGGGGCAGTAGCGGCTGGCGAGGTTTGCCGCCCACGAATTTCGAGCAGCGGTGGCATTGCGGTTGCCATCGAGCCGAACGGAGGCCAGTGGAGGGTATGAGTCGGCGAGAGAGGAGAGGGTCAGGGCGTGGGCCTCATCTATGTTCAGACGGGTGACGCGTGCGAACTCCTCGGCACGGCTCGTGGGCAAGGCCAAGAGGTACTCTGCTGGCAGACGGTTCTGACGGTGACTGAGACCGCACAGCTCTGCGATTCTGGCCGGTGAACGCTCCAGGCGACAGGCCAGTCGGAGTACGAGCCCGGGCAAGGACTCCTCGGGCAGCGGTGTGAGGCCACGTGCCAGTGGGCGTACGGTCATCGGATGGGAACGCACTGGTAGGCGCTGTTGAACAGGGCGTCAGCTGTTGTCGGCATGTCAGCATGCAGGGCTCCTCGATCGCAGGCTTGGCTTAGCCGATCTGCATAGAGCTTCAGCCGCCGAGACAGCGCCACAAAGCTCGGTCGCTGACGGCGGATAATGCTTCCGATCTCGTCGGTGATTCGGTCGGGCACCTGACACATGGAGCGTCGCCGGGTCACGGTCGGGCTGTGAAGGTAACTGGCCTCGTTGGCCCAACTCCAGATGATGGCCTCGCCGACGCACGGATCGCCTGAGGCGCCACGCTCTTCAAGCCCGCTGATGTCCGCACAAATCCGCATCCACTGACCATGCGAAAGACGCCAGTTTGAGGTTAAGCGGCGGCGATTGGAGTAGTCGACTCGGCGATCCTGGTTGTGCAGCAGCAACGCGACATCATCGATGGCTGACTCGAAGACGGGCCACAAGCCGGCGTCGGTCATCTGCTGGCCCAACACGTTCATCGTCCGCATTGCGCTTCTCTCTGGGATCCCCAAGGCAGGAGCGCATGCGCGCCAGCCTTGCCCAGTGACCAATTCGGCGAGCCGAAGTGAACCGGCCCACCTGAGGTGACGCTCGAAGCGCCCCGTGATCTCGGTGAAATGCTGGGTTAACGGTCGGAGATGGGTTTCGTACCAGTCTCTGAGGAGTAGTGGTGGAATCTCCTCAACGCGGTAACCATACAAACAAGGGGTCGTCCTAAGGGCGCATCTTTTCTGGACTCCGTAGACGCGCGGAGCGGTAGCTCGAAGCAGTACCGCGGAGGCATCGCTCTTGCGGAACAATTTGTTCCCGGTCGAGGTGGACCGCCGGTAGACCGCTCGGGCCAGGGGTTCGACTCGCTCCCGTAGGGAGGCCAAGTCCCGGTCACCGAGTGCCGTTGCTGCGGCAAGAAGGAGGGCCGCAGAGCAAGCGGCACGGTGCGGCGCGCTGCGTTGTGCTTGCAGGGCTTCCGAGGAGTGCGAAGGCGGAGCGGCGCATTGATCGACGAGATCCATCAGAGGGGACGAGGGCAGCAGTGACGCGCCGAGTGGCCAGCTCAGTGTGATCAGCTTTGCTGTGAGAACCAGGTCGGAAAAGTAGGTATCCTGCCCGTCGCCGCTGTACTCCTTGTTCGGCGTGTCCGGCGCCAGTCGGTGGTCCAAGCGCTCCTGCAGCCGGAGGGTTCGAGCCAAGTCCTCCGCAGAGAGGGCGGCGGTCGGAGTCCTCGGGGTGTCCAGTCGAGCGGCGCAAGGTGTGGCAGGGCCGTGGTGGCGACGAGCCACACCGAGTGCCTGGCTTCGGCACTGTGCCGGATGCAATCCGCTGACATGTGGTGATTGGAAGAGGACGTAGCGTCTGACGACCCGCCCACTCAGTGGTTGCGCGCAATGCGGACAGGTATGTTCAAGGAGGCATTGATGCTTTGTGCAGGCGAATACGACAGGAAGGTGCCAACGGAGCTGCCAAGCGCCACCGAAGGCATCTTGAACCGGACTGGCATCTCCCTTCAGGCAATCGGGACAGTACCGACTCACGGGATTCACGGCCCAGTCAATGTTCGACTTGCTTCTCGTGCGGTCGCCACCGGCACGCAGTTTGGCCAGTGGCGAATAGGCGCGGGCGATTGCCTCGAGCGTCAAGGCGTGTGTCTCGGGCACTGTCAACTGTGCGGCCGTCGCGAGGCGCTGGGCTACATCTGGGCTGAGTCCGCGCAATTGATCCTGCGGGACGCCATCGCTTCGGCACTCCAGACCGCATAGGGTCGCCACACGGTGAGGCGTGATGTCCAGCCGGTAGGCCAGCCTGAGGATAAATCCGCTCAAGGACTCGCCCGGCAATGGATCAAGGCTACGCGCGAGGGGACGATGCGCCGTCGCCGTCATCCAGCAGACTCCGCTGGACCGGAGTCGTCGAAGACGCTGTTCCTGCCCTTCGCTCTCTTCTTGGGAGGATTCTGGATCGGAGGAATCGTCGGCTGCTCACCGGATTCTGCGTCGAGGTCGGGCAGGTCCGTAGGGCTGACCCGGCAGCGGTTCAGCAGCCCCGTGTCCAGCCGCTCACAGCCGTCCTCGATGGCGAGCCGGCATCCACGCTGGATGAGCTTCTCCAGCAGTCCGACCACTCCGTTGGTTCGGCCGAAGAGGTATTCCGGCATGGCACCACCGCTCAGCATGCCCGAGGTATCGGTCAGAAGCCTCAAGCTCTGTTCCAGAGCTGCAAGGTGGTCGACCCAGGCATTGACCTGTGCGGGGGAATCGTAGCTGAAGGCTTCCAGTTCGATCATCTCGAAGCGCCGCTCGTGTTGCGTTGCTGCCTCCGGGTTGGGGCTGCGCCCACGGTCCCTGACCGGCGGGATGATCCATTGCTTACGGACAGGGTCGAAGCGGCCGCGACGTAGCAGTCCGGAGACGGGGATGCCGACCCCCACGAGGATCAGGGTGACGGACATGCTCATCACCTCCAACAGCAGGTCCAGGACATCCTGGTCGCTTTCGCGGTGCAGCTTGAGCCGAGTGATGTCGTCGATCACGAGGGCCTTTGTGGCATGTGCGGAGATAGCGGCGTTGACGGTGCGGATCAGGTCCTCCTGCCGCATGTTCTTGTAGTCCTCGCCGTAGAAGTCGAGGATGCGCTGGCAGGTGGACACAGGAGTGGCCTTCACAGGACACCGGACGTACGCGACCGGAGCCAGCAGGTCCCTGGTCCCGGCCATGGCCTCTGGGTTCATGTACTCGTTCACCTCCAGCCATTCAGCCTCGAACGCCGCCAGGGCTTCGCACACGGTTTCCGTCTTTCCTTGCGCACCGCCCCCGTTGACCATGACACCCGTGCGGATGCCGGCTTTGTGACTGTAGGCACCGTCCTCGATCCGAGCCTTCACCAACCACGCCACCGCATCGCTCATCGGAGTGCTGAGAACCGGCAGACTGCTGTGAGTGGCCAGACGGTGGAGGTCGTGAATCCGGCGCCGGCGGGGAGACATGTTCGAGTACTGGCTCCGATCAAGGACCGGGGCCGGCTCGAACGACTCTCGGGTCCGGACCCACCGCTGCCAGCCTTCGACGCGAGTACGGTCGATCGGAGGGCCGGGAAGGAAGGCGGCAGAGTCAGAGCTGGGCTTGGCGAGAGCAGTCATGCTCGCCCTTCTGGTGGGGTGCCGGCGTCGGACTCGTCGTCGAGGAGGTCCATGAGGCTGGTTCCGCGCAAGCGCTGGCCGAGCGTAGAGGGCACATGTGGCTCGTGGTCTCCCGCTTCGCGCCTGCGTTGGCGCTCCGTATCGATGGCTGCTTGGCCCTGTTCGACACGTTGACGCCAGCGCAATTCGACGACATTGTCGGCCGGTTCAGCCTGGCGGGGAACACGCAAGTCAGTGGCGTCGTCCATGGGCATCGGTTTGGGCCTGTCCGCGGCAGCTGCAGAGGCCTGGGAAACCTCGCGGGCGTGTTCCACTCTCTGAGATTTCGTGAGCCGAGTCGGCCAATGCTCCACAGGCACCTTGCCTCCGATCAGGTCCAGCAAGAGAGGCAACAGGTCCTCGTCGGACTTCGGTGTGAGACCTTGCTTGCGTAGATCACGCATGACCTGACGCACTCGGGCGTCGCTGAAAGCAGGCATGCGCCCCTCCTCCGGGAGGCCGACCCAGCGCAGTTGGTGCCACTCATGGGTCAGCGGATCCTGGAAGTAAACAAAGCAGGGGTCACGCGGATCCCGGTGGAACACATATTTGTTCTTGGCAACCCCGCCCCGGCCAGAGAGGCGGAAACGCCACTCGTCCAAGGCAGGGCCGTCGTACCAAAGATTTCTGATTTTCACGCCTCGTCGACCGTGGATCGTCACGCGGTGTGTGGGCAACAGGCGGTAGTAGAGATCTGCTGGCGGGATCTGAAGGGCGAACCCTCCCTGTGCCATGGAGGATGCGAACAAGGAGTTCGGACTGTGGTCACCTGATGGGTCCCAACTCGGTGCATATGACCCGAACCTGCGGTTCTGCCAGATCTTCACGATCCATGTGGCAATGAGATGCTCCATCTCGGCAACCGTGAGGCATGCGTCGCCTTCTGGGTCGACGCCTCGGTCGGCACTGTCGATCCCTTGAAAGCCTGGAAGGATTCGGAACAGCAGGGACTGAATAGCGCCGAACGTCCGCTCCACGGCCTGCTTGTCCGGCGGTCGCAGCACCCGGCTCGGGCGGATGTTCGCTCCGATCACCCGCTGTACCTCGATCAGATGGTGATTCTTGTAGACCGAACCGTGGTCCGTCGTCACCGTCTCGGGCGAGAAGAACGGCAGGCCGGCGACTTTACCACCGGCGAAACCGGCCACAACTGTGCTGGGCACCCCGGGGTACGCCCACTCCATTTCGTCGCCCCAGTCGGGTCGCATGGGCAACGGCATCATGACATCACGCAGGATCATGGCAATGTCGACGGAGGTGTCCGAAACCAGAGTGAGCCGGAAAGCGACAATCGAATGTGTGTAGACATCCAGGGCCAAAGTAAGGTGCACCGAAACCGGATCACCGAATACTGTTTCGCGTACCTTCACCGGCAGGACCGTTGTGTCGAGCGCGACCACCTGACCAGGGCGGCTCACCACCACGTGTCGGCCCGTAGCCACCGCCTGGGCTCTGGCCGCCGACACCGCATAACGCTGACGGGCCCCCGAGGAGCCGAACCACTCGCGCCACACGACGCGAAGTGTTTCGTAGCTCGGTACCTTCTCCTCCTCTCCGAACTCCTCCCGCACGTACTGATGGATCAGGCGTTCACGGTCCTTGGCGGTGAGCTTGGAACGGTGCAGGGTTTCATGGCGCACAGCGAAGATCGCCTCGCGCACCGCGCTCGAGATGTGACGCCCGGTTGCCTCCCGCAGCCAGCGGTCATCGGCGCACCCCGCCGGCCCGAATCGACGTCGGTCGAGATCCCAGCGGACCAGGGTGCGGTAGCTGACCTTGTCCAACCTCTGTTCTGCCGCCAGATCCGGGTTAGCGACAGTGTCCTTTCGCAACTCCCGTACCTTCGCATGGCGGCGCTGTGTGAGCGTGGTGGAGTCGGGGTCGTACTGAGCCTTCGGCTCTCCCGGCAGCGCCTTCATGGGATCACCACTGCGAAATCCTGAATCCACCTCTCGTAGATGGTCCACGCGCAGCATCACCAACCGCTGCTTGTCAGGGGGAAGGTCGAGCATGCTCTTCGGCTGGCGCCCACGGCTTGCCGCCGGCAGATCCTTGCGAGTCCGGGTGGACTGGCGGACATCCGTGCGGTGGATCAACTGCCGTACGGTGGTCTGCCACGGCTGGTGTTCGGGCCGTACGAGAACGACTTTGCCGACCTCAGGGTGGAAGGTCTCCACTGTCCAGGGCAGGCCGTTCACAATGAATTCGTTACCCGCGGAGAGGTCCCACGCTGTGGAGGCCACCATCACCGAACCCGGGCCGCGGCTTCAGACACCGGGGAGAGACGTACGGTGCTCCGATCCATCAGCGGCCCCGACATGTCCAGGCCCAATCGACGGTGCCACAACAAATGGATCGCCTGCGCTCGGGCAACTGCTGGGATGGTGCAGTGCTCCACCAGGGCCGAGAATGGCTGCGGGCCGTCCGCGGCCGCAGACAGCAACTGTTGTTGCAAACCCAAAGGGTCCGACAGCTGCCTCCGACCTGCGGACAAGGTGTCGACCAAACCCACCACATGGTCATGCCAGCCTGTGACTACGGCGTAGTTCCAGCCTGCCGCCAGCGCGACTTCTGCGGAAGCGGCGAATTTGACGTCGTCCTCGAAGGAAATCCGGCCAACGGGACGCACATCGATGAGCAACGGAATGGTTTGCGTCAACAGCAGGAAGTCGGGAACGTGTTCCTCAGCCCCTCTAACACTGTTGAAACGTAGCCTGAAGGGCTGAGCCAAGGCTTCCACCAGCGACCCAGAGAAGTCGGCGGCCAGAAGCAGGAGTTCCTCCTCATAGCTCTCGAATCCGTGGTGCCGGTCCGTGCTGACCAGGTACTCAAGGCCTGGTCGGTGCCATTGGTCCGTGCGCCAGGTGAATCGGCGCACAGGAACGCTGGACAACACGTCGACCTGGTGGAGGTCCCTCACTGTGCCGCCGATCAGCGTTCTTCCGAAGCGCCAAGCCGTTGTCCACCGGGCGGTCCAGTCCGGCGGCATGACGAGCTGGGCGACAGCCTCTGCCGGAATCGCGTGTGTGCGTGCGAGGTCGGACAGTGAAGAGACGTCCGACCACAGGCAGGAGGCGGAGGTGTCAATCGGCGCTGGCTCGCGCAGGAGGATCTTGGACGGCATGTCTCTGCCTTGTGTTCAAAGCGGTGAGGTGGAAATTCGACTGATCATCGTGAGACGTGTCCTGATGCTGCAACTCGTCTCATCGGACCGCGGTGTCGATCAGAGCGACTGTGCTATGTGGCGGGCAATCTCGTCGGCGGCCTTGTGGGCCAAGTGGCACAGGTCCGAGCGTCGCCACTTGGTGAACCGATCTTGAGCTCTGCACGTCTGGGCAGTGCGCGTCGTGCGAGATGGATGACTACCCTTTCGAGTGAATGATCCTCTGACAATCTGGGCAGGTACTGATCGCAGAGCGGTGCCTCATTCGCGCGGCGGTGCCGTGGGTACGGAGGACGCCGTGAGCTGGGAGCCGTCGGCGTGTACCAATGTGCCAAGAAAGCTCGGTAGCCGGCGCAGCGCGATGCCGCCGCTGGTTGGCAAAAGCGCAGGTCAACGGCGACAAGAGGTGACAACCAATGGCTGTGGTCACACCTTCGGGCATGGGCGACCCCGGGCTGTTCACGCCGAACTCCGTGACCTGGCAGATGCACGGCGACCCGATGATGTGGGTCGCCGGCATCCGTGCGCTCTATCTCCAGGCCCTGCACCCGCGGGCGGTCCGCGGCGTCATGCAGAACTCCGACTTCCGCCGCGACGCGTGGGGCCGGCTGATGCGCACCGCCGACTTCGTCGGCACCACGACGTACGGCACGACCGAGGCCGCCGAACGCGCGGGCGCCCGCGTGCGCAAGATCCACAGCATGCTGACGGCCACCGACCCGGACACCGGTGAGCGGTACGGGATCGACGAGCCGGAGCTGCTGTTGTGGGTGCACTGCGCGGAGATCGACTCGTACCTGCACATTCTGCGCCGCTCCGGCTTTCCGCTCAGCGACGCCCAGGCCGACCGCTACATCGCCGAACACCGGGTCAGCGCCCGTCTGGTGGGCCTCGATCCCGGGACGGTACCGGCCGACCGGGCGGAACTCGCCGCGTACTTCGAGCGGATGCGGCCCGAACTGGCCGCGGGAGCCGAGGCGCGCGAGGTGGACGATTTCCTGCTCCGTCCGCCGATACACCCCCTCCTCGTCCCGGCGCGCGAGGTGCTGTGGCGGCGCGTGGCGCACCTGGCGTACGCCGCTCTGCCGCCGTACGCCCACCAGTTGTACGGAAGACCCGCCCCGACACCCGCCGTCGTCACCCGCGGACTCCGGACCACGGGCGCCCTGCTGCGGCGTGTTCCCGCACGTCTGCGCTGGCAGCTTCCGCCCAAACACATCCTGCGCGCGATGGCGCGGCTCGGCCCGGAGGCGCGTCCCGCACCGTACAAAGTCGGGCGATAGGCCGCCATACTGGGCGAGCAGGGGGGTGTGTCGCGGACCGGGCCGGCCCGGTGCGACCGCGTGCGGTCCGGCGACGGCTCCCCGGGGGCGGGGCGGGGCGGGCGGCGACGGGGGCGGCGGATCGCTATGGGGGAGCACAGGCTGATTCAGGGCCGGTACCGGCTGCTCGACCTGATCGGGCGAGGCGGGATGGGCGAGGTGTGGCGGGCCCGGGACGAGTTCCTGGGCCGGCAGGTCGCGGTGAAATGCCTCAAGCCGTCCGGCCCGTACCACGATCCGTCCCTCACCCCGGTCCTGCGGGAGCGGTTCCGCCGGGAGGCCCGGACGGCCGCCGCGCTCTCCCACCGCGGGGTGACCGTCGTCCACGACTTCGGCGAGGACGGCGGCGTCCCCTACCTGGTGATGGAACTGCTCGAGGGCCGTGACCTGAGCCGGCTGCTGGAGGACAACAAGGGGCATCCGCTGCCCGTGGACGACGTGGCCGAGATCGCCGGCCAGATCGCCGGCGCCCTCGCCTACACCCATCAACAGGGCATAGTGCACCGCGATCTGAAGCCGGCCAACATCGTGCTGCTGACCGACGGTACCGTGAAGATCTGCGACTTCGGCATCGCCCGTCCCGGCCACGACATCGGCTTCACCGCCCGGCTGACCGGCACCGGTGTCGCACTGGGCACCCCGCACTACATGTCCCCGGAGCAGATCGGCGGCGGCGCGGTCGACCAGCGCAGCGACCTGTACTCGCTGGGCTGCGTCCTGTACGAAATCGCCACCGGCGCGCCGCCGTTCGACCTGGAGGACGCCTGGGCGATCCTCATCGGCCACCGCGACACCCCGCCCCGGCCGCCACGCGAACAGCGCCCGGAGCTGCCGTCCTTCCTCGACCGCGTCATCCTCGACCTGCTCGCCAAGCGACCCGAGGAACGTCCGTACGACGCCACCGAGTTGGCCCTGCGCATCCAGGCCGGACGGGCGATCGCCGCCGGTGTCCCGGCCGTCTCGTCCCCGCTTCCCGGTCTTCCGCTCGCGACAGGCCTGCCGTCCTGGACCCGCGGCATGACCACCGGCCACAAGGCGGTCGGCGCCGGGCCGCACGCCCTGCCCCCGGACCCCGGTGCCGTCCTGACGGGCCGGTGGTCCCCCGGTGCGGCCGGTGCGCCGGCCCTGCTCGCCGGCTCGGCACCGGACGCGCTCGCCGCCCTCACCGCACGGCACCACGAGGGCATCCGGCTGGCCGGGCAGGGCCGCTGGGCGGAGGCGGGCGAGGTGCACCGGGCGGTCGCCGCCGAACGGGCCGCCGTCCTCGGCCCCGACCACCCCGAGACCCTGGCCAGCCGCCACGAGGCCGCCTTCACCCTGATCCGCACCGGCCGCGCCGCCGAAGCGCTGCGCGCCTACGCGGACGTCGCCGAGGCGAGAACGCGCGTGCTCGGCCCCGACCACCCCGACACCCTCGCCGCCCGCCAGGAGACCGCCTACGCCCTGGGCCGGCTGGGCCGCCACTTCGAGGCCCACCAGGTCTACACCGAGGTGCTGGCCGCCCGGGAACGCGCCATGGGCCCCGACCACCCGGACACCCTGCGCTGCCGGCACAACCTCGCCTGCGCGCTCGGCCGGCTCGGCCGGCTGGACGACGCCTGCCACATGGCCCGGGACGTGGCCGCCACCCGGGCCCGGCTGCTCGGCCCGGACCACCCCGACACGCTGGTCTCCCGCTGCGAAGTGGCCTACGCCCTCGGCCAGTCCGGCCGCTGGCAGGAGGCCCTGCACCTCTACCACGAGGTCGCCGCGGCCAGAGCCGCGGTGCTCGGTCCCGACCACCCCGACACGCTCGCCGCCCGCTACGAGACCGCGCTCAGCCTCGGCCGGCTCGGCCGCAGCGCGGACGCCCTGCGCCGGTACCGGGACCTCATCGAGGACCGCACCCGCGTGCAGGGCCCCACCCATCCGGAGACCCTGCGTGCCCGGCACGGCCTCGGCGTCCACCTCGGACGGCTCGGCCGATGGGAGGAGGCCCTGACCGAGGCCCGCGACGTGTGCGCGCTCCGCGAGCGGGTCCTCGGCCCCGGCCACCCCGACACCCTCGTCAGCCGACGTGAGGTCGCGGTCGCGCTCGGCTGGCTGAGCCGATGGGCGGACGCCCTCACCGAGTACCGCCGGGTCACCGCCGCCCGCGAGCACATCCTCGGCCCGGACCACCCCGACACCCTCGCCGGCCGCAACGACGAGGCCCACTGCCTGGACCGCCTCGGTCGCGGCACGGAGGCCGCAGATCTGTACCGCCGGGTCGCGGTGATCCGCCAACGGCGGCCATCCGGCCAACCCTGACGGGACCGGAAACCGGTGTCCGGGGGAGCCGAAAGCCGTCGGCCGGTGCCCTGCGGGGTGTGGCCTCTTGCCGGGTCGGGCTCTGGCCGCCGTGGATCAGCACGTGTTACGAAGGACCATGCCTGCCAACGAGGGAACCCGCGCCTACGACGTCGTCATCGTCGGCGGCGGCCACAACGGCCTGGTCGCCGCCGCCTACCTGGCCCGGGCCGGCCGCTCCGTGCTGGTGCTGGAACGGCTGGACCACACGGGCGGCGCCGCCGTATCCACCCGCCCGTTCGCCGGTGTCGACGCCCGGCTGTCGCGCTACTCGTATCTGGTCAGCCTGCTCCCGCAGAAGATCGTGCGCGACCTCGGACTGGATTTCCGGGTCCGTGCCCGCACCATCTCCTCGTACACCCCCGTGGAGCGGGAGGGACGGCCGACCGGACTCCTCGTCGGCGGTGGCGAGCAGCGCACCCGGGAGGCCTTCGCCCGGCTGACCGGCGGCGAGCGCGAGTACGCGGCCTGGCAGCGCTTCTACGACATGACCGGCCGGGTCGCCCAGCGCGTCTTCCCGACGCTCACCGAGCCCCTGCCCACCCGCGACGAGCTGCGCCGCCGCATCGACGACGAGACCGCCTGGCGGGTGCTGTTCGAGGAGCCGATCGGCGTCGCCGTCGAGGAGACGTTCAGCGACGACCTGGTACGGGGTGTCGTACTCACCGACGCGCTGATCGGCACCTTCGCCGACGCCCACGACCCCTCCCTCGCCCAGAACCGCTGCTTGCTCTACCACGTCATCGGCGGCGGAACCGGCGCCTGGGACGTGCCCGTCGGCGGTATGGGCGCCCTCACCGACGCACTGGCCGCTGCGGCCCGCTCGGCGGGCGCGGTCATCGCCACCGGGCATGAGGCGGTCCGCATCGACACCGACGGGCACACCGCCGAGGTCGCCTACCGCACGGCCGACGGCGAGGGCGTCGCCGCCGCCCGGCACATCCTGGTGAACGCCTCCCCGCAGGCACTGGCCGCCCTGACCGGCGACACCGCGCCCGAGCCCGCCGAGGGCGCCCAGCTCAAGGTCAACATGCTGCTCACGCGTCTCCCCAAGCTCCGCGACCCCGACGCCGACCCCCGTGAGGCCTTCGCCGGCACCTTCCACATCGCCGAGGGATACCGGCAGCTGGCCACCGCCCACGCCCAGGCCGCCGCCGGTGAACTCCCCGCCACGCCACCGTCGGAGATCTACTGCCACTCCCTGACCGACCCCACCATCCTCGGCCCCGACCTCGCCGAGCGCGGCTACCAGACGCTCACCCTCTTCGGACTGCACACTCCGGCCCGGCTCTTCGACCGGGACAACGACGCCGTCCGCGAGGAGCTGCTGAAGTCCACCCTCGCCCAGCTCGACGCCCACCTCGCCGAACCGCTCGCCGACTGCCTCGCCACCGACGCCGACGGCCGCCCCTGCATCGAGGCGAAGACTCCGCTCGACCTCGAACGCGACCTGCGGCTGCCCGGCGGCAACATCTTCCACCGGGCCCTGTCCTGGCCGTACGTCCACGAGGACACGGGCCGCTGGGGCGTGGAGACCCGGCACCCCAATCTCCTGCTGTGCGGCGCGGGCGCGGTCCGCGGGGGAGGGGTGAGCGGTGTACCGGGACACAACGCGGCGATGGCGGTGCTGGAGCGGGCAGGGTCGGCCGGCTGACGGGCGGCCCTCACACGGGCTGCTGGACCCAGGACAGCCTCAGGCCGTAGCGCGCCGCCAACTCCTCGTAGCGGCAACGCACTTCGTCCACGGTGAGCCGTGCGGCGGCGGCATACACAGGAAGAACCGCCTCCTTGATCTCCTGTGTGGGGTCGATGCCCGGTGAGTAACCGTCGCGGTCCTTGGACAGCAGCACCCTGTCGGCCTCCGCCGTCTCCGTGGACGCGAGGGACCACAGCGCAGCCCGTCGTACCTGGCCGGATGTCTCTTCGTCCGTCATGGCCCCGTGCAGCACGCGGAGAGCCCGCTCGTCTCCCAGGGCGGCGAGAGCGGCCGTCATGCGTGCGCCGGGTTCCAGGGATGCCGTCCCGCTCGCCGCCAGCAGTGGCCGCAGCGCCCTGGCGTCACCGAGCCGTCCGAGCGCGTCGATGACTTCGGTGCGGGGATCTCCGTCGCCGTCCAGCAGCGCCGCCAGGAGCGGGTCGACGGCTTTCGGATCGCCGAGGGAACCCAGTGCTTCGACGACGGCGGAGTCCGGTGCGCCGTGGCTGTCGATCAGAACGGCGAGCAGTGGGTCCAGCGCCCTGGGGTCACGGATCTGTCCGAGGGCCTGGGCGATCTGAGGCACCGGCCGCCCGTCGGCGTCGTGCAGGAGGCCGAGCAGGGGATCCACCGCTCGGGAGTCGCGGAGCCGACCGAGGGCCTCGACGACGGTGTAGCGGTGCGGATCGTCCTCGGTGGCGGCCAGCAGGCCGAGCAGGGGCTCGACGGCTCTGGGGTCGCCCAGGAAGCCGAGGGCTCGAACGACGCCCGCGTCAGGCGGTCCGTCGGTGTCGGTCAGGAGGGTGAGCAGGGGGTCCAGCGCTTCGGGGTCGCGGAGTTCCCCGAGGGCGCGGACGACGTCGGCACGGGGTGTGCCGTCGGCGTGCGTGATCCGGGCGAGGAGCGGACGCAGCGCCCTCCGATCGCCCAGGCGGGCCAGCGCGAGGGGCACGGCTGCGCTCGGCGGGACGCCGGTGTCGGCCAGCAGGGCGTGCAGGGGCTCGACCGCTTCGGTGGAGCCGAGGTCGCCGAGAGCCCTGACAACGGCCTCGCGGGGTCTGCCGCGGTCGTTGGTGAGCAACCGCAACAAGGGCTCCAGCGCCAATGGGCTGTCCAGCTCGTTCAGGAGAAGGGCGGCGTCGACGCCTGCGCGCGGGTGATGAGTGGCGGCGACGACGGGAGCCAGGACTCGGGGGAAGAGTTTCACGTAATAGGAGGCGATCTGATCGCGGGTCTCGCCGTTGGCGACGACGAAGTGATCCATCACCGCTGCTGCCATGCGCTCGGACGCCGGTGTGGAAGTGTCGTCGAAGCACCACAGCAAGAACACGATCGCCTTCGGAAGAAGGCGGTTCGAGGCGACCGCGTCCGCCAGTCGTTGCAACTCACCATCTGTCGGTGCCCAGAACGCGTCCGGGCGTGCCGACTTGAGCCAGCCCAGTGCCCATGCTGCCGCCATGGCCTCACAGGGGCCTCGTGAGAGCAGGGCCAAGAGCCCCTCCACCAGGCCCGGAACCATCACGAGCTTGCCGCTGAACGCCCCTTCCATCAAGGCCAGTGCCGCCTCGGTCACCACTTCCTTCTTGGCCTCGCCGAGGAGGGCGACCTGGTTGCGCACCCAGGTGCCGAGTGCCTCGCCCCCAGGCGGCGCGGCCTGCCCCAGCACCAGGGAGGCCGAACCGGCCAGCCTGCCGAAGTCCCCGGGGTTCTCCACCCATGTGGTGACGATGCCGCGGCTGAGCAGGGCGGCCCAGTGGGAACCTCCCACCTCCTGCAGCGCCGAGTCGGCCGCCGTGATGGCGGGGCCGGTTCCGTCTTCCTCGGTCAGTACGGCAATGAATCGCTCGACGACCTCGGCGGCCACCTCCTCGCTGACGTTGGGCTCGTCGGCGAGGCAGGAACAGGCCAGGGTGGCCCGCGGCCTGGCCGTGGCCGCGCCCTCCTCCCCGGGCGACGGGGTGCAGATGGCGCGGAGGACATCGTCCACGTCGTCGTCGTTGCACGTCACCACGCTCAGCCGGATGGCCTCGCGCCAGTTCTCCGCGACAGCCACGTCTTCGCCTCGCACCGAGGTGGTGAACGTGGAGGTCTGCGCGGTGAGCGTCGCGATCTGTTCCGCCAACGACTTCTGCCGGTCGCGGCCCGGGTATCGTCCCGTCACCAGGGCCAGTCCGGCGAGGTATTCCTGGAACGTCAGATGCCGGAACTCGTAGACCGGAACGAGGCGGCCATGGTGGCGGACGTGCCCGGATTCGACCAGGATTCCGGTCTGTCGTTCCAGCAGGCGCAGGAACTCGATGGCGGAACGCCGACGGACCGGGCGGACGGCCGGGAACTCCCGGCGCATCCGGTCCAGGGTGTCGACGATCTCGTCCTGCAGGAGTTGCTGGGCCCCCGACTCGCACATGGAGTAGGCCAGGTACTGGAGTTGCGGGAGGGCCTCGTGCGGGTCGATTCGCTCGTCCACGTCACTGCGCCAGTGCAGGAGCACGTCGACGGCCTCGCGATAGAGGTCCGCGCGATGACTCGGCAGCTTTCCGACCTTTTTCTTCACCAGCGCCATGGTGGTCAGGAGCATGGGGTTGCCGGTCAGCCGCTCGATGCGGTCGGTGCTGTGGATGTCGCTGATGAGCTGTTCCGCCGCGGTGTACCGGCGGGCCGGTGTCTCGGCCACGACGCACCAGCGGCGGGCGAAGTCGTCTTTGTCGCGGGGAGTGAGGTCTTGCACGGTGACGTGCTCGAACCCACGCGTGATCCGCAGCCCCATCTCCTTGTAGCCGACGATCCGTGACGTGACGATGATGGGCGCCTCGGGGAAGGCGATGTGTATTTTCTCCACCTTGCGGCAGAAACGGGCCCGCAGTGAGGCATCGGATATCTCGTCGAGTCCGTCGATCAGCAGCAGCACACGACCGCGGCGGAGCCGGTCGAGCAGAAAGGGAGTGAGCTCGCCGGCCTCGTCGTCGGAAAACCCCAGGTCGCACAGATGATGCCGGATCATCCGCTCCGGTGACCCGGTGATCCTTCGTCTGTCCAGGTCGCGGCAGCGGATGAACAGCGGGAGCCAGTCGGCCTCGGGCAGGGTGTCGACGTCCGGCAGCTGACTCCAGTCGGGATCCGACTTGAGGCGGAGAAGATACGCCGTGGCGATCCAGCGCAGCAGGGTGCTCTTGCCGGCGCCCGGATCACCCAGTACCACCAGGCGTTTCGAGGCTCCGAGCCGCTCGCCGATCGAGAAACGGGCTCCGGGACCCTCGTTGCCGTCCTCGCCCTTTCGGTCCGCCTCGAGGCTCTGCAGTTTCTTGTCGCGATCGTGCGGATCGATGCCCGGCGGAATGTCCACCGAGACGCGCAGGGACACGTATAAGCTGCGCAGGAGCAGGTTTCTGGTGAAGAGTTCGCGGTCGCCGATGGGGAAGTTGGCGAGATCGACGATGTCGCACGTCTCGAGCGTGAGATCCCGGTACTGCTGTTCGAGAAGGTCCCGGCCCAGGTCGGCCGGGTTCTTCTTCGCTCCGGTCGGATAGTACTCCGCGAGCGACTTGAGGAGTTCGGAGATCGCCCTGGCCGGGTCCTCCCAGTACCGTGCGATCCTGCCGTCCAGTGCCAGCGGGTCCAGGTACGCGTTCCTCTCCATCTGGAGAGCGAAAATCCTGGCCTCCCCGTGCCGCCTCGCGGCACTGACCAGGTGAACAGGCAGCCCCGTGCCGATCGCCATGATCGTCGCACAGAGGACCACCGGGCAGCCCTGGGAAATGGCGAGGGACGCCTTCTGCAGCAGCGAGTCGCCGACGAACAGCGAACCGTGGTGCAGCACCTCGTATCCGGCGCTCTCGAGAGGCTCGGCGATCTTGGCGGCGAGTTCCTCGTCGCCCTCGGCGTGCGCAATCAGGACCTGGACCATTGAGCCCCCCGGAATGGTCAGCGGATCGCCTTGATGAGTTCTTCGAATCCGAGGTCCCAGTCCTGGGAAAGGTCCGCGTACCGGAGATCCGACAGGATCGCGGGAGTCGAACCGCTGAACCTCACCGGCAGGATGCGTACGTCGAAGCCCTCCAGTTGGCGATGGAGAGCGGACATCCACTCCCGGGTGGTCCAGGGGCTCATGACCCCGGCATCCGAATAGCACAGGACGAGATAGGACATGCCCTCGAGGCCGGAGTTCATCCGGTCGACGATGGAATCGCCGATGCCGATTTCCCATTCGTCGAACCAGACGGTGTGCCCTGCGGTGGAGACGCCCTCGGCCAGCCGGCGGGCTGCGGGCGCGTCGACCATGCGATGACTGATGAAGACGTTCGCCATGCCCGTTCCTTTTGTCGACCGCCTGTGCAGCGGGAGGCCGCCCCGATCCGGGGGGTGCACAAGGCCATGTGATGCCGACATATGCTACCCAGCGATCGCCGTGGTCGGCTACGCCGACGACGTCCGGCGGATCCGCCGAGTACCCCGTGTCCCGGGCGAGTTGGCCTGGCCGGCAGATCGGCGACGAGCCGGAGGGGCGGCCGGCCGGTGCAGGGCCCCGTGGATCTGACGGAGCATCAGAAGAGCTCTTCCGTCGTCCGGGTGACTGCGGCATCCTGCGCCCATGCAGACGGAGCTGAGCAAACGCCTGGGAGTCGAGTACGCCGTCTTCGGCTTCACGCCGTTCCCCGCCGTCGCCGCGGCCATCAGCCGGGCCGGCGGGTTCGGCGTGCTCGGCGCGGTCCGCTACACCGCCCCCGACGACCTCGAACGGGATCTCGACTGGCTCGACGCGCACGCCGGGGGCCGGCCCTACGGGCTGGACGTGGTCATGCCCGCGAAGAAGGTGGAAGCCCCGGGAAACCGGACACTGACCGAGGCCGACGTCGAGGCGATGATCCCCGAGGGGCACCGGCAGTTCGTGCGGGACACCCTCGCCAGGTACGGGGTGCCGGAGCAGGCCGAGGGCCAGGCGTCCGGGTGGCGCATCACCGGGTGGATGGAGCAGGTCGCCCGCACCCAGCTGGACGTCGCCTTCGGCTACCCGATCCGGCTGCTCGCCAACGCACTCGGCTCCCCGCCCGCCGACATCGTCGCCCGCGCCCACGACCGGGGCGTGCTCGTCGCCGCGCTCGCGGGCAGCGCGCGGCACGCCCGCAAACACCAGGAGGCGGGCATCGACATCGTCGTGGCCCAGGGCTACGAGGCCGGCGGCCACACCGGGGAGATCGCCTCCATGGTGCTCACCCCCGAGGTCGTGGAAGCCGTCGACCCGCTGCCCGTGCTGGCCGCGGGCGGGATCGGCAGCGGCCGGCAGCTGGCGGCCGCCCTGACCCTCGGCGCCCAGGGTGTGTGGCTGGGATCCATATGGCTGACCACCACAGAAGCCGATCTGCACTCGCCCGCCCTGACCCGCAAGCTGCTCGCCGCCGGCTCCGGGGACACCGTGCGCTCCCGCGCCCTGACCGGCAAGCCCGCACGTCAGCTCCGGACCGAGTGGACCGAGGCCTGGGAGGACCCGGCCGGGCCCGGCACTCTGCCCATGCCGCTGCAGGGCCTGCTGGTCGCCGAGGCGGTCTCCCGCATCCAGCAGTACGAGGTGGAACCGCTGCTCGGCCTGCCCGTCGGCCAGATCGTCGGCCGGATGACCAGCCGACGCAGCGTCCAGGCCGTCTTCGACGACCTCACCCGCGGCTTCGAGCAGGCCGTGGACCGCATCAACCGCATCGCCGGAAGGAGCGGCCGGTCATGAGCACACCCCCCGCCGGATTCTGGGCGCAGGCCGCCCAGGACCCGAACCGCACGGCCCTGATCGCCCCCGATGGCGAGGAATGGACCGCCGGACGCCTGCACCGCGCCGCCAACCGGCTCGTGCACGGGCTGCGCGCGGCCGGACTGCAGCGCGGCGACGCGTTCGCGGTCGTCCTGCCCAACGGCGTCGAGTTCCTCACCGCCTACCTGGCCGCCGGTCAGGCAGGCCTGTACCTCGTCCCGGTCAACCACCACCTCGTCGGCCCGGAGATCGCCTGGATCGTTGCCGACTCCGGCGCCAAGGTGCTCATCGCGCACGAGCGGTACGCCGCCGCCGCGCGCGCCGCGGCCGACGAGGCGGGACTTCCGGCCACACACCGGTACGCGGTCGGCACGGTCGACGGCTTCCGGCCCTACCTCCGGCTCCTCGACGGCCAACCGGACTCCGCGCCCTCCGGCCGTGAACTCGGCTGGGTCATGAACTACACCTCCGGTACGACGGGACGCCCGCGCGGCATCCGCCGCCCGCTGCCCGGCAAGACACCCGAGGAGGCCTACCTCGGCGGCTTCCTCGGCATCTTCGGCATCATGCCGTTCGACGACAACGTCCATCTGGTCTGCTCGCCGCTCTACCACACGGCCGTCCTGCAGTTCGCCGGCGCGTCCCTGCACATCGGCCACCGCCTGGTGCTGATGGACAAGTGGACCCCGCAGGAGATGCTCCGTGTCATCGACAGCCACAACTGCACGCACACCCATATGGTCCCGACCCAGTTCCACCGTCTGCTGGCCCTCCCGGACGAGGTGAAGGCCCGCTACGACGTCTCGTCCCTGCGGCACGCCATCCACGGCGCCGCCCCCTGCCCGGACCATGTGAAGCGGGCCATGATCGACTGGTGGGGGCACTGCGTGGAGGAGTACTACGCGGCCAGCGAGGGCGGCGGCGCCTTCGCCACCGCCGAGGACTGGCTGAAGAAACCCGGCACGGTCGGCAAGGCCTGGCCCATCAGCGAACTCGCGGTCTTCGACGACGACGGCGACCGGCTGCCCCCCGGCCGGCTCGGCACCGTGTACATGAAGATGAGCACCGGCGGCTTCTCGTACCACAAGGACGAGGCCAAGACCCGCACGAACCGCATCGGCGACTTCTTCACCGTCGGCGACCTCGGCTACCTGGACGAGGACGGCTATCTCTTCCTCCGCGACCGCAAGATCGACATGATCATCTCCGGCGGGGTCAACATCTACCCGGCCGAGATCGAGTCCGTGCTCCTCTCCCATCCGGCCGTCGCCGACGCCGCCGCCTTCGGCATCCCGCACGACGACTGGGGCGAGGAGGTCAAGGCCGTCGTCGAACCGGCCCCCGGCCACCGGCCGGGTCCGGCCCTCACCGCCGTCCTGCTCGACCACTGCGCCGAGCGGCTCGCCGGCTACAAACGGCCCCGAAGCGTCGACTTCGTCACCGAGATGCCCCGCGACCCCAACGGCAAGCTCTACAAGAGGCGGCTGCGCGACCCCTACTGGGAGGGGCGCACCCGGCCGGTATGACGGCGGCCCCGGGTGCTTGACCGGCACGTCCGGCGGCCCGAGGATCGGCTGTCATGATGCAGGGACACGGCAGCACGGTCGACGGGGTCCTACGGCGCAGCGCCCGGCGCACCCCGGCGCGCGTCGCGGTGGAGTACGGCGGCCGCAGATGGACGTACGAGGAACTCGACGACGCCGTCTCCCGCGCGGCCGCGCTCCTGCGTGCGCAGGGGCTCACGCCGGGCGACCGGGTCGGCGCCTACGGCCACAACTCCGACGCCTACCTGATCGGGTTCCTGGCCTGCGCCCGCGCGGGTCTGGTCCATGTGCCGGTCAACCAGAACCTCACCGGGGACGACCTGGCGTACCTCGTCGGCCAGTCGGGCAGCACGCTGGTCCTCGCCGATCCCGGCCTGGCCGGACGACTTCCGAAAGACGTACGGGTGTTGCCGCTGCGGGATGCGGAGGACTCGCTCCTGACCCGGCTGCCGGACACACCGCCGTACGACGGGCCCGAGCCCCGCACCGAGGACCTGGTGCAGCTGTTGTACACCTCCGGCACGACCGCCCTGCCCAAGGGCGCGATGATGACCCACCGGGCCCTGGTGCACGAGTACCTGAGCGCGATCACGGCCCTCGACCTGAGCGCCGGAGACCAGCCGGTGCACGCGCTGCCGCTGTACCACTCCGCGCAGCTGCACGTGTTCCTGCTGCCCTACCTCGCGGTCGGCGCGACCAACATCGTCCTGGACGCGCCGGACGGGGACCGGCTCTTCGATCTCATCGAAGCGGGCCGCGTGGACAGCCTGTTCGCGCCGCCCACGGTGTGGATCGGCCTGGCGAACCGGCCCGACTTCGCCACCCGCGATCTCGGCGGTCTGCGCAAGGCGTACTACGGCGCGTCCGTCATGCCCGTGCCGGTGCTGGAGCGGCTGCGGGAACGCCTGCCGGGGCTGGCCTTCTACAACTGCTTCGGCCAGAGCGAGATCGGCCCGCTCGCCACCGTGCTCGGCCCCGACGAACACGCGGGCCGGCTGGACTCCTGCGGCCGGACCGTCCTGTTCGTGGACGCCCGCGTCGTGGACGACGCGGGGGAGAACGTCCCCGACGGCACGCCGGGCGAGATCGTCTACCGTTCACCGCAGTTGTGCGAGGGCTACTGGGACAAGCCCGAGGAGACCGCCGAGGCGTTCCGGGACGGCTGGTTCCGCTCGGGCGACCTCGCGGTGCGCGACGCCGACGGTTACTTCACCATCGTCGACCGGGTGAAGGACGTCATCAACTCCGGCGGGGTGCTGGTCGCTTCCCGTCAGATCGAGGACGCCCTGTACACCCACGAGGCGGTGGCCGAGGCCGCTGTGTTCGGCCTGCCGGACGAGCGGTGGATCGAGGTGGTCACAGCGGCCGTCGTCCCGTGCGGCGAGGTGACGGAGGATCAGCTGATCGCCCACGTGAAGGAGAATCTCCCGGCCTTCAAGGCCCCCAAGCGGGTGCTGTTCGTGGACGCTCTGCCGCGCAACGCCAGCGGGAAGATCCTCAAGCGCGAGCTGCGGGACCGCTTCAGCGGCTGACCGGGTTCTTCGCCGGCGACAGCGCGTCGGTCGGCAACCGCCAGTGCGGCAGCGCGGATTCGCCCGGTTCGACGCCGATCACCTGCACGGCCACGTGGTCGGCGCCCGCGGCCACATGGCCGTGCGGCTTGCGGACGACCGTGTCCGGGTCACCCCAGTACACCAGGTCGGCCACGAAACGGTCGCTGCCGCCGCCGGAGAGGTCGTCGTCCGTGTATCCGAGCCGGCGGAACTTGACCAGGTTGTACGGGATTTCGAGGTAGCCGCGCAGATGCTCGTGCGCCAGGGCGTGGCCCGTCCCCGGCGCGTGCCAGGGCGCGGGCCCGGCCCGGATCGGTCTCGAACAGCACCGCGTGTCCGACGGCCAGGAAGGCGTCCGGCCCGGCGCCTTGCGTGCTAACGCGGACGCAGGTCCACGATCCGGCGGATCTTGCCCACCGAGCGTTCCAGCGACTCCGGCTCCACGATCTCCACGTCGACGGACACGCCGATGCCGTCCTTCACGGCCGCGACGATGGACCGGGACGCCTCCTGGCGTACCTCGGGTGTCGCGCCCGGGCGGGCCTCGGCCCGGACGGTCAGCGCGTCCAGACGGCCCTCCCGGGTGAGACGCAGCTGGAAGTGCGGCGCCACGCCGGGCGTACGCAGCACGATCTCCTCGATCTGGGTGGGGAACAGGTTGACCCCGCGCAGGATCACCATGTCGTCACTGCGGCCGGTGACCTTCTCCATCCGCCGGAAGACCCGGGCCGTGCCGGGCAGCAGCCGGGTCAGATCACGGGTCCGGTACCGGACGATCGGCATGGCCTCCTTGGTCAGCGAGGTGAACACCAGCTCGCCCCGCTCGCCCTCCGGCAGCACCTCGCCCGTGATCGGATCGACCACCTCCGGATAGAAGTGGTCCTCCCACACGGTCAGCCCGTCCTTGGTCTCCAGACACTCCTGGGCCACACCCGGACCGATCACCTCGGACAGGCCGTAGATGTCGACGGCGTCGATCGCGAACCGCTCCTCGATCTCACGCCGCATCTGCTCGGTCCAGGGCTCGGCCCCGAAGACACCCACCCGCAACGAGGTGCCGCGCGGATCCACGCCCTGCCGTTCGAACTCGTCCAGCAGCGTCAGCATGTAGGAGGGAGTCACCATGATGACGGCCGGTTCGAGATCCCGGACCAGCTGCACCTGCCGCGCCGTCATACCGCCGGAGGCCGGGACGACCGTACAGCCCAGGCGTTCGGCACCATAGTGGGCGCCCAGACCCCCGGTGAACAGCCCATAGCCGTACGCCACATGCACGATGTCACCGGGCCGCCCGCCGGCTGCACGGATCGACCGCGCCACCATGTCGGCCCACATGGAAAGGTCGTTGTCCGTATAGCCGACCACCGTGGGGCGTCCCGTGGTGCCGCTGGAGGCGTGCAGCCGGCGGATCCGCTCGCGGGGCACGGCGAACATGCCGTACGGGTAGTTCTCCCGCAGGTCGGCCTTGGTCGTGAACGGGAAATGCGCCAGATCCGCGAGCGAACGGCAGTCCTCCGGGCGGACGCCGGCCTTGTCGAACGACTCCCGGTAGAACGGCACGTGGTCATAGGCGTGCCGCAGCGAGGCACGCAGTCGCTCGAGCTGAAGCGCCCGTAGCTCCTCGGGCCCGAGCCGCTCGCCCGCGTCGAGCAGATCCGTCGCATCCGCCATCGAGACGTCTCCCTTGCCGGCCTCACATTTCGGGCGACCGATCATTCGGTCGATCTGTCGGGGCCAGTAATTCAGGCCACCCTGCCCTGAGGCAAGAGGGCGGCGGCGACTTTCCCTGCGCCGGCGCCCTGGGAACGGAAGCACCGGCGCCCGGGCCCCTCATCGTGCGTGCGGAAAGGCGTTGCCTGCCGGTGGGGTCGACCCTCATGATCAGCAACATGCCGACCTTCACAGCAGCCGACGGCACCCGGCTCGCCTACCACCTGCGGGGTGAGGGCGAACCCCTCGCCGTCCTGCCCGGCGGTCCCATGCGCGCCTCCGCCTACCTCGGGGACCTGGGTGGACTGACCGCGCACCGCCGGCTGGCCCTGCTCGACCTGCGGGGCACCGGCGACTCCGCGGTACCGGCGGACCCGGCGACGTACCGCTGCGACCGGATGGTCGAGGACGTGGAGCTATGGCGCGCCCACATGGGCCTGGAGCACATGGATCTGCTCGCCCACTCGGCGGGCGCCGCCCTGGCGATGCTCTACGCGGCCCGCCACCCGCACCGGATACGACGGCTCCTGCTGATCACCCCCAACCCGTCCGCTCTGGGCCTGCGGGCGACGGCCGAGGACCGGCTGGCGGCGGCCGGGCTGCGCACGCGCGAGCCGTGGTTCGAGGACGCCTTCCCCGCCTTCCGGGCCTGGCTCGCGGGGGACGCCGACTTCGACGACGTGTTCCTGCCGTTCTTCCACGGCCGCTGGGACGACGCCGCCCGGGCGCACACGGACGCCGAACTGCAGCAGACCAACGACGAGGCGGGGGAGTGCTACTTCGCCGACGGCGCGTTCACCCCGGACGCGACCCGTGCCGCGCTCGCCACCCTGACCGCCCCCGTCCTCGTGTACGCGGGCGAACTCGACGGCGGCCCCCGCCCCGGCCTCGCGCGCCGTGTCGCGCAGGCCTTCCCGAACGCCGAGTCCGCCGTCCAGCCCGGCGCCGGCCACTACCCCTGGCTGGACGACCCGGAATGGTTCCTGGGCCGTACGCGTGCCTTTCTCGACCGGTCCACGGGCACCGCTCAGCCGTCGGCGGATTAGACCGCCCCGCACCGGACCGCTCGGCTAGCGTGCCGGACATGGACACCGCGGCGCTGCACACCGTCGAGGCGAACGGAATCACCCTGGCCTGCCGCACATGGGGCCCGGCGGACGCCCCGGCCGTGCTGCTGTTGCACTGCCGGGGCGCCGATGGCGCGGACTGGACACCGATCGCCGAACGCCTCGCGGCGCCACCCCGGCCCCGCCGGGTGTACGCCCCGGACCTGCGCGGCCACGGACACAGCGACTGGCCCGGGG
The DNA here is from genome assembly GCF_056432605.1 of Streptomyces sp. NPDC045022. Taxonomy (NCBI): domain Bacteria; kingdom Bacillati; phylum Actinomycetota; class Actinomycetes; order Kitasatosporales; family Streptomycetaceae; genus Streptomyces; species Streptomyces sp. NPDC045022. The sequence continues at coordinate 673,529 of NZ_JBWKIR010000001.1, forward strand.
ACGACTACTCGGCCGAGACGATGAGCGAGGACGTCCATGCCCTGCTGGCCGCCCTCGGACTCACCGGCGCCGACGTCGTGGGGCATTCGCTGGGAGGCCTCGTCGCGTATCTCCTCGCGCAGCGGCATCCCGGTGCCGTACGACGCCTGGTGCTGGAGGACGTGTGCGCGCCGGTGCCGCTGGACCCGCCCCGGCCGCCCGCCGAACGGCCCGACGGGGAGCTGCCGTTCGACTGGGCGATGGTGCGGGCCGCCGATCGGCAGCGTAACGCGCCCGATCCTGTGTGGTGGGACCACATGGACCGGATCACCATGCCCACGCTGGTCATCGGGGGCGGCCCCACCAGCCTCATCCCGCAGGACCAGGTCGCCCAGCTGGCCGAGTCGATACCGGACGCCCGGCTGGTGACCCTCGAGGCCGGGCACTTGGTGCACGAGACCCGGCCGGAGGAGTTCCTCGCCGTGGTGGAGGAGTTCCTCGACGAGTGAGCCCCGGTGAGCGCCGGGGAGCTTCGGTGGCCGTGGTCAGTCCCGCCGTGGCCCGTACGCCGCCATGAACCGGTCCCGGAACTCACTCATCGCCCAGACCGGGGCGTCCGCGGCAGGCTCCAGTCCCACCGGACTCGAGTCCAGGCGAAGTGATCAGCATGTTCCTACCCACAGGGAACTGATGTTGTCGTTTCTGTTGTACTGGGAGGTGTTTCCCTGCCAGTTCCCTACCGGCCACGTGGCGCCGTCACGGTTGATGTTCAGCCACGTGCAGAAAGTCTTGCCGGTCCTGTTCCACACAGAGGAGATCTGGTCGTTCAGGTTGAAGTCGCGGAGGTCGTCGGAGCCCAGCTGGAAGCGCGCCATCCGGCCCCATCCACCCGCGTCCTCCCAGACGCAGAACCAGCCGACCGGGCAGTCCTGGTACGCGTTGACCGACTTCGGAGCCGCCGGGGTGGCGGCTACTGCCGCCGCGGCTGGTGTGGCGAGCGCCGCGGACATTGCCAAGCCTGCCGTGGCGGTGAGGGTGAAGAGTGAGCGGCGCAGTGACATCACAGGATCCTTTAGTCGGGAACATGTGGATTACTGCCTGCCTACTAGAGCAGCTGCAAGCGGGGAGCGACATGCGGAAACAGGCCTTTACCGCGGGCATGTCGCCACATCCCTGCAGGGGCGGCAGGAGGAGGCGTCCGCTCGCGTCGCGGGCCTGCGGTGGCCCCGGCCCACGGCGGACCCGGCTTGCGGCATGCCGGGCCTTCGGGGCTCCGACTACCGGTGATCCGCCGCCACCGCCACCTCCCGTGCCCACCGGTAGTCGGCCTTGCCGCTGGGGGACCGCTGGACGGCGTCCGTGATCACCAGCTGGCGGGGGACCTTGTAACCGGCCAGCCGGGTACGGCAGTGGCTCTGGATATCGGCCAGCGACGGGTGCGGCGCTCCCTCGCGCAACTGCACCACGGCCGCCACATGGCTGCCCCACGTGGCGTCCGGCACGCCCGCCACCAGCGCGTCGTAGACGTCCGGATGTGCCTTGAGCGCCTGCTCGACCTCCTCCGGATAGACCTTCTCGCCACCCGTGTTGATGCACTGGGAGCCCCGGCCGAGGACGGTGACCACGCCGTCCTCGTCGACTGTCGCCATGTCACCCAGCAGCACCCAGCGCTGCCCGTCCCTCTCGAAGAAGGTCTCGGCGGTCTTGCGCGGGTCGTTGTAGTAGCCGAGCGGGACATGGCCGCACTGGGCGACCCGGCCGATCTCTCCGCCGGCGACCGGCTCGTGCGTCGTCGGATCCACCACCCGGGTACGGGAGTTGACCCGGATGCGGAAGCCGCGCTCGGGTCCGGAGTCGTCGGTCGCCGTCCCGTTGAAACCGGACTCGGAGGAACCGTAGTTGTTCAGCAGCATCGCGTTCGGGACCAGCTCGCGCAGCTGCCTGCGCACCGTCTCCGACATGATCGCGCCCGACGAGGAGATGCTGAACAGGGCCGAGCAGTCGGTGCCCCTCATCGGCCCGTTCAGGGCGTCGATCAGCGGCCGGAGCATCGCGTCGCCGACCAGCGACATGCTGGTGACCTTCTCCCGTTCGACGGTCCGCAGCACCTCCTCCGGGCTGAACTTGCGGTGCAGAACGACGCGTTGGCCGAGGTGGAAACCGATGAACGCGGTGAGGGTCGAGGTGCCGTGCATCAGCGGGGGAGTGGGGAAGAAGGTGATCCCGGCACCGCCCGCGGCGACCCGCTCGGCCAGTTCTTCCGGCGCCTTCACCGGTTCCCCGGTCGGCGCCCCGCCCCCGAGCCCCGCGAAGAACAGGTCCTCCTGGCGCCACATCACGCCCTTGGGCATGCCCGTCGTGCCACCGGTGTAGATGATGAACTGGTCGTCCCCCGACCGTGCCGGGAAGCCGCGCTCGGGTGACCCGGCGGCCTCCGCGTCGGCGAACGGCACCGCCCCGGGCGCCCGTGCCGGGCCCGCGCCCACCCGCAGCAGATGCCGAAGTCCCGGCGCACGCGGCAGCGCCCCCGCCACCCGGTCCTCGAACTCCGCCTCGAAGGCCAGCGCGACGAGATCCGCGTCCCGGTAGAGGTACACCAACTCCTCTTCGACATAGCGGTAGTTGACGTTGACCGGGACGACCCTGGCCTTCAGGCAGCCCAGTACCGTCTGCAGGTACTCGACCCCGTTGTACAGGTGAAGGCCGAGGTGCTCACCGGGTCGTACGCCGCTGTCGATCAGATGGTGCGCGATGCGGTTGGCGGCGGCGTCCAGCCCGGCGTACGTCAGCCGGCGCTCCGCGCCCGTGCCGGGGTGGTCGAGGTACACGAGCGCCTCGCGGTCCGGGACCGCGTCGACGACCGACTCGAACAGATCGGCAAGGTTGTACTCCACCGCTCCTCCTGACCCCGGCAGTCCGGACGAAGAAAGGCGCATCCGTGGGTTCGCCGGTCATCAGAGCAAAGGGGAAAGCAACTGTGAAGGGACCGCACCAACAAATCTGACTGACTGTCAGAAAACCCTTGAAGTGCCCCGCCGCCTCCTGCAACCTGTTCTCGTTCTTACCGAGGGGAGATGGCCCATGGGTGGGACGGAACACCTCACCGTGCGGCGCGAGGGTGCCACACTGGTACTCACGCTCAACAGGCCCGACGCCAGGAACGCGCTCTCGCTCCCGATGCTCGTCGGCCTGTACGACGGCTGGCTCGAGGCCGACGCGGACGACGCGATCCGCTCCATCGTGCTCACCGGGACCGGCGGCGCCTTCTGCGCCGGAATGGACCTCAAGGCACTGGCCGGGAACGGCATGCAGGGGGAGCACTACCGCGACCGGCTCAAGGCCGACCCCGACCTGCACTGGAAGGCGATGCTGCGCCACCACCGCCCGCGCAAACCGGTGATCGCCGCCGTCGAGGGGTACTGCGTCGCGGGCGGCACCGAGATCCTCCAGGGCACCGACATCCGGGTCGCCGGCGAGTCCGCGACCTTCGGACTGTTCGAGGTCAGGCGTGGGCTGTTCCCGATCGGCGGCTCCACCGTCCGGCTGCAACGCCAGATCCCACGCGCCCACGCCCTGGAGATGCTGCTGACCGGCCGGCCGTACAGCGCCCAGGAGGCCGCCGGCATCGGCCTCATCGGGCATGTCGTGCCCGACGGGACAGCGCTCGCCAAGGCGTTGGAGATCGCCGAACAGATCAACGCCTGCGGGCCGCTCGCCGTCGAGGCCGTCAAGGCGTCCGTGTACGAGACCGCCGAGATGACGGAGACCGAGGGGCTCGCCGCCGAACTCGCCCGCGGCTGGCCGGTCTTCGACACCGCCGACGCCAGGGAGGGCGCCCGCGCGTTCGCGGAGAAACGGCCCCCCGTCTACAAGCGCGCCTGACCCGAGGAGCTGCCATGCCCGAAGTCCTCAAAGCACCACTCGTCGTCGAGTTCCCCTTCACCCGCTCCCTCGGCCCCGTCCAGAGCGCCTTCCTCACCGGCCTGCGTGAACGCGTCGTCCTCGGCGTGAAGACCACCGACGGCCGCGTTCTCGTCCCGCCCGTCGAGTACGACCCCGTCACTGCCGACGAGATCCGCGACCTGGTGGAGGTCGCCCCCACCGGCACGGTCACCACCTGGGCCTGGAACCACGAGCCCCGCCGCGGCCAGCCCCTCGCCACCCCCTTCGCCTGGGCACTGGTCCGGCTCGACGGCGCCGACACCGCCCTGCTGCACGCCCTCGACGTCCCGGGCCCCGACACCGTGCACACCGGCATGCGGGTACGTGTCCGCTGGGCCGGGGACCGCACGGGAGCCATCACCGACATCGCCTGCTTCGAGCCGTACGACGGCGACCCGGAGAGCCCGGCCGGTCACACCGGCGAGTTCGCGGACCCGGTCACCGGCATCGTCGCCGCCGCCCGTCTCGACTACACCTACTCACCCGGCCGGGCCCAGTCCGCCTACATCGAGGCCCTCGCCGGACAGCGGACCGTCGGCGAGCGCTGCCCCTCCTGCCGCAAGGTGTACGTACCGCCGAGGGGTGCGTGCCCCACATGTGGTGTCGCCACAGCAGAACAGGTCGAGGTGGGTCCGCGCGGCACGGTGACCACCTTCTGCATCGTCAACATCAAGGCGAAGAACCTCGACATCGAGGTCCCCTACGTCTACGCCCACATCGCACTCGACGGCGCCGACCTCGCCCTGCACGCCCGGATCGGCGGCATCCCCTACGACCGGGTGCGGATGGGCCTGCGGGTCGAACCGGTGTGGACCGAGGGCGCCCGCTATCCCGACCACTACCGGCCGGCCGGCGAACCCGACGCGGAGTACGACACCTACAAGGAGCTGTTGTGACGCGTGACATCGCGGTCGTCGCCTTCGCCCAGACCGGCCACCGGCGCACCAGCGAGGAGTCCTCCGAGGTCGAGATGCTCATGCCGGTGCTGCACGAGGTCCTCGACCGAACCGGTCTCAGGACCGCCGACATCGGCTTCACCTGCTCCGGCTCCAGCGACTACCTCGCCGGCCGCGCCTTCTCCTTCACCCTCGCCCTCGACGGGGTGGGCGCCTGGCCGCCGATCTCCGAGTCACACGTCGAGATGGACGGCGCGTGGGCGCTGTACGAGGCGTGGACCAAGCTGCTGACCGGTGATGCCGACACCGCGCTCGTCTACGCGTACGGCAAGTGCTCACCCGGCTCGGTGCGGGACGTGCTGACCCGGCAGCTCGACCCGTACTACGTCGCTCCCCTGTGGCCCGACGCCGTAGCCCTCGCCGCCCTCCAGGCGCAGGCCCTCATCGACGCCGGCGACACCGACGAACGCGCGCTCGCCGCCGTCGGCGCACGCAGCAGGGCCGACGCCACCACCAACCCCCACGCCCAGCTCAAGGGCAGGGTCCCGCAGGGCGGCCACCTCGTACGCCCCCTGCGCACCGGCGACTGCCCGCCCATCGGCGACGGTGCCGCCGCGGTGATCCTGGCGGCGGGGGAGCTTGCCCGCGAACTGTGCGAGCGGCCCGCCTGGATCCGGGGGATCGACCACCGCATCGAGGCCCACGGACTCGGCGTGCGCGATCTGACCGACTCGCCCTCCACCCGGCTGGCCGCCGAACGGGCCGGAGCCTTCGAACGACCCGTCGACACGGCCGAGTTGCACGCTCCGTTCAGCTCGCAGGAGGTGGTCCTGCGCAAGGCGCTCCGCCTCGGCGCCGGCGTACGCGTCAACCCCTCCGGCGGGGCCCTCGCCGCCAACCCGGTGATGGCCGCCGGACTCGTCCGCATCGGCGAGGCCGCCGCCCGCATCCACCGCGGCGACTCCGACCGTGCCCTCGCCCACGCCACCTCAGGACCCTGTCTGCAGCAGAACCTGGTCGCCGTACTCGAAGGGGATCCACGATGAGCAAGGAGCCCGTGGCCGTCGTAGGGATCGGCCAGACCAGGCATGTGGCCGCCCGCCGGGACGTGTCGATCGCCGGTCTCGTCCGCGAGGCCGGACAACGCGCCCTGGCCGACGCGGGGTTGGCGTGGGCCGACATCGATGCCGTCGTCATCGGCAAGGCGCCCGACTTCTTCGAGGGCGTGATGATGCCCGAGCTGTACCTCGCCGACGCCCTCGGCGCGGTCGGCAAGCCCATGCTGCGGGTGCACACCGCCGGCTCCGTCGGCGGGTCCACCGCCCTCGTCGCCGCCAACCTGGTCGCCGCCCGCGTCCACGGCACGGTCCTCACCCTCGCCTTCGAAAAGCAGTCCGAGTCCAACGCCATGTGGGGCCTGTCCCTGCCGATCCCCTTCCAGCAGCCGCTGCTCGCCGGGGCGGGCGGCTTCTTCGCCCCGCACGTGCGCGCCTACATGCGGCGCAGCGGAGCCCCCGACACCGTCGGCTCCCTCGTCGCCTACAAGGACCGGCGCAACGCACTGAAGAACCCCTACGCCCACCTGCACGAACACGACATCACCCTGGAGAGGGTCCAGGCCTCGCCCATGCTGTGGGACCCCATCCGCTACTCCGAGACCTGCCCGTCCTCCGACGGCGCCTGCGCCATGGTCCTCACCGACCGGGCCGGCGCCGCCCGCGCACCCCGGCCGCCCGCCTGGCTGCTCGGCGGCGCCATGCGCAGCGAACCGACCCTCTTCGCGGGCAAGGACTTCGTCTCCCCGCAGGCCGGCAAGGACTGCGCCGCCGACGTCTACCGGCAGGCCGGCATCGCCGATCCGCGCCGGGACATCGACGCCGTCGAGATGTACGTGCCGTTCTCCTGGTACGAGCCCATGTGGCTGGAGAACCTCGGCTTCGCCGAGGAGGGCGAGGGCTGGAAGCTCACCGAGTCGGGGGTGACCGAACTCGACGGGGACCTTCCCGTCAACATGTCCGGCGGTGTGCTGTCCACCAATCCCATCGGCGCCTCCGGCATGATCCGCTTCGCCGAGGCGGCTCTCCAGGTGCGCGGACAGGCCGGGGAACACCAGGTGGACGGCGCCCGCAGGGTGCTCGGACACGCCTACGGCGGCGGCTCGCAGTTCTTCTCCATGTGGCTGGTGGGGTCCGAACCCCCCGATTCCTGAAGGTCCTTCCCGCGTGGCCTGTCGGCCGTCGTGAGCGGTCGCTAGGCTGGCCGCGGACGACGAATCGGGAGGAGCACGGACGTGGCCGAGACCACCATCCAGCAGCCGCTCAAGGGCTGGGACAAGCCGGAGCTGGACCTCAGCAAGGCCGAGTGGCAGTCCAGCAGCCGAGGCGTGGGCGATGTCCAGATCGCCTTTGTCGAGGGTTTCATCGCGATGCGCAACAGCGGCCGGCCGGAAAGCCCTTCCCTGATCTTCACCCCCGCGGAGTGGGGTGCCTTCGTATCCGGCGCGAGGGAAGGCGAGTTCGACCTGACCTGAGCGAGGGGTGTTCCGACCCGATTTCCGGACACGCGACCGGCAGCGCCCTGCCGGGGCCGCCGCTTGGGCGAGGCTGGCCCCAGCAAGGGGGAAGTCGTGTTCCGGAGGTGAGGAAGCATGAGCAGTGCGCCGGTCATCGCCGCGGTCGACGGTTCCGAGGGCAGCATGCGGGCCCTGGAGTGGGCCCTGGCCACCGCCCGCCGCCGGGCGGCACCTTTGCGTGTGGTGCACGTACGGCAGTACGCCGCCTGGGGCCAGGCCGACGTACTGGTGGCCGGGCCGCCCGGGGCGGAGGGCGATCCCGTGCTCGACGAGGTGCGTGCCCGGCTCGCGGACCGCGCCGAGAGGCCGGCCGTGGAGTACGTCGCCCTGGAGGGCGTGCCGGGCGCCGTACTGCCCGAACTGGGCGCCGAAGCCCAGCTGTTGGTTCTCGGGTCTCGGGGGCGCGGCGGCTTCGTAGGCCTGCTGCTCGGCTCCAACGGCATCGCCGCCGCGCGGGACGCCGAGTGCCCGGTGGTCGTCGTACCCCCGCCCGGCCGCGAGGTGCACGGGGACGGCCCCGCCGAGCCGGGGCCCCGGGTGGTCGTCGGGCTGCACGCCGACAGCCCCGACGAGGGCGTCCTCGCCTTCGCGTTCGCCGAGGCGGCCCTGCGCGACGCCCGGGTACAGGTGATCGCCGCCTACCCGTGGCCGGTGCAGACGTGGTCCGCCCCCGGCCAGCTGGTGCCGCCCGCGATCGACCAGGACGCCGTCGAGAACGAGACCCGCGCCCTGGCCGAGGGCTTCCTCGCCCCGCACCGCAAGCGGCACCCCGAGGTCCGCGCCGACGCCGAGGCGCTGCCCGGCGACGCGGCCGGCCATCTCGTCGCCGCCTCCAGGGACGCCGACCTGGTCGTCGTCGGACGGCACCGGCGGCGACTGCTCGCCCCGGCCCGCATGATGGGCTCGGTCACCCATGCCGTACTGCTGCACGCGGCGAGCCCGGTCGCGGTGGTGCCACCCGCACCGCCGCAGGAGTAAGGCCGGTATCTCCACGGGCGACTCGGCCTAGCAGACCGCACAGCGCCCGGCAATCCGTCCGGTGCGGACTGACGCCCCGACGGCTGTGGTGCGCGGCGCCATGGTGCCCGCACACGCCCGAACCTACGGTTCCGCCACGCCCGGTGCTCCAGGCGCCACCCCTGCGCGGGAGGCCGGGACATGTGTGCCCACCGAAGGAGCCGCCATGCCACCGCACCCGTTCAGGAAGCCGCCCGGAGCGCACCGCGAGCCGGTCGCCGAAACCGACGCCCAGGGACGGCCGCCCCGCCGCCGTCGGGCCCGCCTCCTGACCCGACTCCTGGCCGTCGTCGCCGTCGTCCTCGGCACCGCGCTCGCCGGCCCCCTCCCCGCCGCCCGGGCCTCCGCCGCCCTCACCGCCGTGAGCGGCTTCGGGTCCAACCCGGGCGCCCTGGCCATGTACGTCTACCGGCCCGCCTCCCTGCCGGCACACCCGCCGGTGGTGGTCGCCCTGCACGGATGCACACAGAGCGCCCAGGTCTACGCCGACAACTCCGGACTGCCCCGACTCGCCGACAGCGACGGGTTCCTGCTGGTGCTCGCCGAGACGACCACCGCCAACAACCCGAGCAAGTGCTTCAACTGGTTCCAGAGCAGCGACAACCGGCGTGACCAGGGCGAAGCCCTGTCCATCCGGCAGATGGCCGGATACGCCGTCACCGCCTACGGCGCCGACCCCCGACGGGTCTACGTCACCGGTCTGTCCGCGGGCGGCGGCATGACGTCGGTCATGCTCGCGACCTACCCCGACGTCTTCTCCGCCGGCGCGGTCGTCGCCGGCCTGCCCTACGACTGCACCAAGGACAACAGCCCGTACACCTGCATGAACCCCGGCGTCGACCTGAGCCCGGCCCAGTGGGCCCAGCGGGTGCGCGACGCCTCTCCGTCGTACCCGGGGCCATGGCCGCGCACGGCCATCTGGTACGGCGACCAGGACACCACCGTCGTACCGCGGAACGCCACCGAACTGCGCGACCAGTGGACGGCCCTGCACGGCCTGTCCCAGACCCCCACGCGTACGACGGCCATCGGGCCGGACGCCACTCGGCAGGACCAGTACCTGGCCGCCGACGGCACGGTCGCCGTGGAGGTCGACCACGTCCCCGGCATCGGCCACGGCACCCCGGTCGATCCGGGCACCGGCAGCGAGCAGTGCGGCAGCACCGGCGCCCCGTACTTCCTGGACTCGATCTGCTCCAGCCGCTGGATCGCCCGCTTCTTCGGCCTGGACACCTCCGACCCGGGCGGCCCCGACCCGGGAGACGGAGGCAGCGCCTCCTGCTGGACGGCGAGCAACTACGACCATGTGCAGGCGGGACGGGCCACCACCAGCGGCGGATACACCTACGCGAGTGGCTCCCACCAGAACATGGGGCTGTACAACACGTTCGTCACCCACACCCTGAAGGAGTCACCCACCGGCTACTACACCCTCGCCGACAGCGGCTGCCCCTGACGGGAGGTCCATAAGAGGAGACAGTCGCCATGGTGGCCGGCGACGCTGTACGGGCCGCCATCATGGCGGCCAGACACATGTCGGGCACCACCACTGCGCCCTAACCTCCAGCGCGTCCCCAACCGCCGGAGGTAACCGCATGCTCCCCCACCGCACGTCACCGCTCGGCCGGCCGACACGGCGCGCCGCGCTCGGCGCACTGTCGCTCGCCGCCGCCTGTTCCCTCCTGGTCACCCCGGCCACGGCGGCGCCCACCGGCGCCGAGACACCGGCCGGGCACTGTGCCGGCGGCGCCCGGCTGTGGGTGCCGGGCGCCGCCCGCCAGCAGGCCGACTGCCTGGACGAACTGACCACCGCCGGGACCGTGGCCTCCGGACACACCGATCCGGCCGATTACGCCGGTCTCACCCCGACCAACCTGCCCACGCCCAGCGGCGTTCCCGGCATCCAGATCGACGGGTACTTCCCCGACATCTCCACCACCAACACCGACCACGGCTGGAACCACGACTCCCAGTTCGTCATCCGCCTGCCCGACCACTGGACCGGCGGCCTGGTGGTCGCCGGAACCCCCGGCAACCGCGAGCAGTACGCGAACGACCGGGCCATAGCCGACTGGGTGCTCGCCCGCGGCTACGCCTACGCCGCCACCGACAAGGGCAACACCGGCACCGCCTTCTACCGCGACGGCCACCGGCCCGGCGACGCCATCGCCGAATGGAACACCCGTCTCACCCAGCTCACCGGCGCCGCCCGCGCCGTGGTCGCCCAGCGCTACCACCGGCCCCCGGCCCGCACGATCGCCACCGGCCTGTCCAACGGCGGCTACCTGGTGCGCTGGCAACTCGAGAACCACCCCGAGCTGTACGACGGCGGAGTCGACTGGGAAGGCACGCTCTGGCGCTCCGACGGCCCCAACCCGTTCACCTTCCTGCCGGCCGCCCTGCGCCACTACCCCGCATACGCCGCCGGCGGCCCCGGAGCCGCCGATGCCCAGGCGGCCCTGCACCACGCGGGCTTCCCGGCCGGCTCCGAGTTCCTGTGGCCGTACCAGTACAAGGTCTACTGGGATCTCACCCAGCGCATCTACCGCGAGGAAGTCGACCCCGGCTACGACGGCATCACCGAGGCGGGCACACCGTTCTGCGCCCCCGGCACTCCCACCTGCGACGCCGACTACGACTATCCGGCCCGCCCCGCCGCCGTCCACCGCGCCGTCGGCCGCATCGCCCTCACCGGACGCATCGGCAAACCCCTGATCACCCTCCAGGGCACCCTCGACACACTGCTGCCGATCAGCGAGGACTCCGACGTCTACGCGCGCATGGTCCACGCGGCCGGGCGCGGCGGGCTGCTGCGCTACTACCGCATCGAGGACGGCACCCACACCGACTCGCTGGTCGACGCCTTCCCCGGCCGGCTCCGCCCGATGGTGCCCTGCCACCGCTCGGCGTTCACGGCACTGGAACGGTGGATCAGCGGAGATGGCCTGCCGCCCGCCGGTCACACGGTCGCCCGCCCGGCCGACGCGGACCCGGGCACCCTGCTCTCCAGCTGCCCCCTGAGCTAGGCCCTTCGTTCGGATCATGCCAGGCCCCGCGAGCCCGGCATGTTCGTTCGGATCATGCCAGGCCCCGCGAGCCCGGCATGATCCAGATAGCCGCTCCCGCGCCCGCCCGCCGGTGCGCTGCCCGGCGCCCGCGGGTCACCCACCGGAGCCCGGGCACGTACCATGGCCGCATGTCGTTCCTCCGCCGCCGCAGCGCCACTCCTGCCGGACCCGACTTCGACGTGCTGGCCATGGACCCGGGCGACTGGCCGGGCAACCTCGGCGCGGGCCTGCTGCCCGCCCCCGACGGCACCTGCCAGGGCGTCTTCCTGCGCTACGACCTCTTCGGCGGCCGCGGCCCCGCGATGATCATCGGCAATCTGCCGGAGGGCTCCCCGGCCCGCGACGTCGCCGAGGGAGAGGTCCCCTTCGAGGTGGGACAGCTGCTGCTGGCACTGGAGAACGACGAGGAGGTCACCGTCGTCGAAACCGAGGACACCCCGGTCCTCCAGGGCGACAACCTCCTCATCGTGCGGCGTCTGAAGCTGTCCGAGAGCCGGATCTCCTGTGTGCAGTTCGACCGCAGCGACGGCGTCCTCGTGACCATCGCCGCCTGGGACCGCCCCATCACCGATGACCTGTACGCCCTGCTGAAGCCGCTCCCGGCGGAGCTTTTCCAGCAGGGCTGAGCCACCGCCCGCCGCTAGCGCGCCGACCCTTCCAGGTGTACGTCCGCGGCACGGACGAAGGCGATCCGGTGACCGTACTGGATCTCGTAGTACAGGTCCTTGCCCACCACGACCCGGTGCGAGTCGGTGGTGAAGGTGACCGCGTAGTAGTACTCGCCCGGCACCTCGTCACCGACCACGTACTTCTGGCCGGCCGGGATCGTGTACGGCAGCGGCACCACCGACTGGGCGGGGACGCCCGCCGGGTAGGCCTCCTTCTCCGGGTAGGCGCGGCCGTACACGGGGACGCTCGGCAGACCCTCATTCGGGGTCACCACCAGCCCCTTCGCGGGCACCGCCGCCGGCTCCTCGCGCGGGTTCTCGAACCAGGCCTTCTGTCCCAGGTACCAGATGGCCGTCCAGTCGCCCCAGCGGTCGGCGACCGCGTACTGCTGGCCGGTGGACACCCGCGACGACAGATCGTTCACCCCGTTGGTCGGGTCGGTCTTCAGACCGATGTCCTTGATCAGCGGGGCGTTCACGTCGTGGTCGGAGTACAGCCGCACCTCGCTGGAACCGTGCGCCGTGCAGGGCTCGCCCTTGGTGGTACAGCCCGTGTACACGGGCCGGTTCGCGGCGTAGTCCGGAAGGATCGTCAGCAGTCCGGCCGTCTTGCCGGCCGTGCGCTTGAAGGGATGGCCCAGCAGCTGGAAGTAGTGCCGCCAGTCCCAGAACGGGCCGGGGTCCGTGTGCATGCCCGGGATGGTGGACGTGGTCGGTCCGGGCACGTTGTCGTGGCCCAGGATGTGCTGCCGGTCCAGCGGGATGGCGTACTTGCCGGCCAGATACCGCACCAGCCGGGCCGAGGACCGGTACATCGCCTCCGTGTACCAGGCGTCCGGCTCGGCGAGGAAGCCCTCGTGCTCGATACCGACGGACCGGGCGTTGATGTCCCAGTTACCCGCGTGCCAGGCCACGTCCTTCGCCTTGACATGCTGGGCGATGAGACCGTCGGTGGAGCGGATGGTGTAGTTCCAGGACACATAGGTCGGGTCCTGGATCAGGTTGAGCACCCCGTCCCAGGCACCCTCCGTGTCATGGATGACGATGTACTTGATGCGCTGCGAGGCCGGGCGGTCGCCGAGGTCGTGGTTGCCGTAGTCGTCGTCCCCGAACTGCGCGTAGGGCGCCGGGACCGACTCGCAGGACACCGACCTCGGGCACTCGGTGTCGTCCGTGGGAAGGGTACGCAGGCCGGCCCGCCGCAGCTGGGTGGTGTCGGCGGTCAGATCCGGGTGGGCGGCCAGGGCCACCAGCTGGCCGTCGTCGGTGGTGCGTTCCTCGCCCGTGCGCAGGACGTCGAAGACGTCGTCGGCGTAGGCCGCGGCGGTGGCCGTGTCATCGGCGCCGGAGAAGCGGGCCACCGCGCCGTACCACTCGGCCGGGTCGGCGCTCAGCGGCTCGCCCAGTTCCTTCTGCGCGGCGGCGAGCAGAGCGGCGCCGCCGGCCACGTTCGCCGCCGGATCGGTGCGCAGCTCTTCGGCCGGGATGCCGGTCAGCTCCGCCGCCTTCGGCAGCGTCTTCAGGCGGGCCGGGAGCGCGGAGCCGGCCGGCTCCGCGACATCAGGGTGCAGGGCGGCCCGGGCGGTGTCGCCCCGGGCGTCCTCCGCGCCCTCGGCGAAGTGCTCCGTGGTGGCGAGCGCGGTCCGGGCGTCGGTGAGGTGCATCGGGCCGTAGCCGCCGGTCACGCTGGGCGCGCCGCCGTGCCGGTCCCAGCGGGACTGCAGGTAGGAGACAGCCAGCAGGACCTCCTGCGGCACGTGGTAGTCGGCCGCGGCGGTGGCGAACGCGTGCTGCAGCCGGGCGGCGGAGGAGTCGGTGGAGCTGTGGGCGGGGGCCGCGCCGAGCAGTGGCAGCAGCAGGGCGGCGCAGGCGAGCGGGCCGACGGCGCGCCTCAGATGTCTGTGGCCGGGTGTGGACGTGGGGTCGGTGGCGGAACCTCGCAATGCGGCCTCCTGTGACGCGCGGGCGTGGCGGGGCGTGCGGCGGCGAGCTGGGTCAGTGGTACCGGCTTGCCGACGATCCGTCAATGATGCCTTCAGGACGGTGATTTCCCATGTCACGGAGGATTTCGGCGAGTTTCGCGGCGGCGGCGCGCGGGCCTGCGGGGCGTCACTGGCATACACCAGTGAGCAGTGCGGCCCCGACGCGTACAAAGGGTCCGAAGGGCCCTGCACACACGAAGGTCCGCGGTGCGCCGCCGCTCTGGGCGCACCGCGGACCTTCGTCCCCGTCAGCGAGTGCCGACCGCCGCGCGGACGGCCTTGCGGGCCATCTGGCAGTCGTCGTGCAGCCGCCTGAGCAGCAGCCGCTGTTCCTCGCCGGACGGCGCGGCACCCGGGTGGGCCGTACCCGGTGCCGCCGGGGCCGTATCGTGCATCGAACGCTGCACGGCCGTCTCGTACGTCCGGATCTCCCGGGTGAGCAGGAGCATCAGGTTCACCAGGAAGGCGTCCCGGGAGGCCGGGCCCGCCGACTGGGCGATCTGACTGATCTGCCGCCGGGCCACCGGCGCGTCCCCGAGGACCAGCCACAGCGTCGCCAGGTCGTACCCCGGCAGATACCAGCCCGCGTGCTCCCAGTCCACCAGCACTGGACCGGCCGGTGAGAGCAGGATGTTCGAGAGCAGGGCGTCGCCGTGACAGAACTGGAGCATGCCGTGCCGGCCCACCTCATGGGCGATGCCGTGCAGCAGCTTCTGCAGGTCCCCGAGGTCCCGGTCGGTGAGCAGGCCCAGCTCGTGGTACCGGGAGAGCCGGGCGGCGTAGTCCAGCGGCATGTCGAAGGTGCCGGCCGGGGGGCGCCAGGCGTTCAGCCGGCAGATCGCACCCAGCGCGGCCCGGATGTCCGCGCGGGGCGGGGCCTCCAACGGATGCCGCTGCAGCGCCGCCACCCGGCCCGGCATCCGCTCGATGACCAGTGTGCAGTTGTCCGGGTCCGCCGCGATCAGCCTGGGCACGCGAACCGGTGGCCGGTGCCGGACGAACGAGCGGTATGCGGCTATTTCGTGGCGGATCCGCTCGGCCCAGGCGGGCGAGTGGTCCAGGAGACACTTGGCGACGGCCGTGCTGCGCCCCGTCGTCCCGACGAGCAGGACGGACCGTCCGCTGCGCCGCAGCACCTGCACCGGAGCGAACTCCGGGCAGATCCGGTGCACCGACGCGATCGCGGTGCGCAGCTGCGCACCCTGTGGACCGGACAAGTCGAGTCGCCCGCTGAGCGGTTGGGTACCGGGTTGACCCGGCACCCGCCGGGGCCGGCCCGCGCCCAGCACGGGTCCGCCCGGCCGCGCCGCCGGATCGAGGTACGGCCCGCCGCCCGCGGGGCGGGGACGCAGCGGCCGGGGCGGGGCGGACACGGAGGATGATGCTGCGTACATGGGAGAACAGATCCCTTCGTGTGCCTGCGGTGCCTGCCTGTAAGTCTCACGCGCAACCCAGCCCGGTCGCCCGGGCACACCCTGGGGAGTGTGCCCGTCATATGCCGTCACGCGCCGTCTTGTTCGATGGCGGCGACCGGGCCGGGGTGGCGCTTTCCTACCTGACACCCGATGCCCAGTGGCACACCATCTGGCGGACCCTGGCGAACCGTGGCGAATAGTCGCCCGGCAACCTCCACCGGGCTACTGTCAACTCAGCCGAGAACCTGGGGGCTTGACGTGAGCGGACAACCCAACACCCGCCTTGCGGACCTGTTCGGCCTGGCCGGCTGGTCCAAGGGCGAACTCGCGAGGCTGGTCAACCGGCAGGCGGCGGCCATGGGCCACCCCCAGCTGGCGACCGACACCTCCCGGGTGCGGCGGTGGATCGACACGGGCGAGATCCCGCGCGATCCCGTGCCGAGGGTGCTGGCGGCCCTGTTCACCGAGCGTCTCGGCCGTGTCGTGACCATCGAGGACCTCGGTCTGGTACGGCACGGGCGCGCAGGGAAGCGGCAGGGCGACGGGATCGAGGAACATCCCGACGGTGTGCCGTGGCCGCCCGAACGGACCGCCGCGGTCCTCACCGAATTCACGGGAATGGACCTCATGCTCAACCGACGCGGCTTGGTGGGCGCGGGTGCCGCGCTCGCCGCGGGATCCACACTCAGCAGCGCCATGTACGACTGGCTGCACGCCGACCCGGCCCTCAAGGCCGACGCCCCTGTCCTCGACGACCCTCTGCATGTCGACCCCGCCGGGTTCGACCGCTACGAGGCAGCCCCCATCGGATCGCAGGAGATCGAGGAACTGGAGCGCTCGGTCGAGGTGTTCCGCGCCTGGGACGCGGCCCGTGGCGGCGGTCTGCAACGCAAGGCGGTCGTGGGTCAGCTGAACGAGGTGGGCGGCATGCTCGCCTACCACCACCCACCCCATCTCCAGCGGCGCCTGTGGGGCGTCGCCGCCAATCTCGCCGTCCTCGCGGGCTGGATGTCCCACGACGTCGGCCTGGAACCCACGGCGCAGAAGTACTTCGTCATCGCCGCCCACGCCGCCCGTGAGGGCGGCGACCGGCCCCGCGCCGGCGAGGCGCTGTCCCGGGCGGCCCGGCAGATGGTGCACCTCGGCCGGCCCGACGACGCGCTGGACCTGATGAAGCTCGCCCAGTCCGGCGCCGGCGACCGCCTGCAACCGCGTACGAAGGCGATGTTCCACACCATCGAGGCCTGGGCGCAGGCGTCGATGGGCAAGGGCCAGGCGATGCGCCGCACGCTCGGCCGGGCGGAGGACCTCTTCGTCTCCGACCGGCGCGACGTGGAACCCCCGGACTGGATGCAGACCTTCAAGGACGAGGACCTCTACGGCATGCAGGCCCTGGCCTACCGCACGCTGGCGGAGTTCGACCCGAGTGCGGCCGCGTCCGCCCAGTACTACGCGGACAAGGCACTCGCCCTGCGCGTGGACGGACGCGAGCGGTCCAAGATCTTCGACCATCTGTCCATGGCGTCGGCCTGCTTCATCGCCGACGACCCCGAACAGGCCGACCGCTACGCACGGCTGGCCCTGATGTCGATGGGGTCGAACTCCTCCCGTCGCACCTGGGACCGGCTGCGCCAGATGTACCGGCTGACCGCGGAGTACTCCGGCTACCCGAAGATCCACGAACTGCGGGAGGAGATCAGGCTCGCCCTGCCCAGGCCGAGGGGCAAGGGCGACAACAGCGCACAGGCATAGGGGCCTGTGCGCCGGGTCTTCTCAGTGGACCTTGGCGACGAGTACGCACGCCTCGTCCTCACGCCCGGCCCCGCCGAACTCCTCGACGACCGCCCGTACACAGTCCTGCGCGGTGCGCGCCGCGCCGAACCGCGGCGCGAGTTCGAGCAGCCGGTCCGTGGCCGCCGAGCCGCTGTGCCCTGAGGCCAGTCCGTCGGTGTGCAACAGGAGGAGGTCGTCCGGCCGAAGGGTCACTTCGGCCTGCCCGTAGACGGCGCCCGAGGTGGCACCGAGCAGGACGCCGCCCGGCGCGTTCAGCCGGCGCCCCGTCCCGTCGCGGTACAGCAGCGGGGCGGGGTGTCCGGCCTGCGCCCAGAGCAGGGTGCGGGTCTCGGGCCGGTAGCGGCAGCAGACGGCGCTGCCCAGGGCGGGCTGCACGGCGGCGTCCAGTAACTGGTTCAGCAGGGCGAGCAGTTCACCGGGTGCTGTGCCGGTCATCGCCATGCCCCGGACGGCGCCGAGCAGCATCGCCATGCCCGAGGCGACGGCCACGCCCTGTCCGGTGAGGTCCCCGACGCTGAGCAGGGTCTGCCCGTCGGACAGCTCCAGCGCGTCGTACCAGTCTCCGCCGATGAGCGTCCCCGTCGCCGCCGGCAGGTGGTGGGCGGCGAGGTCGAGGGCCGGTGGTTCCCGGTGCGGGAGCCGCAGGGAGCCGCGCCATGGCGGTAGCACGGCCTCCTGCAGCTCGGCCGCGATCCGGTGCTCGGTCCGCTCCTGCCGGCGGCGGTGCTGCAGCGAGTCACGGGTCTCGCGCACCGTCCGCTGGCTGCGGCGCAGTTGGCTGACGTCCCGCAGTACCGCCCACATCGAGGCGGTGCTGCCGTCGGCGCCGAGCACCGGCTCGCCCATCATGTGCACGGTCCGCAGGGAGGCGTCGGGCCGTACGACGCGGAACTCCCCGTCGATCGGCTTGCCGTCGACCAGGCAGTCCGTCACCATCGTGGTCAGCCTCGACCGGTCCTCCTCCAGGACCAGGGACGGCAGTTCGTCCAGGGTGAGGGCGGGGCCGGCCGGGTCGCGGCCGAGGATCTGGTACAGCTCACCGGACCAGGTGGCCTCATCCGTCAGCAGGTTCCACTCCGCGCTGCCGACGCGGCTGAGCAGCGATCCCGGCGGGGTGGCCGCCGGAGCCGGCCGCACGACCGGGGCGCCGGCGGACACCGCCGGAGCGGGCTCCGGGCCGTCCCGTAACTGCGCCAAGTGAGCGTCCAGGTCGTTCAGCTGGTGCAGCGCGAGGTCGTACAGGGCGCGCTGCCAGCGTTCCTCCGGGTCCGCACCGTCGCTCCGGGTGTCCCGCCGTACGGCGTCCACGTCGCCCTTGAGTCGCCGCGTCTGCGTGATCAACGCCTCGACCGAGCCGCGTCCGGGCGGCTGGGCGGCTGAGCGGTCCGCGGAGACTGGGGACGGCATGACGCACTCCGATGGGGGGTGATACGGCCAAGGGGGACGGGGGACCGTTACGACTGTGGCACAGCGCGCGACGCCCCGTAAGGGATTTGGCAACACACGATACGGTGGTGCTTCCGGCATATGCCAGAGTCTTCCCGGAGCGATTCCCAGGTACGGATGACGTACGCGTCGGCAGGGTCAAATCGTAGGGATCCTACGGGAGTTGGGCCATGGTGATGGCTTCCGTGTAGCGCTCAATCGCGTGTTCGACGCTCGTGTGTTCCATGTGGCCCTCGATCGGCGGGTAACCGCCCAACTCTGACCGGATTTGACGCCATGTGCAGGGCCTCGACGGACTCCATAAAGGCATGGACGTCTGTATCGAACAACCCGCCCTTGCCCGGCTCGTCACCGCCGAGGACCGGGAGATCCCGGTGTCGGCCACCCTTCGGTACACGACGGGCGACCCGCTGGCCGTCTTCGTGGACTTCCCCGCCGAGGCCGCCCTGGACGGCGAGGAGCTCAGCTGGATCTTCGCGCGCTCCCTGCTCGACCAGGGGCTGCGGGCCCCGGCCGGCCACGGGGACGTGCAGATATGGCCGTACGACCGCACGCGGACGGTGCTGGAGTTCCACTCGCCCCACGGCCTCGCCCTGTTGCAGTTCCAGGCCTCGGAGTTGCGCCGTTTCCTGCTGCGTACCTATGAGGTGGTGGCGGCCGGGCAGGAGGACATGGCGGCGGTGGTGGAGCGGGGGCTGAGCGCCCTCTTCGGCGGGGTGTGACGGTGCGGCCCCAAGCACCACTCACGCCCCGCTACCGAAGGCCGGGGCGCGGGGCGAGATCGACGGCTACCCGGCCGCCCGTCTCCAGGGCCCGGACCCCCGCCTCGGCGACGGCGGACACCGCGTAGCCGTCCCAGACGTCCGGGCCGGTGACCTCACCGCGCCGGGTGGCGTCGACCCAGGCCTGCACCTCGCGGTCGTAGGCGTCGGCGAACCGCACGAGGTAGTCCCGCGCCACCTCCTCCGCGGCGCTGCCCCTGGTCGTGACCACCATGGTGTGCTCGTCGCCGATCCGGGCGCTGCCCGCCTCGCACACGGCCTCGCAGCGCACCTGGTAGCCGAAGCCGCAGTTGACGAAGACCTCGACGTCGACGAGGGCGCCCCGCTCGGTCTCGAACAGGACGAACTGCGGATCGATCAGGCCCTCGGGGGCGCCCGCGGCAGGCCCGGGCCGCAGCACGGTCACCGCCGTCAGCTCCTGCCCGAGCAGCCAGCGGGCCGCGTCGATCTCATGGGAGACGGAGCTGTTGATCAGCATGGCGCTGGTGAAACCGGCGGGGGAGGAGACGTTGCGGTGGGTGCAGTGCAGCATCAGGGGCCGGCCGAGGCTTCCCCCGTCCAGCAGGGCCTTCAGCCGCCGGTACTGGGCGTCGTAGCGGCGCATGAAGCCGATCTGCGCCAGCCGGCGACCGAGCCGGGCCTCCGCCTCCACGACCCGCAGTGCGCCGGTGGAGTCCGGCACCATGGGTTTCTCGCACAGCACCGGCAGCCCGCGGGCGAAGCAGGCGAGCAGCGCCTCCTCGTGGGCGGGACCGGGGGAGGCGATCAGCACGGCCCGCACGCCGGGCGCGTCGAGAGCGGCGGGCCAATCGGCGTGCACCGTCACGCCGGGAAGGCCTGCCGCCGCCTGCTTCGCCCGCTCCACATCGGGATCGGCCACGGCCGCGACTCGGGCGCCGCTGACCACCTGGTCGAGACGTCGTATGTGGTCGGCTCCCATGTGGCCGGCACCCAGTACCGCCACACCCAGCAGGTCACCCATGCGCCCGCTCCCTCCCGCCGACAGTCACGGCGTAGCGTACGCCGACGGGAGAGCGCTTACCCCGGGGCTGCAGGGCCTCGGCGGGGCTCAGTACCGCAGTACGGCCGCGATGCCGTCGGCGTCGCCCAGGGTGCCGTCGGGGACGAAGCGCACCTCGGCGCCGGTCTCCAGGCACTGCTCGACGATCTCGTCCACGATGTCGTCGTGGGCGTCCAGATCGCCCGGCTCGGCCGGCATCAGATGCTCGCCGAGGTCGCGGACGGTCGCGCGGAAGTTCTCCTCCACGGCGAGCAGCCGGACCCGGCCCTCGCGGGCGCTCTGCCACAGCTCGTCCAGCCCGGCCGCGAAAGTCCGGTGGCCGCGCGCGGAGGTCAGTTCCCCGACCACGGACGTGGCGTCCCTGGTCGTCTCCGCATCCAGAATGGGCCGGATGGCCTGCCACACGGTCTCGGGGTCGGCGTGCGCGAGCCCGCCCCGGCGCACCTGCACGGCGGCCCTGGCCACGCTGCCGGCCTCGTCCAGCAGCGCGAGCGCGGCCTGTTCACCGGTGACGTACAGCGGGCGCGGCTGCTCGCGCAGGACCGCGCCCATGGCGGTGTCCGCCTCCCGCAGGAACTGCCGCGTGCCCTCGTCGCGGAAGGTGCTCGGCAGATCGCCGACGCGCATCTGGCGCTCGGCGTCGAAGTTCTCCCGGTTGCGGATGAACGGGAAGCCCCCGGAGCGGTCCTCGACGACCCGGTCCGGGCCGCCGTTCCACAGCGTGACGCGGTCCGCGGAGACCGACAGCACCCAGAAGGGGCGCTCGGCGGCCTGTGCGGCGACCAGGTTGCGGGTGAGGAAGGTATCCGCGAGAACGACCCGTTCCGGGACGGTGCGGCCCAGCGACCAGACCTGGTGCTCGCCCGGGGCGGCGAAGATCACCAGGCCGTCCTCGGCGTGTGTCAGGTCCACCTCGGCCAGCGCGCGGTCGAGTTGTGCCTCGACGTCGGCGCGCCGGTCGCGGGTGACGGCGGGGTCGGACTCCAGGCGTTTGCGGGCCTCGGCCACGACATTGCGCAGCCGGACCGGATCCTGGCCGTTCTCGGGTTCGCGGCGGTGCGTCGGGGTCAGCACGGACACCGCCGGGTAGGGACGCGGGCGCCGCAGTTCGGCGAGGGTAGCGGGACTCAGTGCGTGCTCCATGAACAGCACGATAGGGCGGATTCGCCGCTACGGCATTCGGGGTAATCCGTACCGGAAGCCCGGGGGTGTTCCTGGGCGGGCGCCGGTGACGCGGTGCCGTGCGGCCGGTTACCGTACCCGTCAGTAACCAGACCGTACCGCGCCCCAGGAGGCCCCATGCCGCAGCTCGAAGTCGACGGAGCGGCCCTGACGTACGACGACGAGGGCCCGCGCGACGCACAGGACGTGCCCCTCGTGTTCGTCCACGGCTGGACCGCGAACCGGCACCGATGGGACCACCAGCTGGCGCACTTCTCCGGCAGACGGCGGGTGATCCGCCTCGACCTGCGCGGCCACGGGGACAGCACCGGCGCCGGGGTACGCACGATCGCGGCACTCGCCGAGGACGTCCTCTCGCTGCTCGATCACCTGGAGGTCGAGCGGTTCGTGCTGATCGGCCACTCCATGGGCGGCATGATCGCGCAGACCATCGCCCTCGCCCACCCCGACCGGGTGGAGCGGATGGTGCTGGTCAACTCCATCGGCCGCATGACGTACAGCCGCGGCAGGGGCCTGCTGATGGCGGCCTCCACGCTGGTGCCGTTCAAGCTGTTCGTCGCCGCCAACATCCAGCGGGCCTTCGCGCCCGGATACCCGCGCGAGGAGATCCGCGAGCACATCCGCGCCTCCGCCGGCACCCCGCGTGAGGTCGTCATGACGCTGTACGGCGCGATGCGGGCCTTCGACGTCCTGGACCGGGCCGGTGAGATCCGTACGCCCACCCTGATGGTGCACGGCTACCACGACGCCCAGCTGCCGGTGCGGCAGATGCTCCGGATGGCCAAGGCCTACCCGGACGCGGTCGTGCGCATAGTGGACGCGGGGCACGAACTGCCCGTGGAGAAGCCTGTCGAACTGACCGAGGTGCTCGACCGGTTCGTGACCGGGAAGCCGTGAACCGGAGGCGCTTGGAGAAGTTTTTGCCCCTGGCCGGTTCCTGACGGCACCGCCCCGGCGGCATGGGCTTCACCGGATTTCGCGCAAGCAAAACACGGCCGAAACCGTGGGGGCCCGCGCGCCGTCCGTGTTACGGCCGCGTTGACCCCGCCGGGTGCCTGACGGAGGCTCGTCGTATAGGTGCTCGATACAACTGGTTTTCCGTTCGGTCGCTCTCCTTCCCGAAAGCGCAGGTGAGTGAGGGCCCCGCGGTGAGCCGGAGGCAGGAGGTAGCGCATGTGCGGCATCACCGGATGGGTCTCCTTCGACCGCGACCTGGCCACCGAGGCCACCACATTGCATGCGATGACCGAGACGATGGCCTGCCGGGGCCCCGACGACCGCGGCGTCTGGACCGAGGGTCCCGCCGCCCTGGGGCACCGCCGGCTCGCCATCATCGACCTGCCCGGCGGCCGGCAGCCGATGTCCCTCGTGACCCCCGACGGAGCCGTCGCCCTGGTGTACTCCGGCGAGGCGTACAACTTCACCGAGCTGCGCCGGGAACTCGAAGGCCACGGCCACCGGTTCACCACCGACTCCGACACCGAGGTCGTCCTGCACGGCTACCTCGAATGGGGTGACGCGGTCGCCGAACGCCTCAACGGCATGTACGCGTTCGCCGTGTGGGACGGCCGCCACGACAAGCTCGTGATGATCCGCGACCGCATGGGCATCAAGCCGTTCTACTACTACCCGACCCCCGACGGCGTCCTGTTCGGCTCCGAGCCCAAGGCGATCCTCGCCAACCCGCTGGCCCGCCCCCGCGTCTCGCTGGACGGCCTGCGCGAGCTGTTCGTCCTGATCAAGACGCCCGGACACGCGATCTGGGACGGCATGCGGGAGATCGAACCGGGCACCGTCGTCACCGTCGACCGCTCCGGCCTCGCCACCCGCGTCTACTGGCGGCTCGAAACCCGCCCGCACACCGACGACCGTGACACCACCATCGGCACCGTGCGCTCGCTCCTCGACGACATCGTGCGCCGCCAGCTGATCGCCGACGTGCCGCGCTGCACCCTGCTCTCCGGCGGCCTCGACTCCTCGGCCATGACCGCGCTGGCCGCCCGCCAACTGGCCGAGCACGGCGAGAAGGTGCGCAGCTTCGCCGTCGACTTCGTCGGTCAGGCCGACAACTTCGTCGCCGACGAACTCCGCGGCACCCCCGACACCCCGTTCGTGCACGACGTGGCCCGGCTCGCGGACACGGACCACCAGGACATCGTCCTCGACGCGCAGTCCCTCGCCGACCCCGCCGTGCGCGAGCAGGTGGTCCGCGCCCGCGACCTGCCGGCCGGCTTCGGCGACATGGACGCCTCGCTCCTGCTGCTGTTCCGCGCCATCCGGGACAAATCCACGGTGGCCCTGTCCGGTGAGTCCGCCGACGAGGTCTTCGGCGGCTACCTGCAGTTCTTCGACGAGGAGGCGCGGCGCGCCGACACCTTCCCCTGGCTGGTGCGGTTCGGCCGCCACTTCGGCGACGACACCGAGATCCTGCGCGCCGACCTCGCCAAGTCCCTCGACCTCCAGGGCTATGTCGCCGACGGCTACCGCACCGCCGTCGTCGGCATCGACCGCCTGGACGGCGAGAGCGACTTCGAGTACCGCATGCGGCAGATCAGCCACCTGCACCTGACCCGCTTCGTCCGCGCCCTGCTCGACCGCAAGGACCGGATGAGCATGGCCGTCGGCCTCGAGGTCCGGGTGCCGTTCTGCGACCACCGGCTGGTCGAGTACGTCTACAACGCCCCGTGGGCGCTGAAGTCCTTCGACGGCCGGGAGAAGAGCCTGCTGCGGGAGGCGTCCGCGGACGTCCTGCCGCGGTCGGTGTACGAGCGGGTCAAGAGCCCGTACCCGTCGACGCAGGACCCACGCTATGCCCGCGCCCTGCAGGACCAGGCCCGGGACCTGCTCTCCCGGCCCTCCCACCGCGTCTTCGACCTGGTCGACCGGGACCGGCTCCGGGAGGCCGCCGAACGGGACGCACCGGTCAGCACCCAGGTCGCCCGGCGCGGCCTGGAACGCACCCTGGACCTCGCCCGATGGCTGGACCTCTACGCGCCGGAGCTGGCCCTCAGCTGAGGCCGATGGCCCGGTCCGCGGCCGCCGCCGTGCGCTGCCACCACGTCGTCACCGGTTCCCACACCAGGACCTCCTTCCCGGTGCCGAGCTGCGCGGCGGTGAAGGAACGGCCCCAGTGCGCCGCCGACGCGGCCACGGTGAGCGACTCCACCCGGCGGGCCTCGGGGTCCGCCGGATCCCCGATGGTCCGGACGTCCGCGTGGGCCGTGCCACCCGCCGCGAGCCGGTAGGTACCGGTGCCGCCCTCCGGCACCGGCAGCGCGGCCCCGTCCAGGTCCCCGAAGGTCACCGTGGGCACCCGGTCGACGACGCAGGCACGGGCGCCCCGATTGGTGACACTCACGCGCACCACGGTCGGGTCGGCGGCCATGGCCTTCGCCCGGACCGTCAGTGCCTTCTCGGCGCAGTGCGCGGGCTGGGCGTGGCCGGTGGCGGCCTGGCTCTGCGGCGCGGTCAGCAGCAGGGCCGCCGCGGCGGCCGAGGCGGCGGGTACGGCGATGGCGGCGCGGATGCGCATGGTGGCTCCCCCTGTCGTGGTCAGATACACGGTGCGGCGGCCGAAGCGCGCCTGCCCAGTGTGACGGCCGGGGCTGCCGGAAGGTTGTGCCGTATTCGGGCCTGTCACGCGCTTGCGCCACTCCTGTCATCAATTGGTGGCGTTCGCGCCTTCGGCGCATGATGCCGCTCCCGCGCCTGTCAGCTCCGCGCCTGTCAGCTCCGCGCCGTCAGCCGGAGCGGTCCGTGCCGCCGCTCCAGTTCTTCCCGTCCGACGGGCAGGAGCTGCCGTTCGCGGGCAGGGAGCCGTAGAGCAGGAAGTCGTTGATCTTGCGGTGGACACACGTGGAGGAGGAGTAGCCGGTGTGGCCCTCACCCTTGTTGTCGAGGACCACGGCCGACGGGCCGAGCCGTTCGGCCGTCTCCACGGTCCACCGGTACGGCGTCGCCGGGTCGCCGCGCGTCCCCACGAGCAGCAGCTTCGCCGAGTCGACGTCCTTGACCCGGTCACGGATGAAGTCCGTGCCCTTGGGGCGGCCGTAGCACATCAGCAGCTGGGCGAGCCGGTAGCGGCCGAAGACCGGTGAGGCCTCCTCGTACGCGGCCCGCAGTTCCTTCAGATCCTTGGTGATCCGGGCGTCGGCGGGGCGGTCCGGGTCGTCCGCGCAGTTGATCGCCATCAGCGCGGCCGGCAGGTTGTCCGCCGGGACCTCGTCGGGGTCGACGAGACCGCCGTCCTTCCGGTGCCGCTCCCGGGGTACGCCGATGCCGCCGGCGGAGAAGTTCAGCACGCCCCGGGTGTCGCCGTCCTCGACCAGTGAGGCCAGCGCGCGCTCCAGCGAGGGCCACAGGTCCTTGCTGTAGAGGGCCTGCCCGATGGCTCCCACCAGGTCCTGGCCGGAGAACGAGCCGCCGAGATCAGTCGGCACCGGGTTCTCGTCGAGGGAACGCACGATCCCGACGACCTGGCCCCCGGCCGCACGCCGGTCCTTGCCGAACGGACAGGCGACATCCGTCGTACACCAGTCCAGGAAGTCGTTCAGCGCGGTCTGCTGCCCCTCGGCGCCCGCGACGCCCTGCTCGGACAGCGGCTCGGTCAGCGTGTCCACGCCGTCCAGGGCCAGCCGGCCGACCTTGTGCGGGAACTGCGCCGCGTACACCGCGCCGAGCCGCGTTCCGTAGGAGAAGCCGAGGTAGTTGAGCTTCTCGTCGCCGAGCGCCTGACGGATGACGTCCAGGTCGCGGGAGGCGTTCACGGTGCCGATGTGGGGCAGCACCGGCCCGGAGTGCCGGGCGCACTGGTCGGCGACCTGCCGCAACTGTTTGAGCAGCGCCTGCGGGCGGGCTGTGTCGGTGGTCCCGCTCACCACGGCGGAGGCCTCGCCGCCGCCTTCGCCACAGCTGACGGGGGAGGAGCGGCCGACACCGCGCGGGTCGAAGGTGACCACGTCGTAGCCGTTGGTCAGGTCCATGAACTGCCGGCCTTCCTCGGCCAGCGCACTGATGCCCGCGCCGCCCGGGCCGCCGAAGTTCAGCAGCACCGAGCCGTGCCGCGTGCCCGTGGCGCGATAGCGGGCCAGCGCCACGTCCAGGGTGCCCGCGCGCGGGCGGGCGTAGTCGAGCGGCACGGTGACCTTCGCGCACTCGAGGTCCTTCGGCATGTCCGGGCCCGCGCAGGCGGCCCAGGCCACCTTCTGCCGGTAGAAGCGCGACAGGTCGGGCTGCGGCCGGTCGGCGGCAGCCGCGGGCAGCCCGGCACCGAGCAGTGCCAGGGCGAGGGCTCCGGCACCCGCGCAACGCCGCACGGCGGGCCGTGGGGACAGCTTGGCCAGCATGGTCGCCTCCCGGGGCGCCCGCCACGGACCGGGGGACGGCGCCCTCGGATCACCATAAGCGGGCTCCGGACGACCCGCCTCCGGGCGAGCGGGGCGGACCCCGGTTCCGTACTCTTCGCGCCCTCCGTACCTGTTGGTGATCATTGAGAGGCTTTACAGGAGGTTCGATAAGCCTGCCACTCGATGGGGTGAAAGGCCGATAAGCCATAACTCGGATGGTTCATCTGCGTTTCTAGAGGTGCGGGTGAGTGCCCGCGACGATGTCTGGAAGGCAGGGAACCTATGAGACGGGCCACCCGAAACGGTGTGATCGCCGTCGCCGCCGCGTCCGGCGCGATGGCCATGGCGCTGCCGGTGTCCGCCGCCTTCGCGGCCGACGGTGCCGCGGCCGAGGGCGCCTCGGCCGGCTCGCCCGGGCTGATCTCCGGCAACGGCATCCAGCTCCCGGTGCACGTGCCGGTGAACGTGTGCGGCAACACCGTGAACGTCGTGGGGCTGCTCAACCCGGCCGCGGGCAACGCGTGCGCGAACACCGGCGGCGCCGGGAAGGGCGGCTCGGCCTCGTCCGGCGGGGCGTCCTCCGGCGGGGCGTCCGCCCAGGGCGGCACGGAGGACTCGCCGGGTGTCGTCTCCGGCAACGACATCCAGCTCCCCGTCCACCTGCCGGTGAACGTCAACGGCAACAGCGTCAACGTGGTGGGCCTGGGCAACCCGGCCGTGGGCAACCAGTCGGTCAACGGCCCCGGCGACCACCCCGGCACCCCTCGCCACCCCCATGCCCCGGCCCCGAAACCCCCGGCCCACGCCAAGACCCACCCCGCCCCGCGCCACCCCGCCCCGCAGACCGCGGCGCTGGCCCACACCGGGACGGACCTGACGGCCCCCCTCGTCGCCGGCGGCGCCGCGTCCCTGCTCACGGGCACGGTCCTGTACCGCCGCTACCGCCCGGGCCGCACCCACTGACCCGGCACCCCCGAGTCCCCACCGGACGCCGGCCCGGTGGGGACTCGCCGTAAGGTTCACAGGCTGTCGATCCAGTCAGCCATGTTCGTGAAGGGGCCCGCTCCGGTCGCGGTCGACGGGTCGCTTGGCCATGACGACCACTCCCGGCCCACTCTGCTCATCCGCGGGGAGCCTGAGTTCGGCGACCGGGAGCAGTCCAGCCTGCTCGATCAGGTCCACGAGTTGTTCCGGCCGCCATTTGTGTGTCGTCCAACGAACGGGTACACCTCCGTAGGCCTCGGTGCGCACCGCGTCCTCGTCGCCGACGTGTGTCGCGGTGAGGAAGTGTCCGCCTGGCTTCAACGCGCGCGCGAACAGGGCGAGAACCTGAGGAAGGACCTCACGGGGGAGGTTGAACAGCGACCACCATCCGAGCACACCGCCGAGGGACGCCTCACCAAGGTCGAGGTCGGTGGCGGAGGCGACACCGAAGCGGCATTGCGGGTGAAGACGGCGCGCGTCCTCGATCATGCGGGGAGAGAGATCCACCCCGGACACGTCGAGTCCGCGTTCGGCAAGGTAGGCGGTCACCGTTCCGGGTCCGCAGCCGACGTCGAGGACCGGCCCGAGCTCGCTCACGGTGTCGGCGAAGGCGTCGATCGATGCCTTGAGCCACGGATGACAGCGGATGTCGCCGAATCCCGTCGTCGACACCATGTGGGCGTAGTTGTCGGCCACCCGGTCATAGGACTCACGTACCACGTCGAGATCGGCTGGGCGGTCAATATGGTGTGCGCGCATCGGCCAACCATAGGACTGTACGACGGCCTTGGGGCCCGTGGGCGCCCCCGCGAACCGGAGCCGGTGGCGGTCGACCGGCCTGCGCGGCCCGGAACCGCGGTGGCCGACCGGATCACTCCGTCACGAGCAGGCACTCGGCGAGCAGGTCGACGACGTCGCGCCAGGCTCGCTGCGCGTGCCGTGGGTGGCAACCGACGCCGGGGACCACGGTCTGGTCTGCCGGCGGGTGGTGGAAGGCGTGCAAGGCGCCGCCGTAGACCACGAGGCGCCAGTCGACGCCCTCGGCCTGCATCTCGGCGGTGAACGCGTCCCGTTGCGCGGGCGGCATGGTCGGGTCTTCCGACCCGACCCCGGCCCACACCGGGCAGCGAATGCGCGCCGCCTCGCCCGGTCGGCCCGTGGCCAGTGCGTTGATCGTCGCGATCGCGCGCAGATCGACGCCGTCGCGCCCGAGTTCCAGCACGATCGCGCCCCCGGTGCCGTAGCCGACGGTGGCGATCCGGTCGGGGTCGGTCCGTGCTTCGGCGCGCAACACGTCCAGCGCCGCGTGGCCGATGCCCCGCATCCGGTCCGGGTCGGCGAGCAGGGGGGTGAGGGCGTCGGCCCGGCGGCCCTGTGTTCGCCACCCGCCTCGATGCCGCTGCTCCTGAGCGCCGTGACCGGCCCTGGCCTGCGGCACGCAACGGCCGATCTCCCCGTGGCGCGGCCCCCGTTGATCCGGAAGGATGCTCCACGGCAGTCCGACCCCGACGGAAACGGAGCGCACCGATGACCTTTGCGGCCCCCCACGACCTCGTCGTCACGCAGGCCACCCTCGCCGACTGGCCGGTGATCAGCGGGTGGGCGGCGGCGGAGGGCTGGAATCCCGGACTGTCCGACGGGCCCGCCTTCTTCGCCCAGGACCCCGACGGGTTCTTCCTCGGCCGGATCGACGGGGAGCCGGTGTCAGCCATCTCCGTCGTCAACCACGGCCCCGACTACGCCTTCCTCGGCTGTTACCTCGTCCGCCCCGACCTGCGCGGTCACGGCCACGGCCTCACCACCTGGAAGACCGCCCTCGCCCACGCGGGCAACCGCACCGTCGGCCTCGACGGAGTCGTCGCCCAGCAGGACAACTACCGCCAGTCCGGCTTCCAACTCGCCCACCGCACCATCCGGTTCACCGGCATCGCCCCCGAGCGGGAGGCTGCCCGGGGTGTACGGCCTGCCGGGCCCGCCGACCTCGCCGGGATCACCGCCTACGACAGCGCCTGCCATCCGGCCGACCGCCCGCGCTTCCTCGCCGAGTGGCTCACCGGCCCCGGCCACCGGACCCTCGTACGCCATGACGGCGAACGGCTCGTCGGCTACGGCGTGATCCGCCCCGGCCACGACAGCCTGCGCATCGGGCCCCTCTTCGCGAACACCGCCGAGGACGCCCGAGCCCTGTTCGCCGCCCTTGTCGCCGACGTCACCGGCCGCGAGGTCGCCATCGACGTGCCCGAGCCGAACGCGGCCGGCCTCGCCCTCGCCGAAGAGGCGGGATTCCACGCCTCGTTCGAGACGGCCCGCATGTACACCGGTCCGGTGCGCGACCATGCCCATGAGCGCGTGTTCGGCGTCACCACGCTCGAACTCGGCTGACCCGCGGGGGGATTCGGCACGTGCGGCTGGTAGCGGCGGTGAAGGTCCCGCACCTGCGCCACCCCCGGCACCGGCCCCCTGCGGCGGTCCTCCCGGGGCGCGACCTCTTGGCCGGGCAGGGGACCACCGGCGGCGCGGGCACACACGCTTCGGCCGGCCCCCCATCAGCCTTCCGCACGACTTCCCGCACTGGAACACGGTCTACGGCTACTTCGCCAAGTGGGCGACAGAAGGCATGTTCGCCCCCCCCCGTGCCAGATCCTGCTCTGCGGCCGGGGTGGGCCGCGAGCCCAAGTGGGACGGTTCTCCGGACCTTCCCGGTGTCTCATTCGGGTGCCCGATAGAGGGCTTCCTCGACTGTTTGTGTCGTGTATGGGCGGGTCTCGTCCGACGATTGGAGCACCCCAGGGCGGGGCCAGAAGCGGGCCTTTCGGAACTCAGCCCGTGTAACGGGTGTCAAGAACGGGCCGCTGGCTCCGTCCTCGGTATACCGGTGGCCTCAAAGGGCCGCGCAACGCAGAGGGAGAACCGTCATGACGCTTCAGCGGATGGACAACGTCGGCATCGTGGTCGAAGACCTGGACGCCGCCGTCGCCTTCTTCACCGAACTGGGCATGGAGGTCGAAGGCACGGCGCAGATCGAGGGCCTCTTCGCGGATCAGGCCGTCGGACTCGACGGAGTCCGCAGCGACATCGCGATGATGCGGACCCCGGACGGCCACGGCAAGCTGGAGCTCGCGCAGTACCACACCCCCGCGGCGATCGGCGACGGATCGCACAACCCGCCGCCGAACACGCTGGGCCTGCACCGGGTCATGTTCGCCGTCGACGACATCGACGACACCATCGCCCGCCTGCGCCCCCATGGCGCCGAACTAATCGGCGAGGTAGCCCAGTACAAGGACATCTACCGCCTCTGCTACCTCCGCGGCCCCTCAGGCATCATCCTCGCCCTGGCCGAGCAGATCAGCTGACGGCCCTTCACAGCCGGCCTGCGAGCGATCAGAGCAATCCGCTGGACGGATGAGAAGGACATGCGACGAACGCCCGTCTCGTCCATCTCCAAAGCGAGCCAGCACCCCCACCGCCGTGTCTCACGAGACACGGCGAGGTCTGGAGGAAGGACCGGTTCGGGGCCCTGATCTCCGTGGAAGCGGGCCGGGGGGGTGCTGCGTTCGAGGCGCGGCACCGAGATGGCGCCGGCGTTCCCTGAGATCGTCGCCGGGACCGCGCATCGCCCTGACGCCACAGCGCTGGACGGCGTTATGTGCCCTGTACGGGTGTCACACACCCAAGGTGTCTCAGGCGGCGCACCTCCATAGACGAGACGCGTTCGCCTCCGATCATTCGGGGAGCCGAAGAAGGAATAGGTCCGCGCGGCCGTGGGCATGGCACAGATAACCTGTGCGAATGACGGGGATTCAGCGGGCCGCTGGCGCGGTCGTCGGCTCAGCGGTGGGTGACGCCCTGGGCGGCCCCTTCGAGTTCGGTCCCCAAGGAGCGTTCTCCGCGCGGTTTCCCGCGCCTGGTGCCGGTGGCGAGATGTGCGGAGGCGGTGGCTGGGACCCCGGCGAGGCCACTGACGACACGCAGATGGCTGTCCTGCTCGCGGAGTCGCTGTTGGAGCGGGGCGGACTGGATCTGCCGGACATCTTCGCCCGCTTCCAGCGGTGGGCAGCATCAGAACCGAAGGACATCGGCTTGCAGACCGAAGACGTCCTGACCAACGGCATGCCCTGGGATCTCGCCGCCGCGATCCATTTCCAGGTCAATCAGCGAGCCGCGGGGAACGGCTCCTTGATGCGGGCAGCGACCTCTGCGGTCTACTTCGCGGCCGCCGGCCAAGAAGCCACCATGGACGCGGCCCGCCGAATCGCTGCCCTGACCCATGGGGACCAAGCGGCGTGGGAAGGCACCGCGATCTTCCACGAACTCATCCGCGTCACGTTCGAGGACACCGACCCTCTCACCGCGCTCCCGGACATCTTGGCCTTCGTCCATCCCGACCACCGCGGCCGCTACGCCACAGTCCTCGCGCCCGATTGGCATCCCGATCAGGCGACCGAGTTCAACGGTGCCGTCTGGCCCTGCCTGGGCTCCGCCGTCTGGGCCCTGCGCACCACCAACAGCTTCGAAGACGCGGTACGCGCGGCGATCGACCTCGGCGGTGACACGGACACGGTCGCCGCAGTGACTGGAGGCCTCGCGGGGGCGTACTACGGACTGGATGCAATCCCCGCCGACTGGACTCAGCCGCTCCATGTCCCGCTCCCCGGATTCGACGGACGCGTGCTGCGCCTGGCAGATCTGCTCCACCTTGCACACCGCCTCGGAGCGCGCCCTTTTTGAGACAGGCGTGGCAGCCCGCATAAACGGCGAGTTGGTCGTAAGGGAGGCAGGCCGGCTCGCCTTCGAGCGACTGCAGACCCGGCTTCAGCGGCGCGGGGGTCGGCGGCGATGAATTGCATTAGCTGCAACAGTTCGTAGCCCCTCGCCTCGGACGTCTCCGCTGTTCGGGGACCCTGACGCGGGAATGCCCGTGGCTCCCTTGCGTAGCTGATCAGCACCGAACGGTATGGACGCAACAATGATGTGTTTGCCTGCGGGCCACGATGGCCGAGCACCAGATGTTCCAGACCCCGGACCTGGTGCCGCTCCTGGCTGAACGCGGCGTGAGCCTGTCGCGTGAGCAGGTCTACCGCTTGGTGAAGTAGCCGCCCCAGCGGATGAGCATGGACACACTGGTCGCGCTGTGCGACATCCTCGGGTACGCGCCGAACGGTCTCATCAAGCCGAGGGTGGTCAACGCGCAGGTCAGGAAGACCGCGGATGGACAGGCTGAGCCGCTGTCGCTGAAGGAGCGGCGTACGACGATCCGGCGCCCGGGTCAGCCGTGAGGCCCCTGACGCCGGAGCCAGGTCCGCTTCGCGCCGAGCTCGCTGCCGCCCAGGAGCAGCGCGGGTGAGCACCGCTCGGGGCAGTTCAGCGCCAAGCGGGTCCCGGTCAGGCTGCCGGGGCGGTCAGGACGGCCTTGGCCGCCAGCCGGAGATTCCTGATCATCGGATTCGGGTCGCCCTTGCGGCTGACCAGGACCACCTGGCTCGGGGGAGCGCCCTCGACCGGGACGGTGACGAGGTTGGGACGCAGTGAGCTACGCCGATCGCCGACCGGTAGCACGGCGATCGCCCTGCCGCTCGCGACGAGTTCGAGCTTGTCCTCGTAGCTCTCGATCGGCGGCACGCTGGCCCCGAGGATCCGGTAGGAAGTCCAGTCCGCGGTCTCGAACGCGCACGGCGCCGCCTCCTCGCCGGCCAGTTCTTCCGCGGTCACCGACGTGCGGTCGGCCAAGGGATGGCCGCGCGGGACCACGAGCATCCGGGGCTCCTCGTACAGCGGCGTGGTGAACACGTCGTCGGCGGCGAGCGGCAGCGGGGCCCGCGCGATCAGGGCGTCGACGCGCTTGTCGGACAGCGCCCCGACGTCGCGGCAGCTCAGGTACCGGGTGGCGATCTCGGCGTCCGGGTAACGGCGGCGCAGTTCCCGTACGGCGGCAGTGATCACCAAGTCTTCAACGTAGCCGATGGCGATTCGTTCGGTCTCGGCTAGTTCACGCACGGCCAGCTCGGCCTGGCGGGCGGCCTGCAGCAGGGCTTGGGCACGGGGGAGGAACCTCTGGCCGGCCGGAGTGAGCCGGGTGCCCTTGGGGTCGCGGTCCAGCAGTCGTGCGCCGAGATACTTCTCGAGCCGTTGGATCTGGCGGCTCAGCGCCGGCTGGGCCACGTGCAAGTCGGCGGCGGCCCGGCCGAAGTGCTGGTGCGCCGCCACCACGGTGAAGTAGCGCACCAGCCGCAGTTCCAGGTCCTGTCCGAGATCGTTCACCCTTCCAGCGTAGGCGTCATGCCGCTTCGGAATGATCAGGTTGCCGAACCGGTCTTGGACGGCCATGCCGTCCTGGGCCTTGACTGAAGGAGCAACGTTTCCCCAAGAAAGCGACAGGTGCGATGAAGGCGATCCAGTTCCACGAAGCGGGCGGGCCGGAAGTTTTGCAGTATGACGAGGTGCCGGTTCCCGAGATCGGCCCGGGCGAGGTGCTCGTCCGGGTGCACGCGGCGGGCATCAACCCGCCGGACTGGTATCTGCGTGAGGGGATGAAGGTCATGCCGGCCGAGATGAGGCCGGCGCTGGAGTTCCCCCTGATCCCCGGAACGGACATGTCGGGCGTGGTCCAGGCGGTCGCTCCGGACGTGCTGGGGTTCGCCGTCGGTGACGAGGTCTTCGGCATGCTGCGGTTCCCCGGATTCGACGGCCGGACATACGCCGAGTATGTGGCCGCGCCGGCTTCGGACCTGGCTCACAAGCCGGCCGGTATCGACCACGTGCAGGCGGCTGGGGCGCCGATGGCCGTGCTTACGGCCTGGCAGTACCTGGTTGATCTCGGCCACGACGTGCCGTCTCCTTTCACCGGCCAGGTGCACCAGCCGGTGCCGATCACGCCAGGGATGACCGTGCTGGTCAACGGGGCCGCCGGTGGAGTGGGCCACTTCGCGGTGCAGCTGGCGAAATGGAAGGGGGCACACGTAATCGCGGTGGCCTCGGGCCGGCACGAGCAGTTCCTGCGCAAGCTCGGCGCCGATGAGTTCATCGACTACACCAGGACGCAGGCCGCGGACGTGGTCAGCGGTGTCGACCTGGTGATCGACACCGTCGGTGGCCCGGACAGCTCACGCTTCCTGACCGTGCTCAAGCGCGGCGGCACCATGCTTCCGGTGTTCTTCGCCCAGTACGACCCGGAAGAGACAGCGAGTCTGGGCATCACAGTCTCGAACATTCAGGTGCGTTCCAACGGGCCCGAGCTCGCCGAGATCGGGCGCGTGTTCGACGAGGGCAAGCTCCAGGTCGGGGTGGACAGCACCTACCCGCTGCCCGAGGCGGGCAGCGCACACACGCGAGCCGCACAGGGCCACCTCCAAGGCAAGATCGTGCTGACGGTGGTCTCCTGATCGCCGAACTCCAGCAGGCGGTGGCGAACTACGCCCACGCCCTGGACGAGCTGAATGTGCCCGAGCTGGAAGCGGTCCTGACCGAAGACACCACCTGGACCTTCACGATGCCCGGACAGGGAGTGCTCGGCCCGGTCGCCGGACGCGCGGCGGTGCTCGACTTCATCCGTGACGGGTACACGGCGGGGCTAGGTGTATTGATACGCGGCGGCGCGGTCGCTCGGCACGTCGCCGAACGCGGCGGCGATCTGCTCCGACGTCAGCAGCCAGGAGACCGTCAAGACGTTCGTGTCCTGCATTCTCGGCAAACTCGGGCTTCGCGACCGCGTTCAGGTTGGTCGTGTATGCCTACCGCCGGGGCCTGGTGATCTGATGCGGGTCAATGCGGGTCCGCACAGCGGCCGGCCGCGCGGCATCAAGGTGGTCGCGTGGACGTATGGGTGAAGCGGCCGCACGGCGCCGACTACGACGCTCCGCCCATGGCCAGCGCGGTTCGCGCCAGCCCGCGCAGCCAGGCGTGGGCGGGGTCGGTGTCGTAGCGCTGATGCCACGACAGGTATACCGGTGCCGACGGCAGTTCGAGCGGGAGGGGGAGCACGACGAGGCCGAGGTCGGCGACCGCTGACCGCGTGGTGGCTTCGGGGACGCTGATCAGGAGATCGGAGCCGCGCGCGAACTCCAGCGCGGCCGCTTCCGTGGGCGCGGTCGCCACCACGCGGCGGGTGAGGCCGAGCCGCGCGAGGGCGTCGTCGAGGGCATTGCTGAGGTTTCCACGTCGCGAGACGGCGACGTGCTCAGCGGCGGCGTACCGCTTTGCGGTGACGGTCCTGACGCGGGTGAGGGGGTGCCCCTGCCTGACGACGATGACGAGGCGGCTCTCGCCCACGTTCTCGGCACGGATGTCCGGTGCGCTCGGGCGGTTGGCGTTCGCCTCCAGGTCGACCTCGCCGCGCCGCAACTCGGGGGTGTCGACGCTCGATTCCGCGACGAAGCGCAAGCGCACGCCCGGCGCCTCTTTGCGCACGGCCGAGAGCAGTGTGGGGCCGCTCAAGGCGACCAGGGAATCGTGCCAGCGGAGGGTGAAAGTGCGCTCCAACGTTGCCAGATCGAGTTCACGGCTCGGTGCCAGCACCCCCTGGACCTGGTGCAGCAACTCGTGCACCTGTTCCCGGACGGCGATCGCGTACGGCGTCGGGGTCATCGTGCGGCCGGTGCGCACCAGGATCTGATCCCCGGTCGTGCGCCGGATCCGGCCCAGACTCCGGCTCATCGCGGGGGCGGTGACGTGCAGGCGCGCGGCCGCCCCGGCCACACTTCCCTCCTCCAGTAGCGCGTCGAGCGCGGCGAGCAGGTTCAAATCCAATTGCATGTGAGTAATCCTATCCGTGCTTGACATGCATTTGAAGTTAATCAAAGGGCTCTATACCTTCGAGACGAGAGCGCAAGACGGAACGCACTGCTTGCCCCGACCGGCCTCATCACCCCTCCTCACACGGGAGTACCACCATGTCCGAAACGCTTCAGACCACTGACGTCGCCGCCTCCGACGCCGACCTGCTCGGCCAGACCGCGATCGCCGTGCGCGCGGCCGGTTCGGCGCTGCGCGAGCGTTTCGGCGAGGTGGTCCGCTACCAGACCCGCGAAGAGCTGATGCGCGCGCTCGCCGCCAACGACGACACGGCCCTCGACATCCTGCGCCCCCGTCTCACGCGCCTGCGCCCGGACGCCGGCTGGGTGGAGGACGAACTGGACGGCGGGGCACTGCCGCCCGGCGAATGGTGGGTCGTGGATCCGGCCGAAGGCAACGTCAACCACCTGCACGCCCTGCCGGAGTGGGCCGTGACCGCCACCCTCGTGCGTGAGAACCAGCCGGTGCTCACCGCGGTCCACCTGCCGTTGACCGGCGAGACCTACACCGCGCTCACCGGCGCGGGCGCCCACCTCGACGGCCGGCCGCTGCGCGTCTCCCAGACCGCGGACCTCGGCCTGAGCATCGTGGCCACCAGCCAGGCCCGGCCGGACGAGGACGAGAAGGTCGTGAGGCGCGTCGGCTCCTCGATCACCGCGATGCTTTTCGACGCGCTCGTCGTCCGCACCGCCGTGCCCGCGACCCTGCACCTGCTGAACGTGGCCGCCGGCCGGATCGACGCCTTCTGGCAGTTCGCCGGCGCCCGCGCGGACCTGCTGCCCGGGGCGCTGCTCGTCACCGAGGCCGGCGGACAGATCTCCGACGCCGAGGGCCGCCCCTGGACCCCGCAGAGCGAGAGCTTCCTGGCCGCCGCGCCCGGCGTCCACGCCGAGGCCGTCGCCACGCTCTCACGCTGACCGCGCACCACGACCTGCCCGCACGGAAGGACCAGATCATCATGACCACGATCGCAGTTCTCGGAAACGGCCGCGTCGGCGGCAACCTGGCCACAGCCCTCATCCGGGCAGGGCATGAGGTGACCGTGGCGGACCGCGGGCCGGGCGCCGCCGCCGACGCTGCCCGGACAGCCCAGATCGTCATCAACGCCACCCCGGGCGCCGGCTCGCTGGACCGGCTCGTCGCCCTGCGTGAGCAACTGCGCGACAAGATCCTCGTCGACGTCTCCAACGCCACCGTCGACGGACCGGACGGACTGCCCGCCGACCTGATCTACCCCGGCTCAAGCCTCGCCGAGCAACTCCAGGAAGCGCTCCCCGAAACGCGCGTCGTCAAGACACTCAACACCATGCTCTTCCCGGTGATGACCGCGCCGGCCACGCTCACCCAGGCGCCCGACGCCTTCCTCTCCGGCGAGGACCCGCAGGCCAAGCAGACCGTCCGTGAGCTGATCATCGACCTCGGCTGGCGCAATGAGTGGATCACTGATCTCGGCGGGATCCAGACCGCCCGCGCCACGGAGGCCGCGATACTGTTCGTACCGCACGTGATTCGGTCCAGCGGATTCGCGCCCTTCGCGATCTCGATCGCCCGCTGATCCGCACAGTGCACGCGTTCCTCCTACCGGGTGGCAGCGCCTGGCCTTCCGGATCACCTGGCTCGCAGCGGCGGGGGAGGGCGCCTCACTGGAGGGCATGACGTTCTCTCCGGCGATCTGGACGCCGACTCCCCGCACGTCCTGATCTCTGCAGGCACCGGCGGCGGCAGGTCGACCATCCTGCGCACCATCACCTGCCAGTCTGGCGTCACGTTCTTGATCTTGCCCGGGCAGAGGGCGCTTCTGGGAAGCGTGCTGCGTCGGGGGTTCGGCGCGCGCGGAGGCCGACGTCGGAGTGCGGAGTTCGCCGACGAACCTCCAGTTGGCGCTGCCGAATCGTCAGGGCCGGATGGGGAGGTTGGCCTCCCATCCGTCGAGGAGTCGTTCGAGTCCCAGTTGGAAACCGCGCTCGGCGCTGTCGGCCGCGCGGGGAAGTTCGGCATCACGAATGACCCGGGCGAGGAGTGGATGGCGGCCGGCCCTGACGACTTCGTCGAGGTAGGGCGCGTGGGCGTCCATCCATTCCTGGATGCCGACTCCGGAGCGTCGGACGGCTTCCTGCTGGGCGAGCTCGCCGATGGCGTAGCCGCGGACGAAGGCATGCAGCGTATTGACGACGGTGATCATGACGTCGATGTCGAAGCCGAGGGGATCGAGGGCGGCGAGTGCGTGTTCGGTGGCATCGAGAGAGTTCGGTCCAAGTGATGGGCGCCCTGCCGCGAGGGAGGTCATCCAGGGATGCCGGTGGATGGTGGCCCGGGAGCGATAGGCCAGTGTCCGCAAGTCGCCGCGCCAGTCGCCGGTGGGGGCAGGCGGGCCGCCGTCTTCGGCCGCTACGGCGTCGAGCATGAGATCGAGCAGGTCGTCTTTGGATGCCAGGTAGCGGTAGAGCGAGGCTGTGCCCGTTCCCAGTTCCTTGGCGACGCGCCGCATGGACAGTGCCTCGATGCCCTCGGCGTCGGCGATCGCGATGGCGGCGGCGGTGATCTCCGCCCGGGTGCGTGAGGGTGCGGGGCCTTTCGCGGCCCGCTGCGGCCGGTTCCAGACCACTGTGTGAGCGTCGTCCATCGGTTTTCCTCCTCACTACTGCGCTCACTGTTCGCAGTAGTGCTATCGTGGCGCGCATTACTGCGAACACTGTACCCGAGTAGAGCGTGTCCAGCCGAAAGGGAAACCACCATGACCACTCCCGTCACGATCATCGGCGCCGGGCTCGGCGGCCTGACCCTCGCCCGGGTCCTGCACCTGCACGGCATCCCCGCGACCATCTACGAAGCCGAGACATCGGCGGACGCCCGCACGCAGGGCGGCCAGCTCGACATCCACGAGTACAACGGGCAGCTCGCCCTCGAAGCGGCCGGCCTCACCGACGAGTTCCGCGCGATCATCCACGAAGGCGGCGAGGCCGTGCGCGTGCTCGACCAGCACGGCGCGGTCCTGCTTGACCAGCCCGACGACGGCACGGGCGGGCGCCCCGAGGTGCTCCGCGGAGACCTGCGTCGGATCCTGATCAACTCGCTGCCCGGCGAGATGATCCACTGGGGACACAAGGTCACCGGTGTCCGCCCCATGGGAGACGGAAGGCACGAGCTGACGTTCGCCGACGGGCCGACCGTGACGACCGGCCTCCTCGTCGGCGCGGACGGCGCCTGGTCGAGGGTCCGGCCGCTGCTCTCCGACGCGAAGCCCGAGTACGTCGGCACGTCGTTCATCGAGACCTACCTGTATGACGCCGACGAACGCCACCCCGCAGCGGCCAAGGCCGTCGGCGACGGTTCCCTGTTCGCCGTCACGACTGGCAAGGGGATCCTCGGCCATCGAGAGGCCGACGCCGTTCTGCACACTTACGTCGCGCTCAACAAACCGCAGGAATGGCTCGCAGCCATCCTCGCCAGTCCCGAAACGGCGGCGGCCCAGGTCGCGGCGGAATTCACCGGATGGGCGCCTGAACTCACCGCACTCATCACTGACGGGGAAACCGCCCTCGCCCCACGCCCGATCAGCGCCCTGCTGATCGGCCACCGCTGGGACCGCGTTCCCGGAGTGACGCTGCTGGGCGACGCCGCCCACCTCATGTCACCGTTCGCCGGGGAGGGAGCCAACCTCGCCATGCTCGACGGCGCCGAACTCGGCAAAGCCATCGCCGCACATCCCGACGACATCGAAGCCGCCCTTGCAGAGTACGAGCAGGCTCTCTTCGCCCGCAGTGCCCGGTTCGCCGCCGAATCCGACAAGAATCACCAGCTCATCTTCGGCGACAACGCCCCCGCCGGCCTGCTCGACCTGCTCACCGGCCAGGAACCGACCGAGTGAGCGAGACGCCATGAAAGAGCAGCGCTGTGGTCAGCATCCACAAGCCGAAGGTACTCAGCCCGCTCCACCGCCGGCTTTTGGGCGGCGACGGCGGCTTCGGGCACCTGACTCGGCATGCGGGGCCAGTGCGCGCGGTCCCGCGCATCGACTCCGACGAGCCACGACCTCGTGAAGAGTCCCTTCGAAGACCGGTCAGTCCACGAGTAGCACGAGTTTGCCGCGCGGAGTCCCGGCTTCGCCGACGCGGTGCGCGTCGGCCACCTCGGTCAGGGGGAAGGTCCGGCCGACCTGGATGGAGAATCGTCCCGTTTCAGTCATTTGAGCTACCTGGGCCAGCGCGTAGGTGGCGCGGCCGGTGTCGCCGCGGCTGAAGCGGATGCCCGTCTGCTGCGCGCCCCGGAAGTCGGCGACCGTGATCACGCGCTCGGGCGCGCCCGCGAGCTCCACGAGTTCGGGAAGGACGCCGCTGCCAGCGACGTCCAGTGCGAAATCGACACCCGACGGCATGATTGCCCAGACTCGTTCCGGCATCCCGTCGCCGTATGCCACCGGCTCAGCCCCGAGCGAGCGGAGGGCATCGTGCGTGCCTGGACTACCCGTGCCGATGACGCGCGCGCCGCGCTCCACGGCGAGTTGGACAGCGGCACTCCCGATGCTGCCCGATGCCCCGCTGATGAGCACGGTGCTGCCCGCCGTGACGCCAAGCTGGTCGAGCGAGCGCGCCGCGGTCTCGGCTGCCGCAGGGATCGCTGCAGACCTCGCATAGTCGAGCGAGTTCGGGATCGGGGCCCAAGAGGACAGCACGGCCAACTCCGCTTGGGCGGCTCCGTATGGTGAGGCTCCGAAGACCCGGTCGCCAACCGTGACACCCGAGACATCGACGCCGATCTCGTCAACGATGCCCGCGGCCTCGTAGCCCAGGGTCTGTGGCAGTTCCTGGTCCATCAGGCCCTGACGCTTTTTCCAGTCGCTGGCGTTGATCCCCGCGGCACGGACCTTGATCCGTATCTCTCCGGCGCCGGGACGGGGATCGGGGAGGTCGACGATCTCAAGAACCTCCGGGCCGCCGAACCGGCTGAACTGTGCTGCCCTCACGACGCACTCCTTCCGTGGAAGAAGTGGCGGATCGTCCGATACCGCGTGTGCGCGTACTCTCTGTCCGGCTATCTGCCCGGCCCCAGAGCACGTTTCCACTCCGATCCATCGACCCTACGTCATGACCGCCCACACCTGGCGAGCTGCCTCCGGGGCCACCTCGCCCCACACAGCCCCGTCGGTTCCCATGCCTGCGGACAGGAGCAGGCGCGGATGTACTCTGCATCGCCCGCGGCCTGACAGACGGCGGGCGGCTGCTTGCCTGCGACGTCAGCGAGGAGTGGACCGCGATCGGCCGGCCGTACTGGGAGCGTTGGGCGTCGCCGACCGGATCGACCTGCGCATCGCCCCCGCGCTGGAGACACGGCACGCGCTCGATCCCGAGCCGGTCATCGACATCGCGTTCATCGACGCCGACAAGGACAACTCCCCGGCCTACTACGAGGAGATCGTGGCCCGGCTGCGCTGCCGGTGCGGGACGGGCTCACCATCGCCCGGCGCCGCTGACGCGCACCGCGCTGGCTCGTACCCGCCAAGCTTGACAAGCCTGAGTCAAGCTGCCAGTAGCTCGACAGACATGCCTGGCAAGGTGGCCGACTTGCTCCGCACACCGGAGCCGGAGCCGACCGAGTGGGCCGTGCTGGACCACGGCGTGACTGTACGGCGCGGACGGGGCTTACACCCCACGCTCAAGCCCCTCGATGGCGCCCAGGGCGTCTCGGCGATCCCGGCACAGTGCAAGGCGCGCTGCGAGTACGAGAACCGCGTCAGCTTTCTCGCAACAGCAGGACCTTGATCCACCTTGCACAGCCGGCCCCGCCGTGCGGCATGTTCGTCGACCAGGATTTATCAGAATCCGCCTGCAAAGAAGCCGATGAGCCCCTTTGTTGGTTCCACCGTGTTGGAAAGATTAGCCACGAAGAGGATGATCACAACCAGCGAGAAGACTGCTGACAATGCCCCGAACCATCCCAATGTGCGCCTCGCCCGCCGGTCGGATGGTCCTGTTGCCGTGAACCTCTTCCACAGCACGACGCTGAGGCCGATGAAAATGAGGGTCAAAATCACGGACATCACGACTACCGCTTCGTGATAGCGGGCAAAGTCACTGATCATCATGTCGATGGGGGGCGGGGTGCGGTGACCCGTGTTCTGTGAGTCAGCCAGACGCTCCCGGACTTGGGCGAGTGTCCCGGCGAGCTGTCCTTGGGGCGCGCCGAGGGGCATTAGCGACAGCACCGAGGTGAAAGGCGCTGCAGCGCCTTGGACGTTGGCGATCACCAGCACCAGCGCCAGTGCTGTGAGGATCAGGGTGAGAACGCCGGCCGATGCGAGACCGACCCTTCTGCCCCTCCCGAATCCGCCGGCTCCTACGTATGCCCTCCAGACCTGGTGACTGAGTGCGACGAGCACGATCAGCAAGACTATTGAGATCCCTGCTTTAATCGTATGGAACCGGAACCAGTAGTCGACGACCCGCTGCATATCGGGGGTGAAATCGCGATCACCGGAATCCCAGTATCCGACGAAAGCTTCATTGACTGCTTTGATGAGCTTGTGCTGATGAACGAAGCCACCCTCCGAGCTGTTCGCCGCCAGCGACTGCGGGGCGAAAAAGACAGCCGGGAGGAGAACCGCAGCAAAAGCGGCGAGTATGGCGACTGCGCGACCGGACGATCCAGGGGATCGCGGTGGGAGTGTGTGGCGGGGCAAGGATAATCCTTCAGACCGTTCGAGCCGTGTTGGAGCACGATGCGCCGGCTGGCCGGGTGACACCGAATTTCGGGAATCGCTCGGTGATCAGGCTGCCTGTCGACGTGGGGCCTTGCAATCGCGTCCGCGTACGGCGGGTTGGTTGGTGATGATGCGGTAGTCAGGGTGTCAGCATGTGGCCTCAGGGCCATACCGGTCACTGCTGCACACCCCACCTTTGGGGGTGTGGCTAGCCCCACCATCTGAAGGGGCCAAGATCGGCGTCTACGCACAGGGCTGGGCGGCCGCTGTATCACCCGCGCTTTTTGACATCGTCTCATTTGGTTCACTCCGTAGGCTGTCGGCTGTGGTGGGGATCGTT
Source organism: Streptomyces sp. NPDC045022 (assembly GCF_056432605.1). Lineage (NCBI taxonomy): Bacteria > Bacillati > Actinomycetota > Actinomycetes > Kitasatosporales > Streptomycetaceae > Streptomyces > Streptomyces sp. NPDC045022. The sequence goes on from NZ_JBWKIR010000001.1 coordinate 717,449, forward strand.
GAGCGGCTGGTGCCGGAGGAGTTGTGGGAGCTTTTCCAGCGGGTGGCGCCGGAGGCACCCACGCGGCCTCAGGGCGGTGGCCGACGCAGGCACGGTGACCGTGAAGTGCTGGCTGCCAGGTGGGGGTGGCCACTGCGCTTGATGGTGGCGAGCGTGCCGAACTGCTGCTGGCCAAGCAAGCTGGCGAGGGCTTCGTCGGACAGTGAGCGAGGCGCTGGGCGTTGAGTCATGAAGCGATCAACGTCCCTGGCCGTCCAGTAATTTCATGGACTCCATGAGACCGACGCGCACTTTCACAACACGCCCTGGAGCTAATCGGGGGCGAGCTGCGTCCCGCCGACCGTGACGGCGGCGCGGGCCGACGGGGGTCTACAGGTCGAAGTCGAGTTGTTCGACGTCAGTAAACTCCACCATCCCGCACCGCCCTCTTCGCCTGCCTGCCTGGTGGGAGCGGTGATGGCCGGCGCCCGTTCGCTGACCGGGTACCGGAGTAGGACTGGCGCACCGGCCCGTCGCCGAGCTGGCCACACGCCACCAGCTGCGCGCCGCGCGGCTGCGCCCCGGCGGACACGGTCCCGTCGCGATCGTCCGGTGCCGGGCGTGCGTCACTCGCCCTCGCTCAGCTGGGCTGTGGACGGCGTCGACCCGGTGTCAGGACTGTTCCGCTATCGGTGTCTCACCGGATACCGCAACTCCGGTCCGGCGGAAGTCGTTCACTGCGGCCGCCGTTGTGTGCGGGGCGACCCCGACCGAGTAGTCCAGGCGTACGCGCGTACGAAAGCCCGCCGCGACGGCATCCAGGGCGGTCGCACGCACACAGTGGTCCGTCGCGATACCCACCACGTCGACCTTCTTGACGCCACGGGCGCGCAGCCAGTCCGCCAGCGAGGTTCCCTCCGAGTCCGCGCCCTCGAAGCCGCTCTTGGAGGCGCTGTGGGCGCCCTTGAAGAACACGGCGTGCACCTTGCCGTCCGTGACGGCGGGTGCGAAGTGGGGATGGAATTCGCTTCCTTCGCCTCCTGCCACACAGTGGACGGGGAAGCTGTCCTGGAAGTCTGGATGTTCGGAGAAGTGGCTGCCCGGATCGATGTGATGGTCCCGGGTGGCCACAACGTACCGGTAGTCACGCCCCGCACTGCGCTCCACCAGGTCCGCGATCGCCGTGGCGATCCGCGCCCCACCCTTGACGGGGACGCTGCCCCCTTCGCAGAAGTCGTTCTGCACATCTACCACGATCAAAGTTCGGCTCATCACACACCCCTTCCAGACCTGTCGGACAGGAAAAGAAGCCGCTCCGGCCACCCTTCCGATGCTGGGCGAGCACAGCAACCAGCGCTTCAGCAGTTACGCCGAACGGGTGACACGTGCGCCGGGCATCACCGCGCGCCGCTGCGCAGCAGGTGGAGGACGGTGACACCGGACGTGTCGCGTCGGCGCCAGGCGCGGCCGCGACCCTGCACGCCAATCTCGCGGGCCCTGCCCACATCCCGCGGTCGGGACGGCCCATCAGCACTTGCCGGTCTGCGCAGGCTGGTGGTCACGGCTAGCGTGGAGGTATGGGGGGACAGCCCAAGAGGCGCGAGCGGTGCGGGTCGGCGGGGTGGTGCGGCAGGTCGCGGACGCGCAGGGCTGGAACGGCGTTGTCTGGTCGGGGCTGGACGCGGCACGTGCGGACCGGGCGATCCAGGAGCAGATCGCGTACTTCACCGGCCTCGGCCATGACTTCGAGTGGAAGCTCTACGGCCATGACCGGCCGGTGGATCTCGGTGCCCGGCTCGGCGCCGCCGGGTTCCGGGCCGAGCCCGAGGAGACGCTGATGATCGGCGAGGTGGCCCGGCTCGCCCTGGACGCCGAACCCCCCGAGGGCATCCGGCTGGTGCCGGCCACCGACCCGGCCGGCGTCGACCTCGTCGTGGACGTGCACGAGAGGGCCTTCGGCACCGACGGCACCCGGCTGCGGCACCGGCTGCTCACGCGCCTCGCCGCCGCCCCCGGCACGGTCGTCGCGGTGGTCGCGCTCGCCGGTGACGAACCCGTCAGCGCCGCCCGGATGGAACTGGTGCCCGGCACCCGGTTCGCCGGGCTGTGGGGCGGCGGCACGGTCGAGGCCTGGCGGGGCCGGGGCCTCTACCGCGCCCTGGTCGCCCACCGTGCCCGCGTCGCCGCCGCCCACGGATACCGGTACTTGCAGGTCGACGCCTCGCCCATGAGCCGCCCCATCCTGGAACGCCGCGGCTTCCACGCGCTGAGCACCACGACCCCCCACCTGTACGGGAGTTGACCGCTGCCGCAGTGGCGGACCCGCGTCCGGTCGAGCGCCCCGATGCCCGGCGCGGCCGGCGGCGCGATCCGGATGATGCCCTCGATCCAGGCAGGCTCCTTGGTGGCCACGACCCGGACCCCGGCGGCGATCGTGGGGCCCAGCGGCGCGGCCATGATGCCGACGACGACAGTGATGTGGCCGCTGTAAGCGGAGGCACTCCGCTCCGGTTATTGCCGGGACTTTCTGTTCACCGGGCTGTCATGCCATGTACCTTTCAACCAATCGACGCGTGTAGAACCCTCAACCTGGCTCTACGCGCGCAGACTTGGCGCCCGCACCGCCTCTCCCCACCCCTCATGGAGGTTCGCCGGATGCTTGGATCCAGGAGATCCCGCCGCAGACTCACCACCGCCCTGGCCGGATTCGGGCTGCTCCTCTCCGGAGCCGCCCTCCAGGTCGGTGCCAGCACCCCCGCCCGCGCGGCGACCACGCACCGCGTCCTGTTCGACAACGCCCACGCCGAGACGGCCGGCAACGCCGACTGGATCATCTCCACCAGCCAGCCCGACCCGCTCGGCCAGGACTCCTCCCCGTCCGCCGAGACCGACTGGACCGGCGCCCTCTCCTCCTGGGGCGTCGCGCTGCAGAAGGCCGGCGGCTACAGCCTGAAGACCCTGCCGTCCGGTTCCGGCCTCAGCTACGGCGGCTCGGCCACGACCGACCTGTCGAACTTCGACACGCTGGTCCTGCCGGAGCCGAACACGCTGTTCACGACCGCCGAGAAGACGGCGATCATGAACTTCGTGAAGAACGGCGGCGGTCTGTTCATGATCTCCGACCACACCGGCGCCGACCGGAACAACGACGGCTACGACGCGGTCGAGGTCTTCAACGACCTGATGACGAACAACAGCGTCGACTCCACCGACCCGTTCGGCTTCTCCATCGACTCGCTGAGCATCAGCTCCGACTACCCGTCGGCGATCAGTGACAGCAGCGACCCGGTGCTGCACGGCTCCTTCGGTTCCGTCACCAAGAGCCTGATCGCCAGCGGCACGACCGCCACGCTCAAGCCCGCCGACAACTCCTCCGTCAAGGGCCTGCTCTACCGCACCGGTTACTCCGGCAACACCGGCGCCTTCTTCGCCACCAGCACTTTCGGCAGCGGCCGGGTCGCCTTCTGGGGCGACAGTTCCCCGATCGACGACGGCACGGGCCAGTCCGGCAACACCCTCTACGACGGCTGGAACGACACCGGCGCCGCCAACGCCCCGCTCGCCCTCAACGCCACCGCTTGGCTGGCCGGTTCCGGCAGTGGCAGCGGGGGAGGCGGCACCGGAACCTGCACCGCCGGCCAGCTCCTCGGCAACAACGGCTTCGAGTCGGGCAGCGCCGGCTGGAGCGCCACCAGCGGTGTCATCACCAACTCGGCGAGCAGGGCGGCCCGTTCGGGCTCGTACTACGCCTGGCTCGACGGCAACGGCACCGCGACCACCGACACCCTCTCCCAGTCGGTGACCCTCCCGGCCGCCTGCACGACGGCCACGCTCAGCTTCTACCTCCACGTCGACACGGCGGAGACCACGACGAGCACGGTCTACGACACCCTCAAGGTCCAGGTCCTCAACAGCTCCGGCACGGTCGTCGGCACGCCGGCGACGTACTCGAACCTCAACGCCGCCTCCGGCTACACCCAGCGCAGCGTCAACCTGAGCAGCTACGCCGGGCAGACCGTCACCCTGAAGTTCACCGGCACCGAGGGCTCCAAGTACCAGACGTCGTTCGTCGTGGACGACACCGCGCTCAACGTGAGCTGAGCACGGGCACGGGGGCGGTCCGCGCGGCCCGCCCCCGCATCCTCAGGCCGCCGGCACCGTCCGCTGTGGCGTGTTCCACCCGGAGACCCGCACGCTCGGTGCCGAGCCGCGCAGCGCGGCCGTCCGGTAGGTGGCGGTCAGCGTCACCGACTCGCCCGGCCACAGGCTCACCTCGTTGTCCGACCAGCGCACCGGCAGTACCGGCTTGCCCCGCGCGTCGACCAGGTGGACGTCCGTCAGCAGGGACGGTGTCCTGCCGCTGCCCGCGTTGCGCACGGTCACCGTGGTGGTCGACGTGCCGCCGGACGACGTGGTCGAGGCCGTCGCCGTCACCGGCACCTGGGCCATCGAGGTGAGCCCCTGGAGACCCGCGTAGCTCGTCGTCGGCGTGTAGTACCAGGTGGTCCTGCTCCAGTCGAGGGTGTCGGGCCTGGTGGAGAGCCAGTACACGTTCCGGCTCACCTCCGTGCCGTCCGCGTCCGTCAGCACCAGGCGGAGCAGGTACGTCCGCGACAGTCCGCTCACCGAGGACGGCAGGGTGAGCGGGGTTCCGTGCGCCCCCTCACCGTTCACCGCCACACCGGTGACCGTCCTGTCGTACTTCTGCGTGCCGTCGGGGTTGAACAGTGTGGCCCGTGCGGTGAGGCCCTGGACGGGAGCGGTCCGGTTGTTCACCACCACGACCGAGCGGTTGTCGTAGGAGTACTGGATGTGCAGCGGCTCGTTCGCCTTCTTCGCGCCGAAGTAGGCGCCGTTCTGGTCCAGGTAACGGTCCGTCAGCTGCCAGTGCAGGGACGTCCAGCCGCTGTTGAACATCCAGTGGATCACGCCGGTGGCGGGCTGGTCCGCGTCCGTCGCGTTGCGCTCGTACGCCTCGAACTGGGCGCGGACGTTCTCGTACTGGGCCAGCTGGGCCTTGCGGACGTAGTCGGTGAGGCTGGTGGGCGCGCCGTAGCGGCCGGTGAGGGCGTCGTCGTAGATCTTCAGCGTGCCGAAGACGGAGGACGGCGAGCGGTGGTACTGCCGGGTTCCCGGGTTCTTCCAGAGGGTGTCGAGTTCGGCGGGTGTCATCATCCGGCGCAGGGTGTCGAGGGTGGGGATGCTCGGGCCCGCGCTGGTCTCGGAGTTGAAGCCGGTGGCCCCGCCCTCGCGCTTGGCGTACCAGTAGCCGGGCGGCACCCAGTCGTAGGGGCCGGTCATCTTCATGCCCGAACTGCCCAGTTGGGGCGAGGACCTGTCGGAGGCGGAAGAAACGACCGGGGTGCGCCAGTCGGCGGCCTCCAGGGCGGCCAGGTAGTCCTTCTCGATCGTCGCGTCGGGCGCGAAGTCGCTGCCGATCAGGAAGGAGATCACGCTCGGGTGGTCGCGCAACCGGGCGGCCTCGGCGGCCATGGACGCCTTCGCGACCGGATAGTCGGCGTCGGTCCACTCCTCCCCGGTCTCGCTGCCGTTGACGTGGCCCTCCCACTTGTCGCAGCACTCCCAGCCCGGCAGGGTGAGCACGCCGTAGCGGTCGGCCAGGTCGAAGAACTCGTCCGGTTCCAGGTGCCCTTCCAGCCGGATGGTGTTCAGCCCCAGGTCGAGGGCGTACTTCAGGCGGTCCTCGACGTAGGCGCGGTCCCAGCGCAGGAACTCGTCCGGGGACCAGCCGCCGCCCTTGATCAGCAGTTCGCGGCCGTTGATCCGGTACTGGCGGGCGCCGCCGGAGTTCAGTGGCGCGCGCACGTCCCGGATGCCGAACGTCTCGTGCGCGGTGTCCGACGTCGTACCGGCGACGGTGGCGGTGAGGCCGAGGTCGTACAGCGGCTGCCCGCCCATCCCGGCCGGCCACCACACCCTCGGCTCGGTCAGGTGCAGGCCGGGCACGTCGGTGGGGGAGAAGGTGACGGTCCTCGTCTCGTGGGCGGCGAGCGGCACGGTCCTGGTGAAGTGCGTTCCGCCGATACTGCCGGAGATCTCCGCCGTGACCGGCGTCCCCGTGTCGTTGCGGGCCTGGGCCTTCACCGTCAGGTCGGCGGTGGCGAGCGAGGGCACGGCCAGCTCGGTGACCACGTGCGCGTCGCGCAGCGCGACCGGGCCGCCCCTGCGGACCAGGACATCGCGGACGAGGCCCATGTTCCGGTCCGGCGGCGGCTGGAGCCAGTCGAGCCAGCCCATGCTGAGGTCGTTGCTCGGGTCGTTGGGCCGGATACGGAAGGCGACCGTGTTCCTGCCCGGCCGGACCAGTGCGGTGATGTCCAGCTCGTGGCGGGTGTAGACGCCGGTGATGTCCTGGGCCGGTGCCACCTGCCGGCCGTTGACGTAGACGTCGGCCGCCGAGACGACACCGCTGAAGTCGAGGGAGGTGCGCCGTGCCGTGTCCTCGACGGTGAAGTCGGACCGGTACCACCAGGGGACCTGGAAGTCGGCCCGCGGGATCTTCTGCAGGTTCGTGGAGTGGAACGGGTCGGCGTAGACGCCGTCGGCGAGGAGTGCGGCCAGAACCGTCGAGCGGGGGCCCGCCGGGTACCAGCCGGTCGCCGGGTAGCCGGGGGAGGAGACGGCCGTGGGGGAGTCACTCACCTTCGCCGTGGACTGGATGGCGTAGCCGGAGAGCGGGGTGCTCGATTCGGCCGCCGAGGGGACGCGGGTGACCCCGGGGTGCCCGTGCGCCGGGGCCGGTTGCCGGGCGCCGGACCAGGTGCCGGAGGTCAGCGTGCCGAGCAGCCCGAGGACCAGGGCGGTGGTGGTGTACCGGCGTCCGCGTGCGGGGCGAGGGAACACGGGGTCTCCAGCCTCGTAAAGTTAGGAAACCTTACTAACCCGGGTCACGCTAGGGCGCCGTGCGGGCTGTGTCAACGACCACGGCCGTGGTCGGCGCCGCAGGGGTCAGGTCCCGGCCGTCCTGCGCTCGAACACCAGGTCACGGGCGGTGTCCAGCGCCGTGGCCACCGCGCCCAGCAGCACCGCGTCCTCGCCGAGCCGGCTCGGCGCGATCCGCGGGCGCAGCGGGGTGAGAGCGCGCAGCTGCTCCTGGACCGGGCGCAGCAGCAGGTCGACGCTGTGACCGACCCCGCCGCCGAGCACCACGAGATCCGGGTCGAGCACGGCGGTGGCCGCCGCGACGGTGTGTGCGATCCGCTCCCCCTCCAGCTCCACCGCGCGGGCGGCGGCCGGATTGCCCTGCCGGGCCGCGTCGAAGACGGCCTTCGCCGTCAGCTGCCCGCTCATCCCGAACTGCCGGGCGGCCTCCACCACGGCCACCCCGGACACCGCGTCCTCCAGCCGCTCCGGCTTCCGCCGGCCGGGCCAGGGCAGGAAGCCGATCTCCCCGGCCAGCCCGTGCGCCCCCGTGAACAGCCGTCCCTCGCTGACCACCCCCATGCCCAGGCCGGTGCCTATGAGGAGGTACGCGAAGAGCCGGCTGCCCGCGCCGACGCCGTACGTGTACTCGCCGAGCGCCGCCAGATTGGCGTCGTTGTGCACCTCCAGGGGCACGCCCAGCTCCGTGTGCATCCGGTCGACGATCCCGGCACGCCCCCAGCCCGGCAGGTGCATCGCGTACCGCACCCGCCGCTGGCGCTCGTCGTACACGCCGGGCGTGCCGACCACCCCGTACACCACCTGCGCCGGGTCCACGCCGGAGTTGGCGATCACCTGCCGGGCGGTGCCCACGACGAGGTCGGTCAGGGCGGCGGAGGCGCGGGCCCGGTTGCGTACATCGGCCCGGGCGACGACCGCGCCGTCCAGGTCGACCACCGCGACGCGCAGCCAGCCCCGGCCGATGTCCACACCGAGTGCGTACCCGGCCGCTGGATCGGGGGCGTAGAGCACGGCGGTGCGCCCGCGCTCCGGGGCGTGGGTGCCGACCTCATGGACCAGGCCGGCCGCCTCCAGCGAGGCGAGCGCGCTGGACACCGTCGGTTTCGACAGGCCGCTCTCGCGGGCCAGTTGCGCGCGCGACGCGGCGCCGAGGCCGCGCAGCCGGTCCAGGAGCAGTCGCTCGTTGGTACTGCGCAGGCGTCGACGACTCCAGGTCTGTTCCTGCTGCTCTATGACGTCACCGGCGGGCATCGGACCATTCTCGTGCATTCCTGACGCATACTTGACGCCTCTAGTAAGGCTCCTTAACTTTATCGGCCAGTCGGCCCCGCCGGGTGCCGTGGAGTGCCCGTCGCGTCAGGAGTCCCCATGTCCGGTAGCCCGCCACCCTCGGGTGGCTTCGTCCGTCGCGTCGGCCGGTTCCAGGCCACGGCCATCAACATGAGCCAGATGTGCGGCATCGGCCCGTTCGTGACGATCCCGCTGATGGTCGCCGCGTTCGGTGGCCCGCAGGCGGTCATCGGGTTCGTCGCGGGCGCGGTCCTGGCGCTGTGCGACGGGCTGGTCTGGGCCGAGCTGGGCGCCTCGATGCCCGGCTCCGGCGGCAGTTACGTCTATCTGCGCCAGGCCTTCCAGTACCGCACCGGGCGCCTCATGCCGTTCCTGTTCGTGTGGACGGCGATGCTGTTCATCCCGCTGATCATGTCCACCGGCGTGGTCGGCTTCGTCCAGTACCTGGGGTACCTCGCCCCCGGCCTGGGCCGGACGTCCGGCGACCTGATCGGCCTCGGCGTGATCGCCCTGGTCGTGATCCTGCTCTGGCGCGGCATCGAGCACATCGCCCGGATCACCGCCGTGATGTGGACGGTGATGATCGCCTCCGTGCTCCTGGTGATCGTGGCCGCCGCCACGGACTTCAGCCCGCACCTTGCCTTCACCTACCCGGCCCACGCCTTCGACCTGACGAGCGACCACTTCTGGCTGGGCTTCGCCGCGGGCCTGACCATCGGCATCTACGACTACCTCGGCTACAACACCACCGCCTACATGGGCGCCGAGATCAAGGACCCCGGCCGCACCCTGCCGCGCTCCATCCTCTTCTCGATCCTCGGCATCATGGCGATCTACCTGCTGCTCCAGATCGGCACGCTCGGTGTCATCGACTGGCACCGGATGACCGACCCGCACGACATCGCCTCCACGTCGGTGGCCTCGGCGGTGCTGGAGAAGACCTGGGGCGAGGGCGCGGCCGACACGGTGACCGTACTGATCCTCGTCACCGCGTTCGCCTCGGTGTTCACCGGTCTGCTGGGCGGCTCCCGGGTGCCGTACGACGCCGCCCGCGACCGGGTCTTCTTCCGCCCGTACGAGAAGCTGCACCCCAGGCACCGCTTCCCGATGCTGGGCCTCGCCACCATGGGCGTGATCACCGCCGTCGGCTTCCTGATCGGCCGTCACACCGACCTCGCGACACTGATCCAGCTGCTCACCACGGTGATGGTCATCGTCCAGGCCCTCGCCCAGATCGTCGCGCTGACCGTCCTGCGCAAGCGCCGGCCGGAGCTGCCCCGCCCGTACCGGATGTGGCTCTACCCCCTGCCGAGCATCGTCGCCTTCGTCGGCTGGTGTGTCATCTACGGGTACGCCGACAGGAACTCCCCGGGCCGCCATCCCATCGAGTGGTCCCTCGCCTGGCTCGCCCTCGGCTGCCTGGCCTACCTGATCTGGGCCCGGCTGGAGAAGGCGTGGCCGTTCGGGGCGAAGGAGGTCAGCGAGGAGTACGGCGTCCCTGTGGCGCCTTAGAGCCCCAACGAAAGATCTTCGAGGAGGTTGGATCACTCCGGGACCCTGGGATGTGCGCTCATCTGCCGGCGACGTCTGCGCTCACGCTGTTGACCCGTCTAGCGTGTAGGAGGCGGGGACTGCGGGTCAGGAGTGCATGCTGCTTCCTGGGCTGCCATGACCTCATCGCCGTACTCGAAGGCCCATGCGCCGACGGCGTCGATGGGCGCCAGCAAGGTCCGGCCCAGAGCTGTGAGTCGGTACTCGACCCGTGATGGTGCGTCGGGGTCTGCCTGCCGGTCGACCAGTCCGTTGAACTGCAGCCGGCGCAGAGTCTCGGTGAGGACCTTGGAACTGATGCCCCCGATTCGCTCCCGTAATTCGACCGGGCGCCTGGGACCGTCGCGCAGTGCCCAGAGCACCACGGCGTTCCAGGTGTTGGAGAGCAGGTCGAAGGCGAGCCGGGCGCGGCAGTCGGCAAGGAAGGCATCGGTCGTCACGTACCAAATGGTGCCCGAACGGCCTTCTAGCGTCGGTGTGAACGGTCGAAGCAGGCACGGAGAGGGACCACGTGATGAGAATCGGCGTACTGGGAACGGGCAACATGGCCGACGCGCTCGCCTCCCACTGGGTGCGGGCCGGGCACGACGTGACCATCGGGAGACGGGACGCACGCAAGGCGGAGCGGCTCGCGACGCGCATCGGAGGCAGCGCGAAACCTGCCAGTCTGCGCGCGGCGGCCGAGTCCGGCCAGGTGGTGCTGGCCGCGCTGCCCTTCGGGGCGGGAGTAGACGTGGTACGGGACCTGCACGCGGCCCTGGAGGGCAAGGTGCTGCTCGACTCCTCCAACCCGGCCGGGCCGGGCTTCCGCCTGCTGACGGAAGGAGGCCCATCAGCCGCGCAGCGACTGGCTGCGGCGGCACCGGGAGCCCACGTGATCAAGGCTTTCAATCTCTGCCACGAGGACGTGTGGCGCATGCGGCCGCCCGTCTTCGACGGGCGACCACTGGCCGTTCCGGTCTGCGGAGACGACGAGACTGCGCTCGCGCGTGTGCGTGAGTTGGTAAGGGACGTGGGCTGTGAAGCCGTGGCCGGTGGCGGTCTCGAACGTGCGGGACTCCTGGAAGCGACCGCCGCGCTGTTCATCGCGCTATGGGTCGGCGAGGGAGTGGATGCCCAGGCGATCGCCCCTCCGCTGGCATACGCGGCCGGACCGAGCCACCAGGAAGCGGAGGGCGGCACGGCGGCTTTCCGATAGGGCCACCAGGAAGCGGAGGGCGGCACGGCGGCTTTCCGTTAGGGGTTCTCAGAGCCCGGGGCGCGCGTGGGAGAGGCCGGTCCGCCCGGGCGGACCGGCCTCTGGTTCTCCCTGTCCTTCCTCTCCTCGCCTTTCCTCTTACGGCCTGGGGGCGCTCTTCGCCGCCGTGCCGGCGCATATCAGTCCGAGGACGAGCGCCAGTGCGCCGATGACGATGTTGTTGACGATCACGCCCACGTCCGGGGCCCGGCCCACGATCCACGGAGCGATGATCATCCAGACGCCCATGGCGCACATGGCCCAGCTGAGGCCGTACATCCGCTCGGGGGCCCTGGTGAATCCCAGTGCCAGCAGACCTATCGCTATGCCCATGATCAGGTTGTGGGTCATGAGTGCCGGCTGGCTCGCGGAGTAGTGCAGGATCCACGGAGATGCCGCGCAGTACAGTCCGAGCAGGAACACCGGCCCGTCCACGAGCGCCACATCGCGACCGCCGAGCATGCGGGCGTAGCGTGCCCGCATTTCGGAGACATCGGGGTGGGTCGTCATATCACCCCTGTGCGAGACGTTGGCCATGACTCGTCTCCTTTGACTTTGCAGCCGGACCGCGTCTGGTGCGGGAGAACCACCGCATCTCCCATTTTGCCCTTATTCATCCTTTATGTGTAGAGGTGGAGGGCTCTCGGGCCCGCGAGGTTGCACGGTTTCCGCAGCGTTTTGCCGCTCCGCCCGTTTGCTCCATCCGTTCGCCCCGGCCGTTCTTCGGGAGGCCTGGGCCACGTCCGTTCCGGTCTGCGGCCGCAGGTTGCGGCGCAACTGGTGCAGGCCCCGGCGCGCGTGACTCTTGACCGTGCCCAGCGGCCAGCCGGTGCGCTCCGCGATCTGGGTCTGGGTCAGGTCCTCGTAGTAGGCCAGGCGCAGCACGCGCTGCTGGGGCGCGGGAAGCCGGGCCAGTTCGCAGCGCACGAAGACGCGCTCCAGGGCGGTCTCGGGCCGCCCGGCTGCGGATTCCTCCGGCGACAGGGCCGCACCGGCGGCCGCGGCCAGCTCGCCGCGGCGTGTCCGGGCGGACAGGGCGTCGGCGATCGTGCGGCGGGTGATGCCGACGATCCACCCGGCCACCGGCCCGCGCTCGGGCCGGTAGCCGGCGCGCCCCCGCCAGACGCCGAGGAACACCTGCTGGGTGACGTCCTCGGCCTCCTTGGCGTCGCCCAGTGTGCGCCATGCCAGTGTGTGCACCAGGCCTGACCAGCGCCGGTAGACCGCGGCAAGACAGGCGTCGTCGCCGGCCACCAGGCCCCGTGCCACTTCCTCGTCGGTGAGCGGCTCCTCGACACACGGCCAGGCAGGTGTGCCGGCGGCGGACGGGTCGGTCGGCGGCACCGCGGTGCCGGGCGCGACGGCGGTCGAATGCGCACTCATGGCGACGGCTCCTTCGTGTCGAACGGGCCGACCCGATCGTGATGACCCGGCACATGCCCGTCACCACGGCGGATCAGGACATCGCGGGCTCTCCCAGGTCGTGTCCCGTCCATCGTGTGAGCCGGTGCCATTCCCTCTCAACTCGCATCGGTTCTGCGTCGTATAGTCGTCACATGGACGTGTCCGAAGCCGCCGGACCTCCGGAGCGCGAGCCGGCCGGCCCTCCGGGGAGCGTCGAGCCGAGGCTGACCACGGGCGCACTGGCCCGCCGGCTCGGTGTCTCACCCACCACCCTGCGGTCGTGGGACCGCCGATACGGCATCGGCCCCGCCGTACGCACCGACGGCCGGCACAGGCGCTGGTCGCCGGGAGACGTGACGATGCTGGAGACGATGTGCCGGCTGACGGCGACCGGCGTGCCACCCGCCGAGGCCGCCCGGACCGCGAAGGAGCGGGCGTACCCGGCAGGCACACGGCGCCCGGACGACGTCGCACCGGCCCCGGCACCAGCTCCGTGGGCGGGACGTGAGGTCGCCCGCGTACCGACGTCCGGCCCACTGTCCGTCACCGATGCCCGGCAGGACGGCCGCGGCCTGGCTCGTGCGGCCGTCCGGCTGGACGCCGCGGCCATGGGGGAGCAGCTGGACGCCGCCGTGGCCCGGTACGGGCTCGTGACCGCATGGCACGAGGTGATGGTGCCGACCCTGCACGCCGTGGGCCGCAAGTGGGCCTCGTCGGGGGACCGCTACGTCGAGGTGGAGCACCTGCTGTCCTGGCAGGTGTCCACCACGCTGCGCCGTCACACCCGGCAGCCCACGGCGACGGCCGAGTCCACCGGCGCCGGTCCCTTGGTCCTGGCCTGCGTCCCCGGTGAGCAGCACACCCTCCCGCTGGAAGCGCTCAACGCCGCGCTGAGCCACCTCGGCGTCCCGACGCGGATGTTCGGCGCCGCGGTTCCGGCGGAGGCGCTCGTGGCGGCGGTACGGCGCCTGGGCCCGGCCGCCGTGGTGCTGTGGGCGCAGGCACGCTCCACCGCGAGCCTGCCGCTGGCCGAGCACATCGCCGCCATGGAATGGGGAGTCAAGGGTGCCCGGGCCCAACCGCTGATGACGCTCGGCGGCCCCGGCTGGACCGGCCGTCCGGCCCGCGGCATGCTCCGCCCGCCCGGCCTGCCCGAGACCCTCGACATCCTGGCGTCCGCCTACACCGCCGTACCGGCTGGCGAACCGGGCTGACGCCGCCGTACCGGCTGGCGAACCGGGCTGACGCCGCCGTACCGGCTGGCGAACCGGGCTGACGCCGCCGCACCGCCCGGCGCAACGGGCTGACGCCGCCGCACCGGCTGCTCGAACCGGGCTGACGCCGTCGCAATGCCTGGCGCTCCAGACTGACGACGGCGCCTCCCCGGCGGGACCGGGCCGACGCCGCCGCATTGCCCGGCGCACCGGGCTGACGCCAACGCACCTGTTGGCGCGCCGGGCTGGCGCTGACACACCGGCTGGCGCTGACGCACCGGCTGGCGCACGCCGCAACGCCCGGCGCCCCAGGCTGACGACGGCGCCTCCGGTCCCGTCAGCCGCCGACGACCGCCGCGCCTGTCCGCCGGGCCCCGCCGACGAGGCACCGCCGCGTCCGCGGGTCCCGCGTGCCGGGGATGGTGAGCTGGTGTGTTCTCGGATCCCGCGGGCCGGTGGTGGTGCCCTGCTGATCTGCGGGCCGGCGTGCCGCCGATGACTGGCCCCCACAGCGTGGGTGCCGTGCAGGTGCCACTGGTGACGGCCGCTGTTTCGCAGGTCCCGCGTGCCGCTGCCGGTGACGGGCCGCTGTTTTCGCCGGCCCCGCGCGCCGCCGGTGACGGCCCCCCCGTATCCGTGCCCCCGCGCGCCGCCGGTGACGGCCCCCCGTATCCGCGCCCCCCCGCGCGCCGCCGGTGATGGCCCCCGCGTCCGCTGCCGCGCACCGTCGATGGCAGCAGCCGACCGGGCCCCTGTGGGGGCGGAGTGCCCGGCGCCGCCCCCTCAGCCGCGGTCCCGGGCCCGCTTGAAGCGGGTCAGTCCGTCGGCCAGGTCGATGATCGGATCCGGGTAGCCGTCGATGCCCGCCCGGTCCGGGCCCGGCAACTTCCACGGCTCGTGGACCGCCGCGCCCGCGACGCCCCTCAGCTCGGGCACCCAGCGCCGGACGTACGCGCCGTCGGGATCGTGCCGCTTCCCCTGGGTCACGGGGTTGAGGACGCGGTTCGGGCGGGTGTCCGTGCCGGTGCCCGCGACCCACTGCCAGTTCAGCTGGTTGTTGGCCATGTCTCCGTCGACCAGCAGCTCCAGGAAGTACCGGGCCCCGATGCGCCAGTCGACGTACAGCGTCTTGGCGAGGAAGCTCGCCGTGAGCAGCCGGGCCCGGTTGTGCATCCACCCCTCGTGGAGCAGCTGGCGCATCGCCGCGTCGACCACCGGGTAGCCGGTACGGCCCGCCCGCCACGCCTCGATGTCGTCGCGGGCCGTCCGCTCGGACCGCCAGCGGTCGTGCTTGGTGCGGTAGTCGGCGGCGGCCGCGGCGGGCCGCGCCGCCAGCACCTGGCGGTGGAAGTCCCGCCAGGCGACCTGCCGTACGAACGCCGCCGCCCCGGGCCCGCCCGCCCGGCGCGCCCGGTGGACGACTTCGACGGGGGACAGCGTGCCGAAGTGCAGGTGCGGCGAGAGCCGGGAGGTCGCGTCCCCGGCCAGGTCGTCGTGCCGGTCCTCGTAGGCGGCCATGCCCGAGCGGAGCCAGTCGGCGAGCCGGTTCCTGCCCGCCGTCTCGCCGCCCGCGGCCAGCGCGGGCGAGAGGCCAGGCAGCGAGGCCCGGGACGGCAGTTCCCCGGATCCGATGCCGGTCGGTACCCGGACCGAGCGCGGCGCCTCGAGGACGTCTCGCAGATGCTGCCCCGACCACTGGCGGAAGTACGGCGTGAACACCGCGAAGTGGTCCGAGGAGGCCGGGGTCACCACCGCGGGGGCCACCGCGGTGGTCACGGACTCGTGGACGTGCAGCCGCCGTCCGTCGCCCTCCAGGGCGCGTCGCAGCCGCCGCTCCCGCAGCTGGGCGTAGGCGCTCACGTCGGCCGCCATGTGCACCTCGTCGGCGTCCGCCTCGGCGGCCACTTTGCACACCTCCGCCACGACGTCGCCGGAGCGCACCACCAGTCGCCCGCCGCGGTCGCGCAGCCCGGTGTCCAGGTCCCGCAGGCAGTCGGCGAGGAACGCCAGCCGGTTGGGCGCCGCGAAGCCCGCGTCGGTCACCCCCTGGTCATGCACGAAGAGCGGGACGACCTGACGGGGACCGTCCAGCGCGGCCCGCAGGGGCGGGTGGTCGTGCAGGCGCAGGTCGGCGGTGAACAGGACGACCGAGACGTACATGGCGCGGCTCCGGGGCGAGGGAGGTGGACGCTGAGTACTTCCGGCTCGGCAGTCCCGGCGGATGCGGTCAACGGGCGGGGATGCGGGTCAGCGGGTGGGGGTCAGCGGGCGGGTGGGGACCAGCGGGCGGGTGCGGGGGCGGGCGCCTGCCGGGCCGCCACTCGCGCGATGTTGCGGGCCATACCGCCGAAGACGACGGCGTGGAAGGGCGAGACGCTCCACCAGTAGGCGTGGCCGAGCAGCCCGTGCGGATGGAACAGGGCGCGCTGCCGGTACCGGCTGCGGCCGTCGCCCTCCGGCTCGGCGGACATCTCCAGCCAGGCCAGGCCGGGCAGCCGCATCTCCGCCCGGAGCCGCAGCAGATGGCCGGGCTCGATCTCCTCCACCCGCCAGAAGTCCAGCGAGTCGCCCGTCCGCAGCCGCTCGGCGTCCCGCCGGCCCCGGCGCAGGCCGACACCGCCGACCAGCCGGTCCAGCCGGCCCCGCAGACTCCAGGCGAGCGGGAAGGAGTACCAGCCGTTCTCGCCGCCCACTCTCTCGATGACCCGCCACAGCATGTGCGCCGGGGCGTCCACCACCGCCTCGCGCCGGTCGATGTACAGGCTGCCGCCGGCCCAGTCGGGGTCGGTGGGCAGGGGATCGCTGGGCGCGCCGGGCACCGCGGCGGACGACCAGCGCGTGATCACCCTCGCCTCGCGCACCCGCCGCAGAGCGAGCCGTACCGCCTGGTCGAAGCCGAGCGGGTGCCCCGGCGGATCGGGTACGTACCGGGCGATGTCGTGCTCGCGGCAGATCACCTCGTGGCGCAGCGACTCGGTGAGCGGCCGTGCGATGGACGCGGGGACCGGCGTGACCAGTCCCACCCAGAGGCTGGACAGGCCAGGGCTCAGGACCGGCACGGGCACGATGAGCCGCCGGGGGAGGCCCGCGACACGCGCGTACCGGTTCATCATGTTCCGGTACGTCAGGACGTCCGGCCCGCCGATGTCGAAGGAGCGGTTGACGTCATCGGGAAGGCGCGCACTGCCGACGAGGAGGCGCAGGACGTCCCGTACGGCGATGGGCTGGATGCGGGTGCGGACCCAGCTGGGGGTGATCATCACCGGAAGGCGTTCGGTGAGGTACCGCAGCATCTCGAAGGAGGCCGAGCCCGAGCCGATGATGACGGCGGCGCGCAACACGGCCGTCGGCACGCCCGAGGCCAGCAGGATGCGGCCCACCTCCGCCCGGGACCTGAGGTGCGGCGAGAGCGCGTCCTCGGGTACCCCGGTCGGCGCGAGCCCGCCGAGGTACACGATCCGCCGCACGCCGGCCGCCTTCGCCTGTTCCCCGAAGATGCGGGCGGCACGGCGGTCGGTCGCCTCGAAGTCCCCGCCGCTGCCGAGGGCGTGCACCAGGTAGTACGCCACGTCGATGTCCCGCATCGCCTCGGCGATCGAGTCGGCGTCGGAGACGTCGCCCTGCACCACCTCCGCGTCGCCCGCCCACGGATGGTCGCGCAGCTTGCCCGGTGACCGGGCCAGGCAGCGCACCCGGTGCCCGGCGGCCAGCAGTTCCGGCACGAGCCGGCCGCCGATGTAGCCCGTGGCCCCGGTCACCAGGCAGCGCAGTCCGTCCGCCGGGTCGTCTTGGTTCATCGCTTGGATCCTCCGCGTCGGTAACCCCCTGACATCCCTTCCCGCGCGGCCGGGTCCCTGGATGCGTGTCCTTCCATAGGCGGAACCGCGGTCCTTCGCCGCTGTCGGTGTCATCCCGTCGGCCCGGTCGGTGCGGAGCGCCTTCCTCGTCGTCTTGGGCGTGCACATGCCCGCGGCGATCGGGGGCAACCGGATCGGTACAACACGTACGTTCCGTTCGTCAGCGATGCTGGAGGTGGCCGCCGTCATGAGTGCGAAGGTGTTGGAGCGTTTTCCCGCAGGGGCTCCGCGTGGATCGTGGCCGGCGGAGGAGTACGCGGCCGCCCGACGCGCCGAGGGTGAACCGGCGACCGTGGTGATGGACCTGAAGGCGGACGCCTTCCTCGTCG
Source organism: Streptomyces sp. NPDC045022 (assembly GCF_056432605.1). Lineage (NCBI taxonomy): Bacteria > Bacillati > Actinomycetota > Actinomycetes > Kitasatosporales > Streptomycetaceae > Streptomyces > Streptomyces sp. NPDC045022. The sequence goes on from NZ_JBWKIR010000001.1 coordinate 735,213, forward strand.
TTGTCGAGGGTCAGGAGGAGGACGGCCGCGCCTGAGGCCACACTGTCCCCTCTGCCGGGGCAGCGCGGTCGCGCGGGTCCCCGCGGCGGCCATCTGCTTGAACATCGCCGCGCCGTCGGTGGAGTACGACAACACCGGCGTCCGGCCGGACAGCGGTCGGTGCGCGTACCGGTGCATCACCTGCCCGGCGCGCATCGACGTCGCTGTTCCCCGGCCGCGCCCGCAGCCGGTCCACCGCCTCTGGCGCACCCCCGGTGTTCGGCGGCACCACCCGGGCCGCCGCGCGGGCTGCGACAGGCGCAGTCGGTCGGCCGCCCGGCGCAGTGAGCCGAGCCGGGTCACGGCCGCCGTGCATTCCAGTGTTTTCCTGGCACGCCTTCGTCGAATTCCATGGTCCGCGATCCGAGACCGGTCGGGTTTTTCTTGACGGCCGTCGCAGGCTGCTGCCACGATCTACGGCATGACGATGCGACTGGACCTCACGCGGCGACGCCATGTCGACCTCGCGCGTGTCTCCAGCGCCTCCTGTTGCCCCGCGGTCTGATCCGCCGCTTCCTCGGCGTCCCTCCGGGTCTCCCGTCTCGCCTGAATTCCCCGCCCTTTCCCTGCTTTTTCCCTGCCGGGACCGTGCCGGAATTCGATGTGCCCGACATTCTCGTCGAGCGATTCCGCAACGGGAGTTCCGCATGCCCGCAGCCCTCGTTGAATGCGCCCACCGGGTCTCCGGCGTCAGCGGTGCACCCGCCCGGCGGAACAGCGGCGTCGGTCTCCACCTGCTCGGCTTCCTCCACCAGCACCAGGACGTCGAGTACTTCGGCAAGCGTGTGCTGCCCCTCGTGCGCGAACCGGCGGCCTGAACAAGGAAGTCCAGCCCGGGTCTCCCGCATGCTCGACGTGCCATCCGGCCGCGCCGCCTGGCACTGCTGACCGACCCTCCCTCCGGGCGACCGTCCCCGCACGGCCGTCCGGCGCACCTCAGAAACGAGGCACCCATGGCCACCGTCCTGTCCGTCTCCGGCAGCCCCTCCGCGTCCTCGCGCACCGGCCGTCTGCTGCGCCACCTGGACCAGCGGCTGATCGCGCAGGGCCACCAGGTGCTCCCGCTCGACGTCCGTACCATCCCGGCCGAGGCCCTGCTCGGCGCGGACTTCCGGCACCCGGCCATCGTCGAGGCCACCGAGCTGTTCGCCCGTGCCGACGGCGTCGTGGTCGGCACACCCGTCTACAAGGCGTCGTACTCCGGCGTCCTGAAGGCGCTCCTCGACCTGCTCCCGCAGTACGCGCTGACCGGCAAGACCGTGCTGCCCCTGGCCACCGGTGGTTCCACGGCCCATGTCCTCGCCATCGACTACGCCCTGCGCCCGGTGCTGAACTCCATGGGCGCCGACCACATCGTCCAGGGCTGGTTCACCCTCGACAAGGACATCACCGTAGGGGAGGACGGCTCGCTGACCGTCGCTCCCGGCACGGCCGAGGCCCTGGGGCAGGTGGTGGACCAGTTCTCGGCCGCCCTCGACCGCACCCCGGCCCTGGCGGCGGCGAGCTGAGCGCGATGACCGCACACGTCCTCGCGGACGACGCGGAGGCGCTCACCGTCGCCGGGGCCCTGGCCGGCGAGTCCCGCGCGGGGCACACCGAGCGGGGCGCCGAAGACCCCTCCCGCAAGCCCAGTCGGACGGGTTGTTCGTCTCCGGACTGCCCGCCGTGACCCCCCGCCGAGCACGGCGGCGCGGCGGGTCCTCGGCGGCCGTCTCGGTCCCGCTCTCGACGCCGCCCACACCGGCCGCACCGGCGACTCGGCGGCGGAGGGGTCCATGGCGGTCACCGCCGCCAGGGGTGGGCGGCCGAGGCCGCGGTGGAGGTGGCCGAGCGCCCTCCTCGAGGTGTGCGGCACCCGCTCGGCACGCGGCTCCCGGCCCGTGGAGCCCTTGGCGGGACGCCCGCACCCACGCCCTGCACGACCCGGCCCGCTGGAGGATCCAGCACATCGGCCGGTACGTACGGAACGGCACCTGCCCGCCCCGGCACGGCCTGCTCTGATCGGAGACCCCGCGTGTCCCTCACCTTCCACTGGTTCCTGCCCACCAACGGGGACAGCCGCCATGTCGTCGGCGGCGGCCACGGCACCCCGGCGACCGCCTCCGGCCGGGACCGGCCGCCGACGGTCGCCTACCTGAGCCAGATCGCCCGGGCTGCCGAAGACCTGGGCTTCGTCGGCGCGCTCACCCCGACCGGTGCCTGGTGCGAGGACGCGTGGCTGACCACCGCGATGGTCAGCCAGAACTCCGAGCGGCTCAAGTTCCTCGTCGCCTTCCGGCCCGGCTTCCTCTCGCCCACGCTCGCCGCGCAGATGGCGTCCACCTTCCAGCGACAGACCGGCGGACGGCTGCTGCTGAACGTCGTCACCGGCGGCGAGAGCCGCGAGCAGCGGGCCTACGGCGACTTCCTCGACAAGGACGCCCGTTACCGACGTACCGGTGAATTCCTCCAAGTGGTACGGGAATTGTGGGAGGGCAAGAGTGTCGACCTGCACGGCGAGCACCTCCGGGTGGCGGACGCGCAGCTGAGCCGGGTGCCCGATCCGGTGCCCGAGGTGTACTTCGGTGGCTCCTCGCCCAGCGCCGGAGAGGTCGCCGCCCGGTACGTCGACGTCTACCTGACCTGGGGCGAGCCGCCCGCGCAGGTCGCGGAGAAGATCGCCTGGATCAGGGGCCTCGCCGCGCGGCACGGCCGTACCCTGCGCTTCGGCATCCGGCTGCACGTCATCACGCGGGATACGTCGGAGCAGGCCTGGGCCGAGGCGAACCGGCTGCTCGCCGGCTTCGACCCGGCGACCGTTCGGTCCGTGCAGGAGGGCCTGGCCCGCAGCGAGGCGGAGGGCCAGCAGCGCATGCTCGCGCTGCACGGCGGCAGCCGGGACGGCCTGGAGATCCACCCCAACCTGTGGGCCGGGATCGGACTCGTGCGGGGCGGCGCGGGCACGGCCCTGGTCGGCAGCCATGACGATGTCGCCGATCGGATCAAGGAGTACCACGCCCTCGGCGTCGACGAGTTCGTGCTCTCCGGCTACCCGCACCTGGAGGAGGCGTACTGGTTCGGTGAGGGCGTGCTGCCCCGGCTGGCGGCGCAGGGACTGTGGACGCATCCCGGTGGAAGGGCCGTCGCCGCCGCGGCACAGGTGCCGTTCGCGAGCTGAGCAAACGGCCCTGGCAGACTGCGGCTTCATGACACAGGAGTCGAACGTGCTTCCCGGAGCCGTGACTTGGGGACTGCTGGCCGCGTGGGCCGTGCACGACACCGAGGAGGTCATGACGGTCCCGGGCTGGGTGCGGACCCATGTTCCGGAGCTGCGCAAGCGGTTCCCCGAGGTGCCCGAGCGGGTGTGGCGGCGCCTGGAGTCCGTGGACCGGCGGGAGTTCAGCACCGCGGTCGCCGCGATGGCCGTCGTGGTGGCAGCGGCGGCCGCCGACGGGTGGCGGACCGGGGGCCGCTCCGCCGTCTACCAGACGGCGCTCAACGGCTTCGGTCTGCACGGCCTGGTCCACCTGGCCCAGGCGGTCGCGATGCGCGGATACACCCCGGGCTCCGCCACCACGCCCCTCGTCGTCCTGCCGTTCACCCTCTGGGCCCGCGGCCGGCTCCGCCGGGCCGGCGTCCTGCGCCCCACCCGGGCACGGGACGGCGCCCAGGGACTCGCGTTCGCCGCCGCGGCGGCCGTCGGCACCCACGCACTCGCCCAACGCGTCCGGCACCGCCACTGACCCCCGCGCCCGGCACCCTAGGGCCTCTCGTTTGGATCATGCCGGGCTCGCGGGGCATGGCACCGCGCCTCGCCGGGGTCAGCGGGGCATTACGGTGGGACACGAGGGCCTCCTGGCGGTCGGCGGTAGATGTCGCAATCCACACCGAACCCAGAAGGCCCTCACCTGTTCAAGCACCCAGCACGCGTGTCACCAACGTGTCGGGACAGCACACCTAGCCGCGGGCGCTCAGCACGATCCGGCCGCGCGTCCGGCTGCTCCCCGTGGCCGGGCACTGGGCGCGCGGATCGCCCGGCCCCTCGGTACGGGCGCTCAGCATGATCCGGCGTTCGAGGCGTTCGAGGCGTTCGAGGCGTTCGCGGCGTTCACGGCCATCCGGCGGGCGCGGACGTCGAGGGAATGCGCGCCGACGTCGACAAGGAGATTCCGCCGAACATTTTCCGCCCGCTCCGGAGCGCGGTGTCGATCCGGGGCCCTGCCGTTCGTGTAGGAGGTGACAGACAGCCCGGCACGGGCAACGACCCCATGGAGGACGTCATGAAGCACTACCTGCTCAGCGTGGTCCAGCCGGCCGACGGCCGGCCGCCCGCCACCGAAGAACTCGCCCAGATCATGCGCGATGTCGAGGCCTTCAACGACGAACTGCGCGCCGCCGGAGTCTGGGTCTTCGCGGGCGGCCTGCACGGCCCGGAGACCGCCACGATGATCCGCCCCAAGGACGGCGACGTCCTCATCACCGACGGTCCCTATGCCGAGGGCAAGGAGTACCTGGGCGGACTGTGCCTCATCCGGGCCGCCGACCTGGACGAGGCCCTGAGGTGGGGCAGCAAGGCCGCCCTCGCCACCACCCTGCCCATCGAGGTGCGGCCCTTCGTGGACCAGCACTGACGGCGGAGCGGCACCGATGCCCGAAGCCCCCGACATCGAGGCCGTTTTCCGCGCCGAGTACGGGCGCGCGGTCTCCGTCCTCGTCCGCGACCTCGGCGACATCGACCTCGCCGAGGAAGCGGTGCAGGACGCCTTCGCCACGGCCGTGCGCAAGTGGCCGGAGACCGGCGTGCCGCCGAGCCCGGCCGGCTGGCTGATCACCACCGCGCGCAACCGGGCCGTCGACCGGCTGCGCCGCGAGTCCTCCCGCGACGCCCGGCAGGCCGAGGCCGCCCGGCTGTACGCGCCCGGCGCACCGCCCGAGGAGGGCCCCGTGCGTGACGACCGGCTCCGCCTGATCTTCACCTGCTGCCACCCCGCGCTCGCCGTGCGGTCCCGCGTCGCCCTCACCCTGCGTCTCCTCGGTGGCCTGAGCACCGCCCAGATCGCCCGCGCCTTCCTGGTCCCGGAGCCGACCCTCGCCCAGCGCCTGGTGCGGGCCAAGGCCAAGATCCGTGACGCCGGCATCCCGTACCGCGTACCGCGCGACGCCGACCTGCCCGACCGGCTCGGCAGCGTGCTCGCCGTCGTCTACCTGATCTTCAACGAGGGCTATACCGGCGATGCCGCCCTGTGCGCGGAGGCGCTGCGCCTCGGCCGGCTGCTCGCCGAGCTGATGCCCGACGAGCCCGAGGTCACCGGACTTCTCGCGCTGATGCTGCTGATCGAGGCCCGGCGGCCGGCCCGGCGGGACGCGGACGGCCTGCTCGTACCGCTGCCCGAGCAGGATCGCGGCCGCTGGGAGCCGGCGCTGATCGCCGAGGGCCAGGACCTGGTCCGCCGCTGTCTGCGCCGCAACCGGCCGGGCCCGTACCAGATCCAGGCCGCGATCAACGCGGTGCACAGTGACGCGAGCACCGCCGCCGCCACCGACTGGCAGCAGATCCTGCGCCTGTACGACCAGCTGATGGCCGTGGCGCCGTCCCCGGTCGTCGCCCTGAACCGGGCCGTCGCCGTGGCCGAGACCGAGGGACCGGCACAGGCCCTCGAGCTGGTCGACAGGCTCGACCTCGGCCGCTATCACGTGCTGCACGCCGTCCGCGCCGACCTGCTGCGCCGGCTCGGCCGGAGCGCCGAGGCCGCCGCGGAGTACGGCGTGGCCGCCGAGCTGGCGGAGAGCGGGGCCGAGCGGGCGTACCTGGAGCGGCGCCGACGCGAGACGGCCGCGCGGGCGAAGTGACCCGCGTCACCGCGAGCAGCGGGAATGAACTTCAGGTGATGAAAGGTTGGCATTTGCATCTGACGTCGAGACCCTGGGCCCGGGCCACCCGGCCCGTGCACCACCTGCGAGGCACCCGTGAACCGCTCCACCCCCGAGCAGCCCGCCGAGATCGTGGCCCGGCTGCGCGCCACCTTCCGCACCGGCCGCACCAAGCCACTCGAGTGGCGCACCGGCCAGCTCCGGCGCCTGCGCGCGATGCTCACGGAACGCGGCGCCGACCTCGCCGCCGCCCTCCACGCCGACCTGGGCAAGAGCAACACCGAGGCCTACCGGACCGAGATCGACTTCACCGTCCGGGAGATCGACCACACCCTCGAGCACCTGGACGAGTGGCTGCGCCCGGAGTCCGCGCCCGTCCCGGCGCACCTCGGCGCCGACGCGACGGCCTGGACGCAGTACGACCCGCTCGGCGTCGTCCTCGTCATCGCCCCCTGGAACTACCCGGCGCAGCTCCTGCTCGCCCCCGTGGTCGGCGCGCTGGCCTCCGGCAACGCGGTTGTCGCCAAGCCGAGCGAGCTGGCCCCGGCCACCTCGGCCACGCTGGCCGAGCTGATCCCGGCCTACCTCGACACCGACGCGGTCGCCCTCGTCGAGGGCGGCATCCCGGAGACGACGGCCCTGCTGGCCGAGCGCTTCGACCACATCTTCTACACGGGCAACGGCACCGTCGGCCGCGTCGTGATGCGCGCCGCCGCCGAGCACCTCACCCCGGTCACCCTCGAACTGGGCGGAAAGTCCCCGGTGTTCGTGGACCGCGGCACCGATCTCGACGTGGTCGCGGACCGGCTCGCACGCGGCAAGTTCCTCAACGCCGGCCAGACCTGCGTCGCCCCCGACTACGTCCTGACCGACCCGGAGACCGCCGCCGCTCTGGAGTCCGCGCTGGTCCTGGCGATCGAGGCGCTGGTCGGGACCGATCCGGCGGCCTCCCCCGAGTACGGCCGGATCATCAACGAGCGGCATTTCGACCGGCTTTGCGGCCTGCTCGGGTCCGGCCGCGTCGCGGTCGGCGGCGGGAGCGACCGATCGACCAAGTACATCGCGCCCACCGTCCTCGCGGACGTCGACCCCAAGTCGCCCGTCATGCGGGAGGAGATCTTCGGCCCGATCCTGCCGATCGTCACCGTGGCCGGCCTGGACGAGGCGATCGGCTTCATCAACGACCGCGACAAGCCGCTCGCTCTGTACGTCTTCAGCGAGTCCGAGGAGACCCGTGCGCGGATCGCCGCCGAAACGTCCTCCGGCGGCCTCGGCCACGGCCTGCCCCTCGCCCACCTCACCGTCTCCGACCTGCCGTTCGGCGGCGTCGGTGAGAGCGGCATGGGCAGCTACCACGGCCGCTACTCCATCGAGACGTTCAGCCACCGCAAGGCGGTCCTGGCGAAGCCGCTGAGCTGACTCTCCGCCACCCCCGGGCCCGGCCGCGTGCGCGGCCGGGCCCAACTCCTGCGTCTTTCCGCGGCGTTCGCCGACGCAACCGGTGAGCGATTGACTGGTCTACACCCTTGACTGGTACATACCAAGGCGGTTGAGTGGGCCCAACCCCCCACCACGGCCGCCTCCGCTTCCGGCGGGTGCGGCCGTGCTCCGCAAAGGAGTCGATCCTTGTTGAGGCACCGCATCGCCGCACTCCTGACCTCGCTAGCCATAGGAAGCTCCGCCTTGGTGCTCCAGGCTGCCCCCACCGCTTCCGCCGACGGGTTCGTGGTGAGCGAGGCGCAGTTCGACCAGATGTTCCCGAACCGGAATTCCTTCTACACCTACAGCGGCCTGACCGCCGCCCTCGGCGCCTACCCCGCCTTCGCGAACACCGGCAGCGACACCGTGAAGAAGCAGGAGGCGGCCGCTTTCCTCGCCAACGTCAGCCACGAGACCGGCGGCCTGGTGTACGTCGTCGAGCAGAACACCGCCAACTACCCGCACTACTGCGACCAGAGCCAGTGGTACGGCTGTCCCGCAGGACAGGCGGCCTACTACGGGCGCGGCCCCATCCAGCTCTCCTGGAACTTCAACTACAAGGCCGCCGGGGACGCACTCGGCATCGACCTGCTCAACAACCCCTACCTGGTGCAGAACAACGCGTCCGTCGCCTGGAAGACCGGCCTGTGGTACTGGAACACGCAGACCGGCCCCGGCAGCATGACTCCGCACAACGCGATGGTGGGCGGCTCCGGCTTCGGCCAGACCATCCGCAGCATCAACGGCTCGCTCGAGTGCGACGGCAAGAACCCCGCGCAGGTGCAGAGCCGGGTCACCGCCTACCAGCGCTTCACTCAGATCCTCGGGGTCTCGGCGGGCGCCAATCTGTATTGCTGATGTCCGGCCGGGTGCCGTGTGCCAGACTCCGCCGATGACTGCAGAAACGATCACCGCGGACGCCTCCGGCACCTTCGATCTCGGCGACCTGCCCGTCCACCGCATCGGCTTCGGGGCGATGCGGCTGACGGGCAGTGCCGCCTTCCACCTGGGGATCCCGAGTGAGCGAGAACGCTCACTCGCCGTCCTGCGCAAAGCCGTCGAGCTGGGTGTGAACCACATCGACACGGCGGCCTTCTACTTCTCGTCGCTGCGCTCCGCCAACGAACTCATCAACACCGCACTCTCCCCGTACGGCGACGACCTGGTCATCGTCACCAAGGTCGGGCCCTATCGCGACTACTACGGCGAGTGGGGCACCTCGGCCCGGCCCGACCAGCTGCGCGGGCACGTCGAGGAGAACCTGCGTCAACTCGGGCGCGACCACCTCGACGTCGTCCACCTCCGCCGAATGCGTCAGGACTCCATCGCCGAACACTTCGGCGCCCTCGCCGAGTTGCGTGATGCAGGACTGATCCGGCACCTCGGGATCTCCGCGGTCGAACCCCGGCACCTCGCCGAGGCGCTGGAGATCGCGCCCGTGGTGAGCGTGCAGAACCGCTACGCGGTGGACCGCCCCGATCCCGTCGGCGACGAGGTCCTGCGGCTGTGCGGCGAGCAGGGCATCGCCTTCGTTCCCTTCTACGCCGTCGCCGGAGAGGCCGGAGAGGCCGGTGCGACGACCGCACACGACGAAGCGGTGCTCTCCGTCGCCCGAGTGCACGGCGTGAGCCCCGCGCAGGTCCGCATCGCCTGGACGCTGCACCAGGGCCCGCACGTCCTCGCCATCCCCGGCACCGGCAACCCCGACCACCTGGTCGAGAACGTCGCCGCCGGTGCGCTGCGGCTCACCGACGAGGAGCTGACGCGGCTCGGCGAGGCCCGCGTGCAGGCCGGCTGACCGGCGGTCGCCGACATGATCCACGCACCGTCCGGCATCAGGTGCCGGCCGCGCGGTCCGCGCTCCTCGTGCCACGCCCGCACCGCGCGCGGACGCACCCGGAAGTAGGCGTACGGCGGGCTGTCCGTACGCGGATCCCAGCCGGTTCTCACGCGCCGGCGGCCGCCTGGGGAACGTCCTCGGCGCCGATGGTCCGGGCTGGTGCCGCGGGTGGAACAGCCGGATCGACTCGCCGTCCCGGAGGAACCACGGCGGTACGGGACGCGGCAGCCCGTCCGCGTCCGCGCTGGCCACCCAGATGTCGATCTCCCGCTCGGGACGGGCCAGTACGTCGTGCTTGTGCTGCTCCGCAGGGGCGGGCCGGTCCGGTGATCTCCATGCCCGGCGCCGCTACCGATCACCACCGCGCCACATCTCCCGGCCGGTGTCCGTGGCCGTGGTACGCCCCGGCATCGCCCGGCGCCGCGCTCTCCACGACCCGGCGGCCGGCCACCTCGCCGGGACAACCCAGGGCGACGAGAGGCCCTGACGGGAGACCTGGCCGCCCGCAGGGCAACGCGCGTAGAACACTGACTGGCGTCTGCGAAGTTTTACGTATAACCTCACCGGCTAACCACCCCCCACCGGAAGGTACCGATGCGACGCGTCGCCCTGGTCACCCTCGTCGTCGACGACTACGACGAGGCCATCCGCTTCTACACCGAGGCCCTCGGATTCCGTCTGGCCGAGGACGCCCCGCGGCCCGACGGCTCGCGCTGGGTCGTGGTGGAACCCGGCGGCGACGCCACCGTCACCGGCCTGCTGCTGGCCCGCGCCAAGGACGAGGACCAGCGGGCCCGCGTCGGCGACCAGACCGGCGGACGCGTCGGATTCTTCCTGCACACCGACGACTTCGCCCGCGACCACGCCCGGATGACCGCGGCCGGCGTGAGCTTCCTGGAGGAGCCACGGCACGAGCCGTACGGCACCGTCGCCGTCTTCCAGGACCTGTACGGCAACCGCTGGGACCTGCTCCAGCCCGCCGCCTGATCACCCCCTGAACCACCTGCCGAGGAAAGCACTGCCATGACCGCGCCCCGCATCGACACCGAGATCCTCCGCCGGCTCCCCAAGGCCGTGCTCCACGACCACCTCGACGGCGGCCTGCGCCCCGCCACCGTCGTCGAGCTCGCGGCCGCGGTCGGCCACACGCTGCCCACCACCGACCCCGACGAGCTGGCCGCCTGGTACTTCGAGGCCGCCAACTCCGGCGACCTGGTCCGTTACATAGCCACCTTCGAGCACACCCTCGCCGTCATGCAGACCCGCGAGGGCCTGCTGCGCACCGCCGAGGAGTACGTCCTCGACCTCGCCGCCGACGGCGTCGTCTACGCCGAGGTGCGCTACGCCCCCGAGCTGAACGTGAACGGCGGGCTGACGCTGAACGAGGTCGTGGAGACCGTCCAGGAGGGCCTCGCCGCCGGTATGGCCAAGGCGGCCGCCGCCGGTACCCCGGTCCGTGTCGGCACCCTGCTGTGCGGCATGCGGATGTTCGACCGCGTCCGCGAGGCCGCCGACCTTGCCGTCGCCTACCGCGACGCCGGTGTCGTCGGTTTCGACATCGCCGGCGCCGAGGACGGCTTCCCGCCCGCCGACCACCTGGCCGCCTTCGAGCACCTGCGCCGCGAGAGCGTGCCCTTCACCATCCACGCCGGTGAGGCCCACGGCCTGCCCAGCATCCACCAGGCCGTCCAGGTGTGCGGCGCCCAGCGCATCGGTCACGGTGTGCGCATCACCGAGGACATCCCCGACCTCGCGGCCGGCAAGCTCGGCCGCCTCGCGTCCTGGGTGCGTGACCACCGTATCGCCCTGGAGATGTGCCCCACCTCCAACCTGCAGACCGGCTGCGCCACCTCGATCGCCGAGCACCCGATCACCGCGCTGAAGGAACTCGGCTTCCGGGTCACCCTCAACACCGACAACCGTCTGGTGTCGGGTACGACGATGACCCGGGAGATGTCCCTGCTGGTCGAGGAGGCGGGCTGGACGGCCGAGGACCTGCGCACGGTCACGGTGAACGCCCTCAAGAGCGCGTTCATCCCGTTCGACGAGCGCAAGGCCCTCATCGAGGACGTGGTACTGCCGGGTTACGCGGCCGCGCTCTGAAGCAGCCCCCGCACGTAGGCGGCCTGTCCGATGTGCTGAAGGTCGTCGGACAGGACGCTCACCAGGCGGACGCCCAGCGTCACCGGGGGGTCCCAGCGCTCGTCGACGACGCGTTCCAGATCCCTGGCCGCCAGCCCGCGCAGGGCACCGAGGGTCTGCTCGTGCACCGCGTCGTAGTACCCGGTCAGCAGGTCCGCCGAGTCGACCCGCACCTTCGCGACCTTGGCCGGGCTGTGCCCGTAGCCGGTGTCGTGCCGGGGCAGGTCCAGGCCGAAGCGTTTCGCCCAGCCCTGGGAGAGCCACACCTGGTCGAGGTCGAAGGCGTCGGCGATGTGGTCGTCCTGCACCCGGGTGACATGCCAGACGAGCCAGGCGATGGAGTTGCTGTCGGGGGCCGGGCGGTGGCGCAGCTCGTCCGGTCCGAGGCCGTCGAGGGCGGCATGGACTTCTTCCTGGATGCGGCCGTAGCCGTCGATGAGGATGTCCTTCGCATGCATGGATCCACCATCGCGCATGGGGCGCGGTCATGATGCCCGCCGCGCTCACCGATGGCCGCTTCCCGGCCCGCCAAGTCGCACGACCCCCACCGGATCGGCATCACCGAGGCAAGGCCCCGTCGGACTCGACCGCGCCCTGCATGGCAAGCCCCCACCGCCGTGGTCCCGGTCACCGCGCGAGCGCGTGGCACACCTCGGCGACCAGCCTGTCAGCGTCATCGAGCGCGGCGGCCAACGTGTCCGGAGTAGTGCCGAGCGCGGAGAACAGCCGGTGAGCCCGCCCGGCGAAGCCCGCCGGGGCGACAGCGAGTTCTCCCGTGGCCCGAACCGCTCCCTTTTCGTTGAGTACCCAACACCTGGCGTGGGCATGGAGGGCATGCACGAGGAGTCCGACCGCGCGGAAGAGACAGCCGGCGACATGGAAGACATCACCGTGAGCTGCCCCCTTGCGGGCGCCGGCCAGGATGAACGGCGCCTCCCACCGCGCGTTGTCGATGAGCGCTGCGCGCAGCGGCTCGGGATAGCGGCGAGTCTGCTCCCGCAGGGCCCGAAGCTCACCGCTCGGGTCGGCGAGGACGCGACCAAGGGCCACTTCACCGGCGTAGGCGTGGGAGTACACCCCCAGGGGGTGGCCGGGCTGGGCGGCGATCTCGAACTGTCCGGCGCGGCACTGCCGCCAGACGCGGTGCACCCGGTCCAGGTCGCGGTAGATCCAGTCGACGCGCCGGCCGTCGATGGTCAGCCAGCCGCCACCGTCCACCCAGGGTCCCCAGCCGCCCGGCTCGGTCACCTCCACCGGGCCACCGGTCAGATCGGCCGCGAGCAGACGCAGGGCAGCGGTGTCCAGCGGCGGCCGATAGTACAAGCCCAGGTCGAAGTCGGAATCGGGACGGTGTGTTCCTCTCGCCCGGCTACCTCCCAGACACACACCGACGACGCCGCCGACGTCGGTCAGCCGATTCGCGATCTCCGCCAAGCGGTCCACAACCCACAGTCTGCGGGGACGGATCAGCGTCCGCGACCGAATTACCCGGGGCGGAGGGCGACTTGTTCACCCGCCCAGGGAAAGTGCCGAGCGGCACCTCCGGCGTTGCGCGGTGGGTCAGACGTGGGTGAGGAGGCGCTCCAGCGGCCGGGGAACGCGCTCCAGGTCCAGGTGCGCGACCAGCGCCCGCGCGTAGAGCGCCTTGCGACCGCTGTGCGTGCCCATGAAGCGCCGCAGCTGGTGTTCCACGGGCCGTTCCCGCTGTGCCGGCTGGCCCTGAAAGGTGTGGAAGGGGCGCGTCTCGCCCTGGGCTTCGATCGCCTGCCGCACGCCCTCGGCCCCGACAGCACGGATCAGCTCGTCCTCCAGGTCGGCGACGCACACATGGAACCCGAGTGTCTCCAGTTCGGCGTGCGTCAGACCGGACCCGAGCCCGACCCGCTCAAGATGACGCCGGAAATGCCGCTCCTCGCCGATGTCGCAGAGACCGGCCAGCGGGAGGCCGAGCCCTGGAGGACCGCACACATCCAGGAAACGCCCGATGTTCGTCGCACCTCCCAGTGGTACCACCGCGATGCCCTCGGCAGCGAGGTCGCGGCCGTAGCGCGTGGCCAGCGCTTCGAGCGCGACCTGATCACTGCTCCCCTCGACGAGCACGATCGTCCGCACACCGTCGCCGGCCAGCTCCCGCGCCACCGAGGCGGCCTCACCCGCCTCCGCTCCGCCGGCCGCCCACGCGACCAGCGCCAGGCGGAACCGCCTCAACTCGTCCACGAGACCTCGCCTCCCGGCGCCATCCTGGCACGGCCGGGATGCCGTACGCACGCACGTTTTCGGGGCGATGACCCAAGAAACCGGAGGAGGTACGGCGTCGGGCGAACGGCCGGGTTCGAGTGATCCGAGTCGAGGAGGGCGCACCCGCACATCAACCTGTCCGGCCTCCCGCGGACCCCCGAACCGCCCCTCCAACACCCACCCCAGGGAGTCTGCGGTCCCGTGCCGGCCCCGGACCGCTCCTCCCTCAAGGGCCGACGGCCCCGTCCGGGCCCCGGACCGCTCCTCCCTCAAGGGCCGACGGCCCCGCCCCGCACCCGACCGGCCGGGGCTTGTCAGGGGCCCGGCCCGCGCCCGACCGAAGCCCCAGCCGGGGGTATCTCGGGGAGCGGTGTCCGGGCCCGGTGCCGCCGGACGACTTCGCCAGCAGCACTCAAGATGCAGGTCACGGGCGGGCCCCGGGCGTTGCCGCGCTGGGGCCGTGCACCATGCCCTCGCCGCGCATCCAAGTGGTGCGGGCGGGGGGTGCTGTCGAAGGTCGTTGAGGGGCTCCAACGCCCTTCCCGACCGAGTTGGTGACGGCTCGTCACCATGCCCGAGGGGCGGTCCGCCGCCTGGGGGTGCGGCTCGCTGCTTCGGGCGTGCCCGCCGGCGTGAGACCGGCCGCGCCCCGCAGCACCGTCCGCCGTGTGTGTTCCGCCGTCGTGCGTACGTACTCCTCGCCGTCGTCGTGGCTGACGGTCGCGAGGCCTCGGAGGCGGGCGGCCCGAATCAGGAGGCCTGGGATCCGTCCGGGGGTGGTGCCAGGTCCCCGGTCTCGAGGAGTGTGACGAGCGCGCGGGCGGCGGGGCTGGTGGCCCGTTCCGGTGGCAGCAGGGCGGCGGTCTCGTACTGCACCTCGCCCGTGCCCTTCAGCGGCAGCGCCGTCAGCGAGGGCCGCTTGTGCCGGAAGTGCCGGGGTACGACCGCGATCCCGAGGTTCTCGTCGACGAGGTCCAGCAGGCTGTGCACGTCGTTGACCTCCAGTGCGACCGTGCGCCGGACTCCGGCCGCGGCGAAGGCGGCGTCGGTGGTGCGGCGCGGACCCCAGTCCGGATGGAAGTCGACGAAGACCTCGCCGGTGAGGTCGCCCGGGGCGAGGACGGCGGCGGCCGAGGCCAGCCGGTGGCCCGGATGGCACAGCACGGTCATCGGCTCGCAGGTCAGCGACACCGAGCGCAGCTGATCGGTGTCCGCCTGGGTGCGGTAGGCGAAGGCGAGGTCGAGGCGCCCGGCCGCGACCTCCTCGGCCAGCGCGCCCGAGCCCGCCTGCCGCAGCCGGATCTCCACGTCCGGGTGCCGGCCCCGGAACGCGGCCAGCAGCCGGGCCACGTGCACCCCGGCGATGCACTGCTCGGTGCCCAGCGCCAGCGTGCCGCGCAGTACGCCCTGGACCGCCGCCACCGCCTCGTGCGCCGAACGCACCTGCGCCAGGATTCGCTCGGCCTCCACCAGCAGCGCGCGTCCCGCCTCGGTGAGCGTCACCCGGCGGGTGGTGCGCACGAACAGCGGCGCCCGCAGCTCCCGCTCCAGCGCCCGGATGGACGCCGACAGACCGGACTGGGACACCATCAGGCGTTCGGCGGCCCGGGTGAAGTGCTGGTCCTCGGCGACGGCGACGAAGTGCTGGAGATGGCGCAGTTCCATGATTGAGAAGCCTAGTCGCACAATTCCATCGGATTCTTCTGTTGGACCGCTGCCCGCGGCCCGGTGAAGAGTGGAACCGGTAGATCATGTGCCAACCCCTCTGGAGTCGCGTTGTACACCGCACACCCCGACCGTTACGCCGACATGCCCTACCGGCGCACCGGACGCAGCGGACTGAAGCTTCCCGCGCTGTCGCTCGGCCTGTGGCACAACTTCGGGCCCGACCGGCCTGTCGACACCCAGCGCGCCATCCTGCGCCGCGCCTTCGACCTCGGCATCACCCACTTCGACCTCGCCAACAACTACGGCCCGCCGCCCGGCGCCGCCGAGTCCGCCCTCGGTGAGGCCCTGAAGGCCGACTTCGCGCCGTACCGCGACGAGCTGGTCATCTCCACCAAGGCGGGCTACCTCATGTGGCCCGGACCGTACGGTGAATGGGGCTCGCGCAAGTACGTGCTCTCCTCGCTGGACCAGAGCCTTGCGCGGATGGGCCTGGACTACGTCGACATCTTCTACTCGCACCGCCCCGACCCGGACACTCCGCTCGAGGAGACGATGGGCGCGCTGCACTCGGCGGTGCAGCAGGGCAAGGCGCTGTACGTCGGGCTCTCCAACTACTCCGCCGAGCAGACCCGTGAGGCCGCCCGGATCCTCGCCGGCCTCGGTACCCCGCTCCTCATCCACCAGCCGCGCTACTCGATGCTCGACCGGCGCCCCGAGGACGAGGGTCTGCTCGACGCCCTGGACGAACTCCAGGCCGGCTCCATCGTCTACTCCCCGCTGGAGCAGGGCCTGCTCACCGGCCGCTACCTCGACGGCATCCCCGAGGACTCCCGCGCCGCGAGCGACAGCCCCTTCCTGAACTCGGACGCGGTCACCGAGGACCTCGTCGGACGCCTCCGTGCCCTGGACGAGATCGCCAAGTCCCGCGGTCAGACCCTGACCCAGCTGGCCCTGGCCTGGGTGCTGCGCGGCGGCCGGGTCACCTCCGCCCTGGTCGGCGCGAGCAGCGCGCGGCAGATCGAGGACAGCGTCGGCGCCATCCGCAACCTCGATTTCGACGCCGAGGAACTGGCCCGGATCGACGCGATCGTCCGGCCGTAGCAGCCGGTACCGAGGAGCCGCCGGGTCGAGCCGGGCACCGTCGGTGCCCGGATGGGCCCGCCGCTGGGGCGCGGAGGGACAGATCGTCCGGCCGGAGAGGCGGGGCGGTCGCCGCTGGTCCCGCCGTTGGAGAACGGGTGCGGACGCCCTGTCCGTCCGTGGAGCCGGGGCGGATGCGACGGTCCGTCATAGGGGAGCCGGCGTGGACGGATCGTCCGTCCGCAGAGCCGGGGCGGATGCGATGGTCCGGTCATAGAGGGGCCGGTGCGGACGGAACTGTCCGACCGTAGAAACCCGGGCGGATGCGACGGTCCGGTCATAGAGGGGCCGGTGCGGACGGAACTGTCCGACCGTAGAAACCCGGGCGGACGCGATGGCCCGGCCGTAGGAGAGCCCAGGCACACGCGATCGTCCGCCGGCAGGGGAGCCCGGGCCCGAAGTGATCCTCCGGCCGCGGCTCGGCTCCCGGGGAGGAGGGCCGTCGGCCGAGCCGCTCCTGAAGGCGGACGGTCACCGGATCGCCCTCCTGCTTCCCCGTCGTGCCGTCGCCCAGGGCCATGAAGGAGCTCTCGAAGGGGTGGCCGTCGATCGTGCCGCGGACCTTGACCAGGGGTGGCCGTCGATCGTGCCGCGGACCTTGACCAGGCCGCGGGTGTGCTGAAAGAGGCGACGGACCCCGGCCGGACGACATGGGTCCAGCGCCAGGCGCGATCAGACACCCGCCGGCACCCGGTCCAGGAAGCCCAGCACCTGCCGGATGCGGCCTTCCTCATCCAGCGTGACCACGTCGAAACCAGCCACCGGTGCGGAGCCGTCGGCCTCGTTCACCAGCTCCCAGCCGAAGCGCGCGGTGTCGTGGTGCCCGTCCACCGCGCCCAGCGGGCGGAACACGAAGCCAGGAAACTGCTCGTGGACCGCCGCGATCACGGCCGCGATCTGCTCGTGCCCGCGGACCTCGGCGAGCGGGTCGGTGTAGCCGCCGTCCGCCGTCCACGCGGCGGCGACTGCCTTCTCGATCGCCGCGGGCTCGGTGGCGTTCCAGGCCTCGAAGTAACGGGCGGCGGCACTGTCGTAACGGTTGGTGTTCACGAACATGGCGAATCAGCCTCCATCGAGGTCGTCTCTGCTGGTCAGGGCCCGGATTCGGGGTTCGCCGATCCGGTGTGACCACCATGCCCGAGGAGCGCCGGGCGGGTCGATTACCTCCGACGTCATGCCCGGGGTTCGTACCGTCCGGGGGCATTCCGGCCAGAAGGGGCGGTGAATATGCCAGCAGACTGGCCGGAAAGTCATGGTGACTCTGTGTCGACAGTGGCGATACTCGAACGCCAGGGGCACTTCACCGCACAGCAGCCGCACGGAAAGCGAGGGCCTGGTCGGCCACCAGCGAGGCGACGGGGGAGTGAGACGTGCACGACGAATTCCTGTGCCATGTCACGGCGTACGGCACGTGCGACGGCAGGCGCATCGGAGTACCGCTCGGCACCTATCGCGCGCCGACCCTGGCGCTGGCGTTGTGGTGGCTGCGGGACCGCGCCTCCTGGATCGCGGAGCGGCTCGATCCGAGTCCCGAGGATGCCGCCTTCCCGGCGGGCGCGCTGGTGCCGGTCGCGGCCACGGTGGCCGACGTGCCCGCCCTGCTGCGCGCCTGGTGCGCCGACGACGTCCGGCAGGAGCGGGTCGCCGAGGAGCTGGCGGGCGGGCGGCTGGTGCGGATTGCCGCCAGCGACGACACCACCGAGTACGAGCTGCTCGCCGAGTCCGTCGACGCCCTGCGCATGCAGCGCACCCTCCCGGGCCTTGTCATGCCCGTCTCCTGACACGTGTCCGCGGCCCTAGGTGTGCTAAGCACAGGGCCGAACACGGAGGGCGCACATGTGAGCGAATCGGTAGAATTCTGGCCATGGTGGAGCGGCCGATCGCCCGGGCGGCGCCCGAACTCGTCCTGGAGACCGACACGGGCTCCACGGTGATGAGTCCGGGCCAGGACTATCGCGTCGGGCGCGACCCGTTGAGCGACATCGTCCTCGACGATGCCCGGGTCTCCTGGCACCACGCCGTACTGCGCTGCGCCCACGACCACTGGACCCTGGCGGACCAGCACAGCACCAACGGCACCTACGCCGACGGCATGAGGATCGAGCAGTGGGAGGTCCGGCCCGGCAGCGAGGTCCGCTTCGGCAATCCCACGGACGGCCCGCGCGCCGTCCTGACCGGTGCCCCGCAGCGCGCCCCGGACCGCCCCTCGGCGGTGTCGATGCCCGAGCTGACCGGCACCTTCCGCCGGCCCACCAGCGTCCGCCCGCTGCCCGCGCGCACCATCCGCATCGGCCGGGCGCCCGACAACGACCTCGTCGTGGACGACCTGATCGCCTCCCGCCGCCACGCCGAACTGCGTGCCCACACCGACGGCACGTACGAGATCGTCGACCTCGGCAGCCACCACGGCACCTACCTCAACGGCCGGCCCACCACCCGTGCCCCCGTCGGTCCCGGTGACATCATCGGCATCGGTCACTCCGCGTTCTGCCTGGTCGGCGACGAACTCCAGGAGTACGTCGACACCGGCGAGGTCTCCCTCGATGTGCAGGACCTCACCGTCACCGTCGACCGCGGCCGCAAGGTGCTGCTGGATCACGTCTCCTTCCCGGTGGGGGAGAAGTGCCTGCTCGCGGTGGTCGGACCGAGCGGCGCCGGCAAGTCCACGCTGCTGAACGCCCTGACCGGGCAGCGCCCCGCCGACCGCGGCACCGTCCTGTACGACGGACGCGACCTGTACCGCGACTACGCCGAACTGCGCCAGCGCATCGGACTGGTCCCGCAGGACGACATCCTGCATCCCCAGCTCACCGTGCGCGCCGCCCTGACCTACGCCGCCGAGCTGCGGTTCCCCGAGGACACCGGGAAAGCCGAGCGTCGCGCCCGGGTGGACGAGGTGATCCGGGAACTGGGCCTGGCACAGCGCGCGGACCAGCCCGTGCACAGCCTCTCCGGCGGTCAGCGCAAACGGGTCAGCGTGGCCCTGGAGCTGCTCACCAAACCCTCACTGCTCTTCCTGGACGAGCCGACCTCCGGCCTCGACCCGGGCATGGACCGGTCGGTGATGAACATGCTGCGCGGCCTCGCCGACGACGGCCGCACGGTCATCGTCGTCACGCACAGCGTCCTGAGCCTCGGCGTCTGCGACCGCCTCCTGGTGCTGGCACCCGGCGGCACGGTCGCCTACTACGGTCCGCCCGGCGACACCCTCGCCTTCTTCGGCTTCGAGCAGTGGCCGGAGGCCTTCGAGGCCTTCGACCGCGACCGGGAGCGGGACTGGGCCCGCGAGTACCGCGAGTCGCCGTTCCACCGGCACTACGTCACCGAGGCCACCACCCAGCCGCACCATCCCGGCCCGGCCCCCATCGCCCCGTCGCCACCGCCCCGCCCGCGCGGCTGGGGCGCCCAGCTCAGCACCCTGATCCGCCGCTACACGGCCGCCCTCAGTGCCGACCGCACCTTCCTCGTGATCATGATCGCCCTGCCGTTCGTGATGGGCGCCATGGCCCGGGCCCTCGCGGGCGGCGCACTCACCCGGGACACCGCGATGAACGCGCTGCTCATCCTGTGTGTCGGTGCCGTACTGACCGGAGCCGCCAACGCGGTGCGCGAACTGATCAAGGAACGCGTGGTCTACCAGCGCGAACGCGCCGTCGGCCTGTCCAGATCGGCCTATCTGATGTCCAAGGTGGTGGTGCTGGGCACGATCACGGTCGCCCAGGCCGTCGTCCTCACCCTGGTCGCCCTCCTCGGCGTCGACCTCAACGCCCCCGGCGGCAAGGGTGTCCTGCTGCCGCCGCTCGCCGAGATCGCCCTGGTCGTCGCCCTGCTGGCGTTCACGGCGATGATGCTCGGCCTGCTGGTGTCCGCGCTGGTGCGCAAGGAGGAGGTGACGATGCCGCTGCTGGTGCTGCTCGCCATCGTCCAGGTCGTCTTCTGCGGAGCCCTGCTTCCACTCGACGGCGTCCCCGGCCTCGAGCAGCTGTCGTGGCTCGTGCCCTCCCGCTGGGCGCTCGGCGCCCTCGCCGGCACGGTGGGACTGTCCCGGCTCGTGCCGGGTGAGCTGACCGCCGACCCGCTGTTCCGGCACTCGGCGGGCATCTGGCTGCTCGACCTGGCCATGCTGCTGGTGCTGTCCGCCCTCTGCGGAGTCGCGGTCGTCCGGTTGCTGCGCCGGCACGAGCCGGCCGTGATGCGGAAGTAGGCGGCCCGATGACCAAAGTGCCCAGTCCCGGATTCCGGCCCACGCACGTCGTCCCGCCGCGCGGCATGCCCGCCTGGGAGGCCCCGGACCCGGCCCGGCCCACCGTGCCCCTCGACCCGCTGCTGCCGGTCCAGCTCGTGGAACGGCGCGGTGACTGGGGGCACATCCTGTGCGCCAACGGCTGGGCGGCCTGGGTCGACGGCCGCCTCCTGCTCGCCGTACCCGGGGACCCGCCCGCCGCCGACGGCCCCGACGGCACCGTCGATCCGCGTCCCGTGCTGGCCCGCGCCGAACAGGCCCTGGCCGACTACCGGTCCGCGGTCGAGGAACTCGCGGCCGGCGGCCTGGACTGCGAGGACTTCCAGGACCGTACCGAGGGCCTGCGGATCGGGATAGTGGTGGACGGGCAGTCCATGTGGGTCTACGACGCGCGGGAGGGGCGGTGGATGTACGGCGACGGACGGCGGCTGAGCCCCTATGCCACCGACCGGGCGGTCACCGGAGCGGACGACTCCGGGCACGCCCCGACCCGGCTGGTCGCGCCCGAGGGTGAGCGCTGATGGCGCGCGAGACCGGCCCCTTCTCCGGGCGGCCCTCGGAACTGATCGGCCGCCGGGTGGCGAGCTACCTGATCGAGAGCGAGGTCGGGCGCGGCGGCATGGCCGTCGTCTACCGCGCCCGCGACCTGCGGCTGGACCGCACGGTCGCCCTGAAGCTGCTGGCGCCGGAACTGGCCCGCAACGACACGTTCCGCAAGCGCTTCACCCACGAGTCCCAGGTGGCCGCCGCGATCGACCACCCGCACATCGTGCCGGTCTTCGAGGCCGGCGAGACGGACGGGGTGCTCTACATAGCGATGCGTTACGTCTCCGGCAGCGACCTGCGCCATCTCCTCGACGTGCGCGGACCGCTGCCGCTGCCGGACGCCGTACGGATCACCGCGCAGGTGGCCTCCGCCCTCGACGCCGCCCACGCGCACGGACTGGTCCACCGGGACGTCAAACCGGGCAACATCCTCGTCGCCGAGGGCACCGACAGCGACCACCCCGAGCACGTGTACCTCACCGACTTCGGACTCACCAAGAAGTCGCTGTCCCTGACCGGCTTCACCAGCGTCGGCCAGTTCGTCGGCACCCTCGACTACGTGGCACCCGAGCAGATCTCGGGCCGCCCGGTCGACGGCCGCTGCGACGTCTACGGCCTCGCCTGTGTCGTCTACGAGGTCCTGACCGGCCGCCCGCCGTTCCAGCGTGAGGACGACATGGCACTGCTGTGGGCCCACCAGTACGACGAGCCGCCCCCGCCGAGCGCGGCATGCCCCGGCCTCGCCCCGGCCGTCGACACCGCCTTCGCCAGGGCCCTCGCCAAGAGTCCGGACGCCCGTTACGACACCTGCCTCGACTTCGTCGCCGCCCTGCGCGCCCCCGCGTCGACCCCGTCGGCAGCGACCCCGCCCGCCACGCGTTCGCCCGCCACGAGCCCGCCGGCAGCGACCCCGCCCGCCACGCGCCCGCCCGCCACGAGCCCGCCGGCAGCGACCCCGCCCGCCACGCGCCCGCCCGCAGACGGCCGTACGCCGACCGAGCCGGACCGCGCGGTGCCCACCGCGCTCCCGCCCCCGCACTGGGCCGAGCCCGTGTTCCGGAACGAGGACTTCGGGCCGGGACGCCGAGAGCACGCACCGGACGCCGCTCCTTGACGGGCAAACGCTGCCAGCCGCGTCACCAACCTGTCCGGTCGGCACAACTAGGAGCTGTCCGGGCGATCATGTGACTGTTCCGTGCCGGACTCGTTGACGGAGACATGGGGCGGGGTGATCTGAGTGATGCCGAGTGGGAACG
>NZ_JBWKIR010000002.1:0-149700 GCF_056432605.1 Streptomyces sp. NPDC045022
GGACGATGCACCACCGCCCGCTGAAAACCGGTGCGCTCCTCATCGAAACCCTCCTGCCCCGGAACGAACACCTCGCCCCCGACCCGCTGGGCAAGTTCGGCCAAGCTCGTCATGTGCAACACCCTTAGAATCAACGTTTATGGAACTGCGCCAGTTCGAGTACTTCGTCGCCGTAGCGGAGGAGGCGAGCTTCACGAAGGCCGCGGCTCGCGTTCATGTGGCCCAGCCCGGGGTGAGCGCACAGATCCGCAAGCTGGAGCGGGAGTTCGGGCATGAGCTGCTCGACCGCAACGGGCGTACGGTGCGGCTGACGGACGTGGGAGCGGCGGTGCTCCCCTACGCTCGGGCGGCGCTCGCAGCGGTGGAGGGCGCCCGGCTCGCGGTGGACGACCTCGCCGGCCTGACGCGCGGTCAGGTCACCGTCGGTACGGTGGCGTCGTTCGCGTCGCTGGGTCTGCCCGAACTGTTCGCACGGTTCCACCAGCGGCACCCGGGTGTCGACATGGCGCTGTCGGAGGGCACCTCCGACCAGTTGGCCGAGGCGATACGGGCCGGACGGATGGACGCTGCCGTGATCGGCCTGGCCGTCGAACCGCCTGTGGACCTGGAGATCCAGGTCATCGCCGACGAGCCCGTCGTGGCGGCGGTGGGGCCCGGCCACAGCCTGGCCGGGCGCCGGGAGGTGTCGGTCGAGGAGATCCGGGACCACACCTTGATCTCCCTGCCGCCGGGCACCGGGGTGCGCAGCTGTGTCGAGGCGGCCTGGGCGGCCGCGGGCGCCAAGCCGCGGATCGCCTTCGAGGCCGCCGACCCGCAACTGCTCGCCCAACTCGCCGCCTGCGGGCTGGGGCTGGCGTTTCTTCCGCAGCCGTTCGCCCGGGCCCGCCGGCTGCGCACCGTGACGGTCGACAGCCCCCATATGCGGGGGCGGCTGGCGCTCGCCTGGCGCGCCGAGGGCCCGGTCAGTCCGGCGGCGCGGGCGTTCATCGGTCACGCCCGCGCGTCTCTCGCCGACCTCGGGACCGGCTCCTCCGGCACGGTGCCCGTCTCCTGACCGGTCATCGGACCGCCGACGTGGGCGGAAGGAACTCCCGGCGCTGGAAGGGGTGTCCGGCCAGCCGGGTCCTTCTGCGGTCCCGTCCGCCGTGCAGCGCCGCCCAGTCCAGCTCCGTCCCCTCCAGCCACAGGTGGCCGAGCGCCGTCAGCAGCACCCGGGCCTCGGGGGTGTCGTCCGCCGGGTGCGGCAGGGTCTGGAACACCGGGTGGTCCTCAGCGACGGCCGGGTGCCGGCGGGCGAGGGAGGTCAGTGTCAGGCCCGGACCGACCTCCAGGAGTACGGCCCGGTCGAGGCGGCCGAGGGTGACCAGGGCGTCGGAGAACCGTACGGCACGGCGCATGTGCGCACGCCAGTAGGCGGGGGTGGCGATCTCCTCGCCCGCCCAGGTGCCGGTGCTGTCCGAGACGAGGGGGATCCGCGGGGTGCGCGGCCGCAGCGCGGAGACGTACGCCTCGAAGCTGTCCAGGGCCGGCTCCACCAGGGCGGAATGACCGGCGGTCGCGATCTTCAGGAGCTTCACCTCGGCCTCGGGCCTCGGGAAGTCCCGGACGAACCGCTCCACCAGCTCGGTCGGCCCGGACACGGCCACCTGCTCGGGTCCGTTGACGGCGCCGATGTCGAGGCCGTCGGCCAGCAGGGGCAGGACGTCCGCCTCGGCAAGCCCCACCGCGGCCATGGAGCCGGACGGCAGGCCCTGCAGCAGCCG
This sequence comes from Streptomyces sp. NPDC045022, assembly GCF_056432605.1. Classification (NCBI taxonomy): domain Bacteria; kingdom Bacillati; phylum Actinomycetota; class Actinomycetes; order Kitasatosporales; family Streptomycetaceae; genus Streptomyces; species Streptomyces sp. NPDC045022. Next base: position 1,764 of record NZ_JBWKIR010000002.1, read on the forward strand.
GCCTCGCTCCAGCACCAGGGCGAGGGCGTCGCGGAAGCCGAACACTCCGGCCACACAGGCCGCCGCGTACGCGCCGAGACTGTGGCCGACGACCGCCGCAGGCCGCACCCCCCACCGGATCAGCGCCCGGGCCAGCGCGTACTCGACCGTGAAAACCGCCGGCTGGCCGACGGCGATGGTCGACAGAGCCTCCTGGGCGCGGGTGGCCTCGCCCGCGTCGGCCGGGTCGAGAACGCTGCGCAGATCGATGCCAAGTGCCTCGCGGGACAGCTCGGCGCAGGCGTCCACGTCGGCGCGGAACTCCGGGTCGGTGCGGTACAGGGCGCGGGCCATGCCTACGTGCTGGCCGCCCTGGCCCGGGAAGGTGAAGACGACGGGGCGGGGCTGGTCGGGTGCGTGTCCGCCGGGGGCCTTGCGACGGCTGTCGCCGCCCAGGGCGGCAGCGGCCTCGTCGGTCGTCCGTGCCACCGTGAACCGCCGGTGCTGCTCCGCGGTGCGCCCCGACTGCAGCGTCCAGGCCAGGTCCGGCAGCGGGGCGGTGGTGTGGGCGAGCGTCTCGCCGAGATCCGTGGTCAGCCGGTCGAGTGCGGTCGCGGACCGCGCCGACACGGGGAGCAGCTGCCAGCTCGGTTCGGGCTCCGGGCGCGCCGTCGCGGGCGGCTCCTCGATGACGACGTGGGCCCGCAGGCCGAACGGGCCGCCGACGTCCACTCCCGCCCGGCGGGGCCGTTGCGGAGTCCGCCAGTCCCCGCTGTCACCCGGCAGCGTCCCGCAGGCCACCCCCACGACGGCCGTCAGCAGGGCGGCCACGCCCGGGGTGGTGTCGGTGACGGCGGCTCCGCCCGGGGCGTCGGCGGTGACCGGGACAACCGTGCCGGCCGCGACTCCGGCCACCGCGCGGGCCCGCCGCGCCGACCGGCCGGTACCGTCGTCGCGGCCGACGGCCGTACCCCGCACCACCGCGTGGATGCGGTCGCCCGCGGCGAGGGCGACGTCCAGCGGCCTGAGCACGAGCACTCCGCAGCCGCCGGTGGGCACCGGGCCCGCGGCGCCGCCGTCCTCGGCGAGGGGACGGACCGTGACGGCTCCGGCGACGGCGATGTCGCAGTCACCGGCCAGCAGCCCCTGCGCCGCGTGGTGGACGGCGAGCGGCAGGGTGGCCCCCGCGCCCTGCACGGTCACCGACGGGCCGGTGAGACCGAGCTTGTAGGCAGGCCGGGCGGCGAGGAAGTCCGGGCCGGTCGCGATGCGGATCTGCCAGTCGTCGGCGTTCGGCAACCGCCGGATCTCGCGGCGCAGCCCCGCCGCGTACGCCGTGGTGCTCGCGCCCGCGTAGACGCCGATGACCGCGTCCGCGCGGGCGGGGTCCACGGCCGCGTCCTGGAGGGCATGGGTGACGCACTCCAGGAGGACGCGGGCCTGGGGGTCGGTGATCAGCGCCTCACCGGGCGAGAGGCCGAAGTAGGTGTGGTCGAAGGCGTACGCGTCCGCCAGGACCGGGTCCGGCTCGTCACCTCGCAGGAGTTGCCGCCGGTAGGCGTCGATATCGGGCGCGCCGGGGAGGCGTGCCGCCATGCCGATGACGGCGACCCCACCGTCCTCGGCCGGAACGGTCCCGTCCATGCCGTGCTCCTTCCTGGTCACCTCGGTCATGGCGGCCTCAGGCCACCGGAACGGCGGGACGGGTGAGGGACCGCCCACCGTGCACCGGACGCAGCGCACCGGCGACGAGTTCGTGCGGCTGCCCCAGGGGTACGGCGCTGACCTCGTCGAGCCGCGTGAGCAGTGCCTCGTCGAGGGTGAGGCTCAGGGTGGAGAGGTAGCCCTCCAGTTGGTCGACGCTGCGCGGGCCGATGAGCGGGACGAGTGCGGTCGGTGAGTGCGCGGCCCGGGTACGCAGCCAGGTCATGGACACCTGGGCGGGCGTGAGGCCGGTCTCCGTCGCGACGGCCAGCACGGTGTCGACGATCCGGGTGCGCTGCTCGCTGTCCTCGGTGCGGATGCCGCGCCCTTCCCAGTCGGTGAGCCTGCCCACGGACCCGGTGCGGTACTTGCCGGTGAGCAGCCCGCCGCCCAGCGGGGCGAAGAGCGCGACGCCCAGCCCCAGCGCCTCGGCCATGGGAAGCAGTTCCCGGTCGGCGCTGCGTTCGGCGAGGCTGTACTCGAACTGCACACCCACCAGCGGGTTCCAGCCCCGCAGCTCCGCGATGGTCACGGCCCGGGAGACCCGCCAGGCGGGGAAGTTGCACAGTCCCGCGTACAGGATCTTGCCGGACCGGACGAGGTCGTCCAGGGCGGCGAGGATCTCCTCGACGGGCGTGAGACCGTCGGGCAGGTGGGCCCAGTACAGATCGAGGTAGTCGGTGCCGAGCCGCTTGAGGCTGGCCTCGACCGAACGGACGACGTTCTTGCGGCTGTTGCCCGTGGTGGAGGGGTGCGGACGGCCGGCACCGAGGGAGAACTTGCTGGTGAGGACGTAGTTGTCGCGTTCCGCGCCAAGGAGTTCACGGAGGAACTGCTCGGCGGTGCCCAGTTGGTAGCTGTCGGAGGTGTCGATCAGCGTGCCCCCGGCCTCGCTGAACCGCTCGAAGATCTTGCGGGCCTCGTCCCGGTTCGCGCCACCGCCCCACAGGGTGCCGAAGTTGGCGGTGCCGAGGGCGAACTCGGACACCCGCAGGCCGCTGGTGCGGCCGAAGGTCGTACTGCGCATGGTGTCTCCTGTCATCGGTCCGCGGTCATCGCCCGGTGGACGATGCGCAGCAGCTCCTGCCGGGGGCTCGGGTCGCGGAAGTAGAAGTGACCGCCGGGCAGGGTGTGGTGCTCGAAGGGGCCACGGGTGTGGGCCGCCCAGCCGCGCAGGTCACCGGCCTCCTCGTCGCCGATGAAAGCGGTCAGCGGCAGGTCCAGCGGCCGTCCGGGTACGAAGTCGTACGTCTCCGCGATCTCCATGTCGGCCCTGAAGTAGCGCAGGACCAGCTCGCGCAGGTCCGCGTCCTCGTGGACCACGGAGGGCAGCGAGCCCCAGCGGCGTTCGATCTCGGTGAGCAGTTCGGCGGAGGACAGCCCGTGCACCGGCCGGGCCGCGTGGACCGGCGGAGGCTGGATGGACGAGACGAAGATCCGGTCCGGCAGCGGGCGGCCGGTGTCCCTCAGTGTGCGGGCCACCTCGTGGGCCACGAGTCCGCCGAGGCTGTGTCCGAAGAAGGCGGCGGGGCCGGCCCCGAAATCGGCCTGGTCGACCAGGGCCTCGACCAGTTCGGACATCCGGGTGAAGGGCGGCTCGTCCTGCCGGGGCACCCGGCCGGGCATCTTCACCCCCCACACCCGGACCCCGGGAAGCTGGTCGGACCAGCGCAGGAACTCCCCCGCCGAGCCTCCGGCGTGGGGGAAGCAGTAGAGGTCGGCGAAGGCGTCCGGTCTCGGGTCGCGGCAGACCAGCCATCGGCTGTCGACGGGTGCGGTGGCCGCGGCGCCGGGCGCCGAGGTGTCGGCCATGATCACTCCTTGGGCGGTTGACGGCGGATGGTCCGGCGCTCGTCGAGAAGCTCGGCGAAGTCGGCGGCGGCCGGGGCCGAGAACAGGTCCTTCACCTTGACGTCGACCGGCAGCAGTCCGCGGACCTCCGCGAGCACGCGGGCGGCGATCAGCGAGTCGCCGCCGAGCGCGAAGAAGCTTTCGTCGGGGTCGACCGTCCGTAGGCCGAGCGCCTGGGCGAAGAGCCGCAGGACGAGGTCGAGGCTGTCGCCCGCGGCATCCGTACCCGGGTCCGGGCTCGGCGCGGTCCCCGCGGAGGCCGCCCCCGGGTCCGGGCTCGGCGCGGTCTGCGGAACGCTTGCCGGCGCGGTGTGACCGTCCGGTACGCCGACGGAGGCCACGGTGACGGCGGCCCCGGCTTCCGGGGCGGGCCGTGCGACGGGTTCGACGAGATACGGAAGGCGCTCGAACGGGTAACCGGGGAGCGGCAGTCGGGCCCGGCGCACACCGTCGTGCACCGCGCTCCAGTCGACCCGCAGCCCCTCGGTCCAGAGCTGTCCGAGACCCATGAGCACCGCGTCAAGGGTGGCGCCGGGTGTGGCAGCGGGGGGCGGCACCGTGAAGAGGGCGTGGCCGGTGTCCCCGGCCAGGGCGGCGCACGGGGCCTCGGCGTCCGGCTGCCCGGTCCATTCGGCGGCGCAGCCGGCGGGGTCGGGCGTCGTCCCGGCGTCGTACCGGAGGCCGGTCCGGCCGAACAGCAGGGGGACGCGGGCCGGTTCGAGCGCGATGCCCGGCAGGGCTTGTGCCAGCGTCCGTGCGGGGTCCGTGGAGCGGGCCGCGGCCGTGACGAGCCCGACCGCGTCGGACAGCGTCACGACCCCGGCGGCCGTGGCCGCGACGAGTGCGCCGGGGCCGGTGCCGGAGACGACGGAGGGCTCCCCCGTCCAGTGCCGCCAGAGGGTCTGGAGGGCGTGTTCGCGGGCGAAGACGGCCAGATCACGCACCGCGGGATCGTCCGGCCAGCGGGATGCCCCGGCTTCGAGGGCGGCGCGCACGGCGTCGCCCAGGTCGCCGGCGGTGTCCAGGCAGGAGTCGAACGCCTCGGTGAAGACCCGCTCCGAGGGGAGGAGCCAGCCCGGTCCGGGCGGGCCGGACGCGCCGGGGCAGAACAGCGCGGCGGTGCGGGGGGCGGCTCGCTCCGGCTCCCGTTCACCGTCCCGCGCGGACAGGGCGTCCGCCGCCTCCTGGGCGCTCTCGGCGACCACGCAGGCGCGGTGGGGCAGTTCCCGGCGGCCGGTCTGCAGGGTCCAGGCGACATCGGCGAGCGGCAGACCGGGGTGGGCCCGCAGATGTGCGGCCAGGTTGCGGGCGGCGGTGTCCAGGGCCGTCGCGGTCTGTGCGGAGAGCACCAGGAGCTGGGCCGGCCGGGCAGGACCGGTGGCGAGGGGGGCGGGCGGCTCCTCCAGGACGGCATGGGTGTTGATCCCGCCGATGCCGAAGGCGCTCACGCCCGCGCGGCGGACGGCTCCCCTGGGGTGCCAGGGTTCGAGCGCGGTGGCGACCCGGAAGGGGCCGGAGGCGAAGTCGATCTGGGGGTTGGGCCGGGCGAAGTGGAGGCTGGGCGGGATGGTGGCCTGCTCGAGGGCCAGCACGGTCTTGATGAGTCCGGCGGCTCCCGCGGCGGCGTCGGTGTGACCGATGTTGCTCTTCACCGACCCGATGGCGCAGTAGGCGCGGTCGTCGCAGTCCTCGCGGAACGCCTCGGTGAGGGCCTTGATCTCGATGGGGTCGCCGAGCGGTGTGGCGGTGCCGTGGGTCTCCACGTAGGTGATGGTTCCGGCGTCGGTGCCGCCCACGAGCTGGGCCGTGCGGATGGCTGCCGCCTGTCCCTCGACGCTGGGGGCGGTGAACCCCACCCGGGCCGAACCGTCGTTGGTGACGGCGGAGCCCCGCAGCACCGCGTGGACGCGGTCGCCGTCGGCGAGCGCGTCGGCCAGGCGCTTGAGGACGACGACGCCGACGCCGTTGGCGGCGACGGTGCCGTCTCCGGCGGCGTCGAAGGGGCGGCATACCCCGTCGCGGGCCAGGATGCCGTCCTCCGTGTATCCGGCGTCCTTGGGCGGGGCGTGCACGGCCACTCCCCCGGCGAGCGCGAGGTCGCACTCGCCGGAGAGCAGGTCATGGGCGGCCAGGTGCACGGCGGCGAGCGCGGTCGCACAGGCCGCCTGCACCGCCACCGCCGGGCCGCGCAGTCCCAGCCGCTCGGCGGTGCGGGCCGTGAGGAAGTCCGGGGCGGTGCCGAGCAGGATGTCCTCCTCGGTGACGTCCGGCAGCTTCTCCCGCTGGGCGCGCAGGGTCTCGGCGTACGCGGTCTCCGTGCAGCCGCCGTAGACGCCGATGGCGCCCGGATGGCGGTCGGGGTCCTGGCCGGCGTGTTCCAGCGCCGTCAGGGCGCATTCGAGGAACACACGCTGCTGGGGGTCGATGAGCCGGGCTTCCTCGGCCGAGTAGCCGAAGTAGCCGGCGTCGAACCACTCGGGCCGCTCCAGCAGTCCCCGGGCGGGGACGAAGAGGGGGCCGCCGTGGTCGCCGGTACCGTCCGCGGACGGGCGTAAGGGGCGGGCCGGCTCGCGGGTGAGGGTGTCCCGGCCCTCGGTGAGGTTGCGCCAGTAGGCGTCGATGTCCCCGGCGCCGGGGAAGCGTCCCGCCATCCCGATGACCGCGATGTGCTCGCCGGTGCCGGGCGCGGCCTGTCCGGGGTCCCGATCGTGTTCGCGGTCCTCACGCATCGGTGCCTCCGGCGCTCTCCTGTTCGCCGCGGACGCGACGGGCGCCGAGCCGGGAGCGGCCGGCGGCCCGGGCGGCGGGTGCGCGCCGGCCCGCGCGGGATCCCGCGTCCGCCCGGCCGTCGAGGTGGCGGGCGAGGCTGCCGGTCGTCGGGTGGGTGAACAGGTCGACGAGTGGTACGTCGGTGCCGAGCCGTTCGGCGACCTGGTCGCGGACCATGTGCAGCAGGAGGGAGTGGCCGCCGAGGTCAAAGAAGTTGTCCTGGGGTCCCACTCGGGGCAGTTCGAGGATGTCGCACCAGATCTCGGCCAGGACGTCCTGGGTACGCCGTTCCGGTGCCGGGCGTTGTGCGGGCATCTCCACTCCAATTCGTCCCGTGAGGGTTCGAGGCGGGCGGCTCCTCGATCGTCCAAGGCCCCGGATCAGATGTCCAATAGCTGACTTCCCTGGAAGTCAGAACTGCTGGTTATGGATAGGGGTATGACGAAGGCGCCGAAGCCGGGAGGTACCGGACTCCGGCGCCCTGGCGGGGCCCGGTCAGCCGCGCAGCACGGTCTTGCTGCGCATCAGGAAGTCCGCCAGATACCCGTCGTGGGGCATCCCGGTGTCCGTCCAGTGCGTGGGGTGGCCGTCCAGGTGCAGATTGCTGATGGTGGGTTCGTCGCACAAGGCGTCGATGAGCGCCTCGTCCTTCGTGACCGCGCTCAGCACCAGCGTGTCCCTGAGCGGCGCGACCCCGTCCGCGCGGCTCCAGGGCGCGACCCAGACGCACGGGAAGGGCACTTCGGTGCCGGCCTCGGGAGCGTCGGGACGGTCGAGTTCGAAGACCGCGGGACGCAGTACGGCACTCCCGTCGCCCAGTTCGTCGACGACGCCGTCGCCACCGAGCCAGGCCCGGGCGCCCGTCGCCCGGCCGAGGACATGGCTCTGCAGCGCCCTGGCGGTGCGGACGGGCTGCACGGGCAGCCGGGCCTTGTCGTCTTCGGGCGGCAGGCTGGGCAGCTGGGCGAGTCGTTCGGCGAGTGCTTCGGCCAAGGGCGCCGGGTCGCCCTCCACGAAGACGCCCGTGGCGTTGACGCAGCCCGTGCCGGCGTGGTGGGCGACGGAGTCCGCGATCATGTCGAGGTGGCTGCGCCAGTCCACGTCCGCGGTCAGCAGGACCTTGCTCCGGCCGGGAGTCAGCGGCAGCACCTTCCGGGCCCCGGCGTGTTCACGGATGATCTCGTCGCTGCCGTACGCCAGATCGGCCGCCCGCAGCATGGCCTCCGCGGACTCGTGCTCGGTGGGCAGCAGCGCCACATGGTCGTCCCCGAAACCGGCCGCCCGCAAGGCGAGGACCAGCCGGTGCGGGGTGAACGGCTCACGGCGTGACGGCCGGACGGCGACCCGGAAGCCGAGCGCGAGGGCTTCGGGCCACAGGGAGTGGGTGCCGGGGTGGTTGCCGGCCGCGTGGACCGAGAGCACCTCGCCGCGCCGCGTCCACACGGCCCGGCCGGTCCGGGTCAGCGGGTCGCGCCAGTCGCCGACGGCGCCCGCCGGCCGGGCGAACTGCAGACCGCGGTGGAGGTGCGCGGTGCGCCGCGCGAGGGTGCGGGTGGCGGCCCGGACCACGGCGAGGGGGAGGCCGGCGACCCGGCTCACCGCCTGCTCGTACGCCTCCGGGGTGAGCCGGCCCAGCTCGGCGGTGGCGAACAGCTGACCGGCCCGGGCGATCGCGGCCACCCGTTCGTCGAGGGGCAGCGGGGTGGCGGCGCGCAGGGCGTTCATCGTACGGCCGACGAACACCTTGGGCGCCAGGCCCAGTTCGGCGACCGGCCGCCCGGCCACATCGGGGACGGGCTGCCGGTTGCGGGCCCGGTAGGCGCCGGACGGGCCGAGCACGTCGAGGGGAACGAGCGGAGCGGTCATCAGTAGACACCCTCGATCACGGTCTCGTCGTCGAACCGGGCCACCGGGGCTATGTCGGCGACCGAGTCCCCGGCGTGGCCGTCCGGGGCCTCGACGCGGGTGGCGAGGTCGCGCTCCAGGTTGTTGGGCAGCAGCAGGCCCTTGCTGACGTGGTGCATGACGACCTGGCCGCGCTGCCCGTAGGGGACCTGCTCACCGGTCGCCGGGTCGACCACGGAGAAGGTGATGTACGGCGAGAAGGTGTCGAACACACAGGGGTCGTCGTCCCCGAGTCCGTACCGCTGGCCGGCGATGCCCAGGATCATCGTGCTGCCGTAGTGGCCGTAGAGGGGGATGCCGGGGAAGATCTCGGTGCGGTACAGATGGCGGCTGTCGGCGTCCATCTGGGTGCCGCCCCAGCGGATGGCCCGCACCTTCTCGGCCACCAGGTCGACCAGTTCGTCCCGGCGGGCCAGCCGCTCCAGCAGCGGCGGGGTGATCGTCAGCACGCCGATGTCCTGGGTACGCAGGATGAAGGCGGCCTGGTCGATGAGGTGTTCGGCGTAGTCGTCGGCGAGGTCACCGCGGCCGGAGGCGATCAGCTTCTTCACCCAGCGGGGGTCCAGGTCGATGGTGAAGCCGAGGCTGCCGTGGGTGGTGGCGGACTCCTGGAAGATCCGGCCCACGATGTGCGGGCCGGTGGGGGTGAGTCCGAGCCACTGGGCGCCCCGGGGGAAGCCGTGGGTGTCCAGGTTGGCGTTGCTCCAGGCCACCATGCGGTCCAGCCAGTCGCGCGGGCAGAGGAGCCGCTTGGGCGCTCCGGTGGTGCCGCCGCTCTCGAACGTGCCGACGATGTCGGCGTGTTCGCCGTACCCGCGGGGGACGAGGTCCAGGACCGGCACGTCCCGCAGCTCGTTCACGATGTTCGGGAAGAGCGCGAGGTCGGCATGGGTCTTGATGTCCCGGCGGGGGTCGAAGTCGAGGCTTCGGGCACGCCGGAGCCAGTACGGCGAGCCGGTCTCCGGGCTGAAGTGCCACTCCATCGCGGCGCGGACGAACTCGTCGGGGTCCGGCGTGACGTCGATGGGCGGATCCAGGACGGGGTGGGCGGCTGACGGCACAGGTCCTCCTTGGACGGCGAGAGCAGCGGGGGTCAGCAAGGGGTGCAGAAGGTCCGCCGGAACCAGAGCAGTGGAGTGCCGGGTCGTCCGGTCTCCACTTCGGCGAGGGCCCCGAGCAGCAGGTCGTGGTCGCCCGCCCGCACCACGTCGTGGCGCAGACAGCGGTACGCGGCGTGGGCGTCGGGGAGGACTGGCAGAGCGGTCCCCGGCCACCGGGCGAACTCCTGGCCGGCGAACCGGTCCGCACCGTGCCGGGCGAAGGTGCGGGCCAGGGCGCGATGGCGGTCGTCGAGGACGTTCACCACGAACTCGCGGGCGGACACGAACGCCTCATGGCAGCTGGAGGTGTGGGACAGCCCGACCAGCAGGAGCGGCGGGTCGAGTGAGACGGAGACCACGGAGCCGGCGGTGAAACCCCAGCGGCGGCCCTCGTCGTCGGTGGTGGTGACGATGGTGAGCGCGGCCGGGAGCAGGGCCATGGCGTCGCGGAAGTCCTCCGCCCCGGCCAGTGGGGTGGTGGGGACGGGGATGTTCATCGGGTGCCCTCCTGCGCTGTGGGTGCCGTGGTCGTGGGCGCGGTGCGGGCGCCGAAGCGGCCGGGCGCGAGGAAGCCGAGCGGGAGCCGCGGGGCACGGCCTGTGACCAGGTCGGCGAGTGCCTCGCCGATGCCCGAGGCGTGCTTGAAGCCGTGGGCGTTGCAGCCGCCCCCGATGACGAAACGCGCCTCGTCGTCGAGCGCTCCTACGGCGAACTGGCCGTCGGGGGTGCGGGTGAAGAACGACACGGCGACCCGGTCGGGCAGTTCCGCGAGGCCCGGCAACCGCCCCCGCAGCGTCCTGGCGACCTCGGCCCAGTCCTCGGCCCGGACCGACCGGTCGGCGTCGTCGTCCGGATCGATGGGGCGGGCTCCCGGGCCGTACCCCTCGAGGCCGAGCTTCACCTCGTGGCCGCCCTCGCGGCCGTTGCCCCACAGCACGGGGCCCGCCTCGGTCTCGCGCATGAAGACGGGGAAACGCTCCAGGTCGAAGGCACCGTCGTCGTCGACCGGGCGGAACCAGGTCAACGGCATGCGCAAGGTCTGCAGCGGCAGCCCCTCGACCAGGGCCGGAAGCCAGGACCCCACGGTGATCACCACCCGGCGGACGCGGTAGGCGCGTTCGGTGGTCCGCACCTCGACACCCTCGCCGGCGGGCTCCACCGCGGTGACCCGGCTGTCGGTGAACACCCGCGCCCCGGCCTTCGTGGCGAGGGCGGTGGCGGCCCGGATCGCCGCCTCCGGCCGCAGCAGACCGGCCGAGGGCTCCCACACCACGAGATGGTCGGCCGGCACTCCGGTGTGCCGGGGGAACCGTTCCCTCAGCTGCGCACCACTCAGTACCCGCACCTCGATGCCGTGGTCTGCGGCCGCCCGCAGGGTCCCGCCGACGACGAGGCCCTGCTCGGGTCCCATCAGCAGGCCGCCGCCGGCGAGGAACAGCTCGTCACCCGACTCGTCCGTCAGCCGGCCCCAGAGTTCCAGTGATCTCCGGGCGAGCGGTACCAGGCCGGGGTGTTCCAGGCAGGTGATCCGGAACATCCGGGAGCCTCCGAAGGAGGACCCGAAGGCGTGGCCGGGACGGTGCCGTTCGAATCCGAGGACATCGACACCCCGGGTGGCCAGTTGCCACAGGGTCGCGGCTCCCCACGCCCCCAGGCCGACGACGGCCACGTCAGCGTCCCACCGGCTCATGCGTGCCCCTCTCGCTCGCGCTCCGCTGTGGCCGGACCGGGTGGAACGGCTGCCCCCACCAGACCATGCGGCAGGTGGGGGGCACCTGAGTGGTCGGTACTCAATTCACCGCGGAGACAGGTCGGTTGGCCGACCGGATGCCTGTGACGGGCCGGGGTGCGCGGTCTCCCGGCCGGAGCCGATTGAGTAGCGCTCACTCAGGCGCGCGCGCCCGGTGCCGTGGTCCCCTCGGTGGCAGGACACGGTGCGCCGGGCAGGAGGCGGACGTGAGACCGCGAAGGGGGAATCCATGCTCTTCAGGATGCTGGGCATACCCGAGGTGTACGACGAGACGCAGCATCGGGGCGTCCGGCTGACGAGCTCCAAGCAGGGCACGCTGCTGGGGGCCCTGCTGGCCCGGCCGGGCACGCCCGTGCCGGTGGACCGGCTCGTGCACGAGGTGTGGGGGGACCACCCCCCGGGCAAGGCGGGCAACGCCCTGCAGGCCCATGTCTCCCGGTTGCGGCAGACCCTGGCCCTGGTGCAGCCGGAGCAGGGCAACCGGTCCCGGCTCCAGACACACCGGTCGGGCTATGTACTGCGAGCGCGGGAGCGGGAGACGGACTGCGGATGGTTCCGGCTGACCGTGGCCCGCGCGCTGCGGGTGGCCGAGCGGGAGCCGCAGGCCGCGTACGGGCAGTTGCGGCAGGCGCTCGAGCTGTGGCGCGGAGACGTACTGGAGGGCAGCGTGCGCGGCCCCATCTGTGCCGCGATGGCGCGGGAGCTGGAGCGCGTACGGCTGGACGCCCTGGAGACCATGTTCGACGTGGCGTTGCGGACCGGCCGGCACGCCCAGGTGCTCGCGGAACTGCGGGAAGCGGCCCGGGCGCATCCGGAACGCGCACGTTTCCGCGCCCAGTTGGCGCTGACACCGGGGCAGAAGTCCCCGGCCGCCGGGCCGGTGCCCGTCCCGGGCCACGGCCCGGTGGCCGGGAGCACGGAGCCGCGCACGGCTCACGCCCCGGGTGCGGCCCGCCATGACCGGTACGCCCGCCCGGCGGCACAGGCCGGGCGGGCCGACGAACTGGACCGGCTGCGGGGCCTGGTGCAGTTGCTGGCCTCGGAGCAGCGTTCGCTGCGGGTCAGGGTGGAGCGGCTGTCGGCGCTGGTCGCGCACGAGGGGCCCGGCGCCCCCTAGGAAACGGCCGTCCGGACCGGTTCCGCGTGGGCGGTGCCCTCAGCGCGTCGGTCATGCCGTCTCGGGAAACGCCGGCATGACCTCGGCGGCGAAAAGTTCCATTGCCGAGACGGCTGTGTCGTAGGCGAGCCCGCCGGGGTTGAACTGAAGACTGAAGGAAAGGTCCTCCCCGAATCGCTCGCGGGTCGCGCTGATCTGCCCGCTGACGTCGTCCGGGTCACCGGCGAACACCTTGTCGGCGGCGAGAGACGCCGCGAAGTCGTAATTCTTCGCCTTTTCCAGGAACTTGTCGTAACCGGGGTAGTCGGCGCTCTTTCCGGTGGCGAGCGGAGCGACGGCGGCGGCCATGTGCTCGATGTAGTTGCGCTCGTAGAACTCGCCCTGGGCGCGCGCCTCGCCGGCGTCGGGCGAAAGGTAGCAGGTGAACTTGATCTGGATGCGCCGGGTGGCCGGGTCGTGGCCCGCGGCGTCCCAGGCACCGCGGTAGGCGTCGAGCATCGAGGCGAGTTGTTCGGCCGAGGTGACCGACGGCACGACCTGCAGATGGTGGCCGGCGGTCCCGGCCGCCGCGCAGGAGTCGGCGCTGGTGGCCGAGGCGATGAAGATCGGCGGGTGCGGCCGCTGGTAGGGCCGGGGCAGCAGGGTGACCGGCCCGAACCGGTGGAAACGTCCCTCCCACACCAGGTCCTCCGTGGTCCACAGCCGGCGGCACGCGTCGACACCTTCGGCGAACCGGGCCCGGCTCTCGTCCATGGGAACCCCGAAGGCCGCGAACTCGGTGGGCAGGAAGGCCCGTCCGAACCCGACGTCGAGCCGGCCGTGCGAGATGTGGTCGAGCATGGCGAGCTTTCCGGCCAGTTTCACCGGGTGGGTGAAGGCCGGGACGACGGCGCCGGTGGCGAGCCGGATGCGTGTGGTGCGGGCGGCGGCCGCGGTGAGCAGGGTCACCGGGTCCGGGCTGTATCCGCCGTACGGGGTGAAGTAGTGCTCGACCGTCTGCGCCTGGGTGAATCCGAGAGACTCCGCGCATTCGATGAGCCGCAGTGTCTCGTCGTAGTAATCGGTCGCGGTTTTCACCGCCGGATCAACCACCGGGAAGAAGTTGACACCGAATTCCGTCATCGCGGGCCCTCCTGAGTACCGGCGTTCGCGTGGCGCATCAAGAAGAAGTGAGTCCGGTGCCGGCCGTCAAGAAAAGCGGGCGGTGCGATGTCAGCTCGTCAGCGGCGGGTCAGGAAACGCCGTCCGCCATTGCCGGAATCATGTCGGGGCTGTTTGTCTGCGGGTCATGCGCTGTCGCGGGGGATGCGGCAGCCGACCCCGACCGAACGCCGGAGGACGTCATGCGCGGAACCTATGCCGTGCCGTACGCGAGCCGTGGCAGCATCCTCGGTGGCGCCGAACGCGAGGCGATCGGACAGCTGATCGCCTCCGAGGACCCGCTGTCCATGGGATCCTTCCGGGACCGTTTCGAGCAGCGGTTCCGGGAACACACGGGCGTACGTCACGCTCTGTCGGTCACCAGCGGCACGGTGGCGCTGGAACTCGCCATCCACCTGCTGGACCTGAAGGAGGGTGACGAGGTCGTCGTCACCCCGCAGACGTTCCAGGCCACCGCACAGCCGTTGCTGGGACTGCCGGCCACGGTGCGCTTCTGCGATGTCGACCCGGACTCGCTGAACGTCGACCCCACCGCTCTGAAGTCCTTGCTCAACGACCGTACGCGGGCGGTCCTGCTGGTCCACTACGGCGGCTGGACCGCGGAGATGGACGAGATCCTGGCACTGACCCGGGAGCGCGGCATCGTGGTGATCGAGGACTGCGCGCACGCGCTCGGCGCGGTCTACGACGGACGCCGTCCCGGATCCCTGGGCGACATCGGCTGCTTCAGTTTCCACTCGTCGAAGAACATCACCACCCTCGGTGAGGGGGGCATGATCACGCTCGACCGGGATGACTGGGCGGAGCGGATCGACCGGCTGCGCTCCAACGAGGTCGACGGCGACTTCGCCGCGGCGGCGCCGGGCGGTCTCCAGCTCGGCCGGGAGCTGCTGCCGTGGATGAAGTACGCGTCGTCCGCGTACGAGAAGGTGTGCTCGGGCGTCCGCCGGCCGGGCACGAACGCCACCCTCTCGGAGGCGGCGGCAGCCGTGGGCCTGGCCCAGATGGACCGGCTGGAGGAGCTGGTGGCCCGCCGCCGGTGGATCGCCGCCGGCCTCAACGAGGCCATCGGGAGCCACCCGCACACCCGCGTCCAGCGGCCCCGGCCCGGCGTGGAGCACGCGCAGCACCTGTACACCTTCTTCGTGGAGGGGCCGCCCGAGATGCGCGAGGCGGTGATCCGCGGCCTCGACGAGCGCGGTGTGGAGGTCCAGCTGCGCTATCTGCCGCTGCACCTGATGCCGGAGTGGCGCGAGCGCGGGCACGGCATCGGTGAGTGCCCGGTGGCGGAAGAACTCTGGTTCGGCCGGCACGTCAACCTGCCCTGCCATCCGGGGCTCTCCGACGAGCAGGTGGACCACCTGGTGTCGGCGCTCGAAGCGTCCTTGCGCACCGCAGTGAAGGGACTGTCATGCCTCTCATCGAAGTGACCATCTACGAGGACCGTCTCGACGAGACGACCCAGGGCGAGCTGGTCGCCCGCCTGACCGACGCGGCGGTGGCCGTGTTCGGCGACGGCATCCGTGAGCACACCTGGGTGGTGTTGCAGGGGGTGCCCCGGCAGCGGTGGGGCATCGCCGGAAAGACCGGCGCGTGACCGCCGCGACGCGGGGCGGTCCGGACACACCGAGCGGCGAAAGGGCCGGGCGATGAAATTCGAGGACACCTATCTCGCGGGAGTGGGCACCTACGTGCCACCCACCCTCACGACCGAGTTCGCGGTCAAGGAGGGCTGGTACACGGAGGAGGCACGAAAGGCGTCGGGTCTGGAGTCGGTGGCTGTCGAGGACGCCCTGCCGGCGGTCGACATGGCCGTACTCGCGGCGCGTACGGCCGTCGAGCGGTCCGGGCACTCGCCGGACGACTTCCGCGGTCTGCTGCACAGCAGTACCTACTACCAGGGGCCGGACGGCTGGTCACCGGCCCACTACGTGCTGCGCAACACGCTGGACCGGCCGGTCTCCGCCTTCCATGTACAGCACGGCTGCCTGGGGCTGCTGGCCGCCCTGGAGTCGGCGGCGCTCCGGCTCGCGGCGGGGGGTGAGCGGGATGCGGCGATGCTGCTGACGGCGGCGGACAACTTCAGCACGCCCGTGGTGGGCCGCTGGACGTCCTCGTCGATGTTCGTCCTGGCGGATGCCGGTTCGTCGGTGGTGGTCTCGCGGCGAGGCGGCTTCGCCCGGCTGCTCGCGATGGACTTCGTCTCCCAGCCGGGCATGGAAGCCATGCACCGGGGTGACGAACCGCTGTTCCCACCGGCGGAACCGGCCCGGCAGGCCATGGACTTCGAGGGGCGGCTGGAGAGCTGGCGCGAGCAGTGGGCCGAGGGCGGTGCTGTCCCGCTCGCCGACTTCGGCGAGCTGATCGCGGCCACGGTGGAGCGCACGCTGGGGGCGGCCGGGAGCTCGCTGGACCGGGTGGCCCGGGTGGTGCACAACGGATTCAACCAGGATCCGCTGAGCGTCTTCCTGCTGGACCCGCTGGGCCTGGACGCCTCCCGCGGCACCTGGCACCTCAACCGCACGATCGGCCACGCCAGCGTCTCCGACTTCGTGATCGGCCTCGAGCACCTGTGGAGCACCGGCCAAGTGGTCCCCGGCGACCAGGTGCTGGTGCTGGGCTTCACCACCGGCATGGAGGCCGCGTGCGCCGTCCTGGAGATCACCGCGGCGCCCGGGGAGGGTCCCGGCGCCCCGCCCGCATCCGACTCCCGAGGAGGGCACTGATGCTCGAGGGTTTCACACCGTGGCCGCAGGACGTGGCCGAGCGGTACCGCACCGAGGGCCTGTGGCGGGGCGAGAGCCTGGTGGACCTGCTGGACGCCGCCGCGCGGACGTACGGCCCCAAGACCGCCCTGGTGGGCGGCGACCGCCGGATCGGCTACGCCGAACTGGCCCTGCTCACCCGGCGGACCGCTGCCGGCCTGCGGGCCCGCGGCATCCGGTCCGGTGACCGGATCGTGGTCCAGCTCCCCAACGGGCCGGACTTCGTGGTGATCTGCTTCGCGCTGTTCCGGCTGGGCGCCAAACCCGTCTTCGCCCTGCCGTCCCACCGTCTGCAGGAGATCCGTCACCTGTGCGAGCTGTCCGGGGCCGTCGGGTACGTCTTCCCTGAGGGCCACCACGGCTTCGACCATCTCGCGCTGGCGCACCGGGTGCGCCGTGAACTGCCCGCGCTGCGGCACCTGTTCGTGCTGGGCAAGGACGCCGAGGGGGACGCCGTCCCGCTCGGCGACGTCGACGCCGATCCGGTCGAACTGCCCGCTCCCGACCCGTCCGATGTGGCGTTCTTCCTGCTGTCCGGCGGTACGACGGCGCTGCCGAAGCTGATACCGCGCACCCACGACGACTACGCGTACCAGGTGCGGGCGGCGCGCGCGGCCTGCCCGGTCGACGACGGTGACGTCTACCTGGCGGTGCTGCCCGTCGAGTTCAACTTCACCTGGGGCTGCCCGGGTGTGGTCGGCGTCCTCGGCGCGGGCGGCACCGTGGTGATGGCCGCGGAACCCGTTCCGGAACTGTGCCTGCCGCTGATCGCCCGGGAGGGCGTGACCTTCACGTCCGTCGTCCCGAGCGTCCTGCAGCTGTGGCTCGAAGCACGGGAGTGGATGGACGACGACCTGAGCAGCCTGCGCTTCCTGCAGGTGGGCAGCGCCAAGCTGTACCCCGAGACGGCCGGGCGCGTGGAGCCCGCCTTCGGTTGCCGACTCCAGCAGGTCTTCGGCATGGCCGAGGGTCTGCTCACCTTCACCCGCTCCCAGGACCCCGCCGGCACGGTGCTCACCACCCAGGGCAGCCCGGTGTCGCCGGCGGACGAGATCCGGATCGTCGACGAGCAGGACCGGGAGGTGCCCGTGGGCACGATCGGCGAACTGCTCGCCCGCGGCCCGTACACCCTGCGCGGCTACTACCGGGCGCCCGAGCACAACAGCCGGGCCTTCACCGAGGACGGCTTCTACCGCAGCGGCGACCTGGCCCGGCTCACCCCCGAGGGGAACCTCGTCATCGAGGGGCGGATCAAGGACGTGATCATCCGGGGCGGGGACAAGGTCTCCGCCGCCGAGGTCGAGGGGCATCTGCTCACGCTGGACTCCGTGGCCCGCGCGGCCGTGGTGCCGTACCCGGACGAGTTCCTCGGCGAGCGCACCTGTGCCTACGTCGTCCCGGCCGGCACGGCTCCTGCCCTGCCGGCGCTCAAGGCCGCCCTGGAGGAACGAGGGCTGGCCGCCTACAAGATGCCGGATCGCCTGGAGATCGTCGACGAGCTGCCGCTGACCGGGCTCGGAAAGATCGACAAGAAGGTGCTGGCCGCCCTCGCCCGCGGTGAGTCCGCCCCGTCCGGCGCCGGCCTGCTGCCCTCGTCCAGCACCCGTGCGGCCACCGCGGACGGCGGGTGACCCAGCCATGACACACGAAGGAAAGGCCCTCATGAACTCCGACGTGCCCCGCTCGGCGGAAGAGATCCGCGCGGTGGTCGCCTCCCTGATCGGCACGGCCGCCGCCGACATCCCCGACGACGCCAACCTGGTGCGTCTCGGGCTGTCCTCGCTCGACGTCATGCGGCTCAGCGGACGCTGGCGGCGGGGCGGCGTCCCGGTGAAGTTCGACACCCTCGTCGCCGATCCCACCGTCAGCGGCTGGGCCCGGCACATCGATTCCCTCACCGCGGACGACGCGTCCGCCTCCTGAGCCACCGGCAAGCACCTGCCCCGCCGCCGTACGGACCCGAAAGGAGCCAGACCGTGGCGCGCTCCGCCATACCCGAGATACGCCCGTATTCCCTGCCCGCGGCCGCCGACCTGCCCCGGAACAGGGCGAACTGGACGGTCGACCCCGGCCGTGCGCTGCTGCTGATCCACGACATGCAGCACTACTTCCTCGGCTTTCTGCCGGCCGGCGAGGCCCCCAGGCAGCAACTGGAGGACCAAGTCACCGCGTTGCGCCGGGACGCCGCGCGGGCGGGGGTGCCGGTGGTGTACACGGCGCAGCCCGGGGACATGACCGAGGAGCAGCGCGGGCTCCTGAAGGACTTCTGGGGACCCGGCATGACGGCCGCCCCCGAACACCGCGACGTGCCCGAGCGGTTCGGCCCCGTCGACGGGGACACCGTGCTGACGAAATGGCGGCCCAGCGCGTTCTTCCGCACCCGCCTGCTGGACCTCCTGCGCGAGAGTGGGCGCGACCAGCTGGTGCTGTGCGGGATCTACGCACACATCGGTGTTCTGCAGACCGCGATGGAGGCCCTCGCCCACGACGTACAGGCCTTCGTGATCGCCGACGCGGTGGCGGACTTCTCCGCCGCCGAGCACCGCATGGCGCTGGAGTACGCGGCGGCCCGCTGCGCCGTGGTGGTGCCGGCCGAGTCCGTACGGTCCGCGTTCGCCGCCGCGTCCGCGGGAGCCCTGCGATGACGTCCACCGCGTGGTCGGCGGCCGGACTGCTCGGCCTGCTCGCCGCCGGGACCCCGCCGCCCGCGTTCGCTCTGCTGCACCGCCCGGAGGCCGGTGACGGCTCCGCGGTGGACGTGCTCGTCGGTGAGGTCTCCGAAGCGGCCGGCCTGGCGGAGATCCCGCTGCCCGACGGGGACGGCCCGGCCCGGCACGAGCGCCTGGTGCTGCTGCCGTACCGGCAGATCGCCGAGCGCGGTTTCGCCTGTCCCGACGACGGCGAGCCGCTGCTCGTCATGGACGTCCGGGAGCAGGGTGCGCTGCCCGTGGCCGAGGTGCTCGACCGGATCGAGGACACCCCGCTGGAGGTGCGCGACGGCGCCTTCGACCTCGACGACGACTCCTACGCCCGGCGGGTGCGCCGTATCCTCGACGAGGAGATCGGCTCGGGGGCCGGAGCCAACTTCGTCCTCAAGCGCACCTTCACCGCCCGCCTGCCGAGCTGGTCGACCCGGGCGGCGCTGGCCCTCTTCCGGCGGCTGCTGAGCACCGCCTCCGGCACCTACTGGACCTTCCTGATCCGGGTGCCCGGGCGCACGTTCATCGGGGCGACTCCGGAGCGGCACATCACCCTCGACCGGGGCACGGCCGTGATGAACCCCATCAGCGGCACCTTCCGCTACGGGCCCACCGGCCCCACCCCCGGCGCCCTCCTGGACTTCCTCGGTGACAGCAAGGAGTCCAACGAGCTGTACATGGTGCTCGACGAGGAACTGAAGATGATGAGCCGCATCTGCCCCGAGGGCGGCCGGGTGATCGGGCCGGAGCTGCGCGAGATGAGCCACCTCGCGCACACGGAGTACTTCATCGAGGGCCGCAGCGACCGCGACGTCCGCGACGTCCTGCGGGAGACCCTGTTCGCCCCCACGGTCACCGGCAGCCCGCTGGAGAGCGCCTGCCGGGTCATCAGCACCCACGAACCGGAGGGCCGCGGCTACTACGCGGGCGTCGCCGCGCTCATCGGCCGGGACGGCAACGGTGGCCGCGGCCTGGACTCGGCCATCCTGATCCGCACCGCAGACATCGACGACGGCGGCCGGCTGCGGCTGGCGGTGGGCGCCACGCTGGTCCGGGACTCGGATCCGCGTGCCGAGGCGGCGGAGACGAGGGCCAAGGCCGCCGGGTTGCTGGCCGCCCTGCACGGCGGCCCGCCCACTCCGGGCACCGCGAAGGAGCCCGGGCACCGGGTCCCGAGGCTGTCCGCGGACCCGCGGGTCGGCCGGGCGCTGGAGGAACGCAACGGTCCGCTGGCGGACTTCTGGCGGCGCTCCCCCACCGGGCGTTCGCTGCGCGTGCCGCATCTGCGGGGCCGGCGGGCGTTGCTCATCGACGCCGAGGACACCTTCACCGCCATGGGCGACACGCTGCTGCGCGCCATCGGCCTGGAGGTGACCGTACGGCGGTTCGACGAGCCCTACACGGTCGACGGGCGGGACCTGGTCATCGTCGGGCCCGGCCCGGGCGACCCCCGCGACGACGCCCACCCCAAGATCGCCCATCTGCGGGCGGTGACGCGGCAGCTGCTCGACCGGGGCGTGCCGTTCCTGTCGGTGTGCCTCGGCCACCAGGTCCTCAGCCGGCTGCTCGGCCTCGGCCTGGTGCGCAAGGACATCCCCCACCAGGGCGTGCAGCGCACCATCGACCTGTTCGGGGAGCCGGAGGACGTGTACTTCTACAACTCGTTCACGGCCCTCTCCCCCACCGACTCGCTCCCCGCGCCGGGGAGCCGTTCCGGGCGGGTGCGGGTGTGCCGCGACCCGGCGAGCGGCGAGGTCCACGCGCTCAGCGGCGCGGGCTTCGCCTCCGTCCAGTTCCATCCCGCGTCGGTGATGACGCGCAACGGAACGGCCGTCCTCGAACGACTGGTCAGTTCGGTGCTGGCGCCGTGCGCCGGCTCTCCCCGAGAGCGTGAGGTCATCGCATGAGTTCCTCTCTGGTCAGCACCACGAGGAGCGACCCGGTGCTCGACACCGCGGTCGCCCCCGTCGTGGCCCAGCCCCCGGGCTGGCGGGACGCCGACGCCGTCCGTGACGTCACCGAACGCCTCGCCGGCTACCTGCCGTTGGTCCTGCCCGGCGAGTGCGACCGGCTGCGCACCCGGCTCGCGGCGGTGGCCCGCGGCGAGGCGTTCCTCCTGCAGGGCGGTGACTGCGCCGAGACCTTCGACGCGCTGACCGCCGAGTCCGTCGCCGCCAAGCTGGACACGCTGTTCACCATGGGGACGGTCCTGTCGTCCCACACCCGGCTGCCCACGGTCGTCGTCGGACGGATCGCCGGGCAGTACGCCAAGCCCCGCTCCGCGCCGACCGAGGAACGCGACGGCGTGGTCCTGCCCGCGTACCGGGGCGACGCGGTCAACGGCCTGGAGTTCTCGCCCGCGATGCGCACCCCGAACCCTTACCGGATGCTGCGCGTCTACGGTGCTTCGGCGGCCACGCTCAACGGCCTGCGCGCCCTGGCCCCGGCCTGGGAACCCTCCGGCGACGTGCGGGACGGCGCGGAGGGGCCGCGGGAGTTGTTCGTCTCCCACGAAGCCCTGCTCCTCGACTACGAACAGCCGCTGACCCGTCTCGATCCGCGCTCGGGCGGCTCCTACGCCGGTTCGGGCCATCTGCTGTGGGCAGGTGAACGGACCCGCCGCCCCGACGGCGCGCACGTCGCCTATCTCGCCGGCATCCGCAATCCGGTGGCGGTGAAGCTGGGGCCCCGGGCCACCGTGGAGGAGACCCTGGAACTGGCGCGGCGGCTCGATCCCGAGCGGGAGCCGGGGCGGCTGACCTTCGTGGTACGGATGGGGGCGGACCGGGTGCGCGAGGCGCTGCCGGAGCTGGTGGACCGCGTCACCGCCGCCGGTTGCGTGGCGGGCTGGATCTGCGACCCGATGCACGGCAACACCCGCACCGCGCCGTCCGGGCACAAGACGCGACGGGTGGCGGACGTGGTCGAGGAGATCGCCGGCTTCTTCGAGGTTCACCGGGCGCTGGGCACCCATCCCGGCGGCATCCACCTGGAGCTGACCGGCGAGGAGGTCACCGAGTGCGTGGGCGGTGCGGCGGGGGTGGGCGTCGCGGACATCCCGTCGCGGTACGAGTCCGCCTGCGATCCGCGGCTGAACCGCAGCCAGTCGCTGGAGGTGGCCCGGGTCGTCGCGGACCTCGCCGCGGGCTGACGGGCTGGCGCCCGCCGCTCCCGGGCCGTCAGCGGGGACGGCTCACCGGGGCGGTGGCGCCCGCGCGGGTGCCCGCGCCGGGACACAGCGCGAGTTCCAGCCGTCCGGCCAGCTCAGCTCGGGTGGTGATGCCCAGCTTCCCGTACGCGCGGTGCAGATGGTTCTCGACCGTGCGCACGGACACCGAGAGCCGGTCGGCGACCTCCTGGTTGGTCAGCCCGGCGGCGACCAGTGCGGACACCTCCCGTTCCCGCACGGTCAGCGAGCCGAAGGTGTCGGCGGGCGGGACGTCCTCGCGCCGGATCCACGGCGGCAGCGTCCCGCCGAAGGCGGCGAGGTGGTCGCGGCACACCGCGCGGGCGGCACGGCTCCTGCGGTGGTTGCCGATCGCCTGGTGGGCGCGGGCGCTCTGGGCGGCGGTCTCTGCGGCCAGCGGCCGGTACCCCAGCTCCGCCTGCGCCGCGGCCACGCCTTCGAGGGCGTCGGCGTCCCAGTGCGCGAGGGCCCGGATGTGCCGGGCCTGCAGGGCCGTCGTACCGCTCAGCGGGGCGGAGTCCGGCAGCAGGGCGGCGGCCTCGCGCGCGACCCCGAGCCGGGC
The DNA here is from genome assembly GCF_056432605.1 of Streptomyces sp. NPDC045022. Classification (NCBI taxonomy): domain Bacteria; kingdom Bacillati; phylum Actinomycetota; class Actinomycetes; order Kitasatosporales; family Streptomycetaceae; genus Streptomyces; species Streptomyces sp. NPDC045022. Next base: position 24,313 of record NZ_JBWKIR010000002.1, read on the forward strand.
GGCCAGGTGGAGCGCACCGACCGCCTGCGCCCACCGGCCGGCCGCGCCTGCGGCGGCGGCGACCGCGGTGGCCTGCCGTATCGCCCCCGCGCGGTCGCCCACATGGGCGGAGACAAGGGCGGCCTCCAGCGCGGCGCCGTCGCGGGCCAGCGGGTAGCGCACGCTCCGCGCCTGTACGGCCCGCACCTCGACGAGAGTGCGGACGGCCTCGGCGTGTTCGCCCGCCTCGGCGAGGGCCGCGGCCAGCTGCGCCAGGGTCCAGGCGGGCGCGGTCAGCCAGTCCGGCGGGGTCTGCAGGGCGCCCGCGCGGCGCAACTCCTCCACGGCGGCGGACCAGTCACCCCGCGCCCGATGCAGCCGGGCGCGCAGCAACGCGACCCGGACGCGTTCGCGTGGGTCGCCCTCGTCCCACCAGCGCATGCCGCCGAGCCGGGCGGCGGCCTCGGAGACGCCGACAGCGTGCAGGGCGGCGAAGGAGCCCACCCACTGGGCGGCGGCGCCGACGAACCGGTGGTTCTTCGCCGGATCCGTGGTGGCCAGGAGCCGCAGTCCGCCCTCGGGGTCACCGACTTCGATCCGGGCGTAGGCGGCGGGGACGGTGACCAGGCCGGTGAGCGGCGGGGCGCCGGGACCGGCGAAAGCCGCGGCGACGTCGGCGCACCGGTCGTCGAGCAGGCCGAGGAGCCCGGCGGCGCCGGCGAGCGGCAGCCGGGCGGGGCCGCGTGCCGTCCCGAGGGCTCGGTCGAGGACGGCCTGGGCCTCGGCCAACCGGTCGAGGCCGTAGGCCATGTTCACGGCCCGTACCGCGATCAGCTCCCCGGCCTTCAGCGGGTCCGGCCCGGGGACCTCGGCGAGTACCCGCTCGGCCTCCGCGTGCCTGCCCCGGCCCTCGAGTGCCTGACCGAGCAGCAGCCGGGCCCGGGCGGTCGCCTCGGCACCGCCGGCCTGCGGCAGGGCCAGCCGGGCCAGCTCCTCGGCCCGGTCGAAGTCTTGCGTACGCAGGGCGGCCTCCCCGGCGGTCAGCAACTGCTCGGTGCCCACCGTCCGGCCGGCGGCCAGCCGCAGCGCGACGACCCGGGGCACGTCGTCGTGGCGGCGCATCCGCGTCGCCTCGATGGCGTCGGCGAGTTGGCGCCGCAGCCGGCGCCCGGCCAGCTCCGGAAGGACACGCAGCACGACGGCGGAGTACAACGGGTACGTCAGCCGCAGCCGCAGTCTGCGGCCGGAGCGTTCGGTGACCAGGATGCCGCTGCGGTTGAGTGATTCGGCGGCGCGGCCGAGCCCGGTGCTGGTGGCGAGGTCGGCCTCCAGGGGCTCGGCGAGCGCGACGAGCTGCACCAGTTCGCGTTCGTCCGGGCGCAGCCCCGCCAGCCTCAGCTGAACCAGGGCGGCGATCCGCCCGGCGGGATCGACGGACGGCTCGCCCCGCCACTGCCAGATGCCGTCCTCCTCCCGGAGTGAGCCCTCGGTGACTGCCGCATCGGTGACTTCGCGCAGCAACAGGGCGTTGCCGCGGGTCGCCGACCACAGTCGCTCCAGGCAGTCGGCGGCGAGCTGCCCGCCGAGCCGGGCCTGCAGCACCTTGACCGCGTCGGTGCGGGCGAAGTGCGGGACTTCCAGGCGTTCGATGAGCCGTTCCACCCAGAGCATGCTGATCCCGGGCGGCAGCGCCACCCCGGCCAGCGCGGAGGCCACCACCCGCACACGTCCGCCGCGGACGAGGGCGTACAGGGAGGCGGCGGCGGCGGGGTCGGCAAGGTGGGCGTCATCGAGCCCGAGGACCCACGGCGGTGCCGCGCGGCCGCCGGTCCCGGCGACCCGGTGTTCCAGGCACTCGGCGAGCGATCCGGTGGTGCCGTTGGGCACGGCCCCGCTCACTCTGGTCGTGTCGGCGCCGGACGCGGCGGCCTGCTCGAGTGCGGCCTGGAGCAGCCGGCTCTTGCCGACCCCCCATTCACCGGTGAGCAGGGCGCCGCGGGTCGTCGTCAGCGCCTTGCGGACATGGTCGAGTTCGCGCCCCCGAGCCACCGTGGTCCACGGGCTGGTCAGGGCGTTGCGCCGCGACATCTCTGCGTGTGTTTCCTTCCCCCGGTTTGCTCCGGTCGTCAGACGAGCAGGGTCCCTCGGGCCACGGTGACCGCGCTGCCGCTCATGTCGACGGCGATCACCCGGTGGCCTTCGTGGACGGCCCTGGCGTACATGGTGGAAGGGCGGCCCATCCATGCGCCCTGGACGATCTCGATCTCGGTGCCGGGCCGGATCAGCCCGTGCCGGGCGAGGTGGATGGCGAGCGGTCCCGACGCGGAGCCGGTGGCGGCGTCCTCGACCACGCCGTAGGCAGGCGAGAACATGCGGGTGTACCACTTCCCGCCACCGCCGGCGAAGCAGTTGGCCGCCATGTCGGGAAAGGCGGACAGAGCGCGGTGGTCAGGGCGCAGTGCGGCGAGTCGCTCCACGCTCTCCAGGCCCACGAAGACGTGTCGCGGACCGTTCCGGTAGATCTCCACCGGCACCGTGGAGGCGTCGAGGCCGAGCGCGTCGAGGAGTTCGCCGGCCTTCTCGTACGGTTCCCGGACGGGAACCGGCTGGGCCATGCGGATCCGCGTGACCAGGTCGCCGTCCCGCTCGGTCGCCACGGGGATCTCGCCCATGGCCGTCTCCAGGACGAACCGGTCGGCCTGCCACTGCTCGGCCAGGACCTGGGCGGTGCCGAGGAGGGGGTGCCCGGCGAAGGGCAGTTCGTTGACCGGGGTGAAGATGCGGATCCGTGCGTCGGCGCCGCCCGACGGCGGCAGGACGAAGGTGGTCTCGGAGAGGTTCATCTCCCGGGCGATGCGCTGCATCACCGGGGCGGTCAGGTCGTCCGCGTCGAGGAAGACGGCGACCGGATTGCCTTCCAGCGGAGTGCTGGTGAAGGCGTCGGCCACGACGTATCGATGCATGGTCGGGGCATCCCATCGGTTGGCTGGAAAGGTGCGGGGGGGGAGGGGCTCGGCCGCGATGCCGGCGAGCGGCACCGCGGGTGGGCCGCGGGGTTCAGGCGTGGGCGAGGGCGCGGGCGGAGGGCCGGGGGTTCCGCTCGGCGGCAGCACCGGACGGCGCGATCCCTCCGCCGAAGGCCGGCTTCGCGAGGGCACCGAGCCGTCGCACGACGAGGTCCCGGTTCAGGGCGGTGGTGCCCATCCGGCCGGGAAGCGAGCGGGGATACGGCCGCCGGCGAGGATTCCGGGCCCCGACGGTTCCGCCTCGCGCGACGGCCGTGGGGGCGTGGAGCACCCCCGGGTCCGGTGCACGAGGCCGGGCGGTTCCTGGCACGGGCCCGGCGATTCCGGGTAGGGGCCGGGCCGTGTCCGGTAGGGGCCGAGGCGTGCCCGGTACGGGCCGGACGGAGCGGCGAGGAGGCCGGTGGCCCGCGGGTGGCCGGTCAGGTCGGCGCAGCACAACGCCGCGCCGGTGGGCAGGGGGTGCCGGTGGTGCGAGCGCCGGGCGCGGAGGAGGTGCCGGGACTGCGGGCGCTCGGCGGGCGGACCGGCGCCGACGGTGCCGGTGAGCGGCCCTGCGACCGTGTGTCCGCCGCTCGCTTCGCCCTGCGCGGGGCGTGGGCCCCGCAGTCCGTGGCGCAGTGGTCCCCACGGCACCACGCCGTGGACGAAAGGGCCGCGGCCGCCGAGGACAGGTACGGCGGGACGCAGGAAGCGGGCGCGGACGGTACGGAGGTACGCGGGGGCGGTGACCGGCCGGGGGCCGGCCACCGTCGGGGTCGCGGTCACGGCTGGAGCCGTGCGGCGGACCACGCTCCGTCCGTCAGGTCGTAGCGCAGTCTTCGGTGGAGCCGGTCCGGGCTGCTCTGCCAGAACTCGACGGTGTGCGCGGTGAGGCGGTAACCGACGTACGCCTCCGGCCGTGGCAGGGGGCCGAGCGCCGCGAGCCGTTCGGCCTCGGCGCGCAGGGCGTCGACGTCCTCGAGGACTTCGCTCTGCCGGGAGGCGACGGACATGGCATGGGTGGTGAGGGGCCGGGCGGCCCACAGCGCGTCGGACTCGGCGTCGGTGAGCTGTTCGACGGTCCCGGCGATGATGATCTGCCGGCCGGTCTCCCGCCAGTACAGGACGCCGGACGCCCAGGGGCGGGCGGCGAGTTCGCGTCCTTTCCGGCTGCCGCGGTGGCTGGTGAAGACCAGGCCGCCGTCGGTGAGGGAACTGAGTTGGACGATCCGGGTGGAGGCCCGGCCATCGGCGTCGCTGGTGGCCAGGGCCAGGGCGCCGGGTTCACGGACGTGTTCGCGGGCGTGGTCGAGCCAGGTGCCCAGCAGGGGCAGGGGGTGCGGGGGCGGTATCCGGAACTCGGCGGGCTCCATGGGGGCAGCCTCGGTGGTGGGGGGCGTGGTCATCGGTTGTCTGCCTCCAGTGCCCGGCCGAGGCCGGGGAGTGAGGGAACGGCGTGGCGGCCTTCGACGGTGGCCTCGATGTCGAACCACGTGCGATGAGTGGGGGGATAGCCGATCAGTTCGGCCGCGCTGCGTGGGTGGGGCGGCGCCGCCGCCTCGGCGGACTCCCAGAGCAGGACGGCACCCCAGCGGTTGTTCTCGTCGTCGGCGATCCAGAGTTTGAGCACCAGGCCCTGCTGTTCGGACCACGCCTCGACGGCCTCGTCGCGGAGGAAGGAGCGCAGACTGCCGACGGTCTGGGCCGACTCGGTGAGGTCCCACCAGGCGATCATGGCCCTCATGTGGGGATGCCCTCCCGCCGGACGACGGGAACGTCGATGCCCAGCGCGCGCAGCTGGTTGAAGGGGTTCATGAATTCCCGCTGCCGGCGGATCTTCCCCTTGTCCAGCAGGAACGAATGCAGGAAATGGTTCTGGTAGTGGCCCGGCTCATATCCGGGGAACAGGATCTTTCCCTGTCCGTCGCACTCCACCCAGAATACGGCGGGGTCCTGCGTCTCGAAGATCTCGATGTTGTACCAGACCCAGTCGGGGAAGCACTTGAGGGACCACACCGCGTGCTCGCCGAGCCGGTCGCGGCCGCGGATGGCGATGGGACCGGGGGTGTCGGCCGTCCACAGACCGCCCTCTCCGTCCTCGGTGAACAGCAGGTGCCGCCGGAGTCGGTCCTGGCCGGTGGTGTTCATGTACGTCTCCACCGTGGCCCGGTTGACGCGCCTGAGTTCCGCCGCGTCAGTGAACTCGTGGTGCGCTGTGGTGTCGGACACGAGATGAGCCTCCGAAGTTCGCGGGTGAATGGATCGCTCATGGCAATCATGCAAAGCACCGCTATACGGCGACGGCCGAGTTCTATATCGTCGCTATACGTCTGAGGGCGGGCCGCGCCGCCCGTGCGGCCCGCAGCTCCCGGATGCAGGCGCGGCAGAATTCGGCGCTGCTGGCGAAGGGCCCGGCGGGCAGCGCGCGGGGAAGACGGGTGAGCCGGACAGCGAGGTGCGCCTCGGCTTCGTCCCGCTCCGCCGAGGTCACCGGGTCGGCGTCCCTCAGCCGTTCGTTCCAGGCCGCCAGGACGCGTGCCGCGACCTCGGCCGGCGCCTGCTCGGGTTCGGTGCGTTCGTACTCCTCGGTGAGGACGGACAGCATCAGCCGGGAGAGTCCGAGGACGAAGGTGCCGTCCTGTTCCACACCGGTCACGGTCAGCATGTGGGCGTCGACGAGCTGTTCGAGGACGTCCTCGGTCTCGCCGTGGGACAGCTCCAGGGCGGCCGCCGCGGACCAGACGGAGATGGCGCGCGCCCGGAGCATGGCGAGCCGGCGCAGGGCGCGGCGCGGGGCTTCGGGGAGTTCGGCGTAGTGCCCGCGCAGTGACTCGCCGACGTCGAGGCCGCCGACGCGGAGCAGGTCGAGCATGTTGCGCCGGTGGTCGGCGAGCCGGTCGGCGAGGCGGCCGGGGGTCCAGTGCGGCTTGGCGGTGAGCTGCGCCGCGACGGCACGCAGCGCTCCGGGGTGCAGGTCGCAGAGGTGGACCAGGCGTTCGATGGCGTCGGGGGCACCGCCCGCCGCGGTGGTGCGGCCGGTGATGCCGGTCAGCAGGGTGACGGCCTCGCTCTGCGGGAGGGCGCCGAGAGCCAGCACCCGGACGCCGGGCAGGTCGGCGAAGCGGGGGCGGCCGGTGATCACGAGCTGGTTGCGGCCACCGGCGGAGACCAGGGCGCCGACCGGGTCACCGGCTCCGGCGTTGTCGAGGACGAGGAGCCGCCGCCCCTGCGCGAGCCGCTGCCGGATCAGCCACAGCCGGTCGTCCAGTCCCTGGCGGGCCGCGGGCGGTTCCCCGAGGCCGGTGAGCAGCTCGTCCAGGACCGCGGGCAGCGGGCGGGGCCGATCGGAGGCGTCCCGGAAACGCAGGAAGAAACACCCGTCCGGGAACGCGGTGGCGTTCTCGTGGGCGGCGTGGACGGCGAGGACGGTCTTTCCACTGCCCGCGATGCCGGTGATCACCACCGGTCCGGACGGCTCGTCGGGGTCGGCATCCGCCAACCACCGCCGCAGCAACGTCAGTTCGGTACGCCGGCCGGCGAAATCGAGGAGATCGGAGGGCAGTTCGGCCCGATCGGCGCTGTCGGCGGGCGACGTTGCGGGGGGCGGGAGGCGGCCGGTCGTCGCGGTCGGCAGGCTGCCGGAGAGAAGAGCCCGGAACGCGTTCTCCAGCGTCTCCCCAGGGTCGACCCCCAGGTGTTCGGCGAGTGCTTCGCGCCCCTCCTGGTAGACGGCGATGGCGTCGGCCTGCCGGCCGCATCGGTACAGGCCGGTCATGAGCTGGGCCCGCATCCGCTCCCGGAAGGGGAACTTCTCGACGAGCCCGAGCAGCTCTTCGACGACCTCCCGGCCACGGCCGAGTTCGAGGTCGGCGTCGGCCTTCTCCTCCAGCAGCGACAGGCGTAACTCCTCGAGCCGCGGCCCTTCCTGCTGGTCCAGGAACTCGGTGGCCCCGGTCAGAGCCCGGCCACGCCACTGCCCGAGCGCCGCGCCGAACAAGGCGGAACCCTCCTCGTACCGGCTCTCCCTGAGGGCCGTACGGGCCTGGGCGGACAGCCGCAGGAACTCCACGTAGTCGACGGTGACATCGTCGAGCCGCAGGACGTAGCCGTCGTGGGCGCGTACGAACTCGGCTCGTCCCCCGAGCGCTCGGCGCAGCCGGGAGACGTAGGTGTGGACCTGCGCCCGCACGGTGGCGGGCGGTGCCGTGCCCCACAGGGCCGCATGGATCTCCCGTTGGGACATGCCCCGCTCTCCCGCGAGCGCGAGCGCTGCCAGCAGAGTCCTGGGGCGCATGCCGCCCAGCACGCGCGCCCGGCCCTCCTCGACGGCTTCTATCGGTCCGAGTAAGTGAAGTTCCATGCTTTCCCTCGCTTGACCGTCTCCCCCGCGAGCCGGGCCCGCGCCCTGGATCAACTTCCGTACGTGCCGCAGTCCTCGGTCGGGTTCGACCGGGGCAGCCGTAACCGGCATCGCCTCACGCCGAGGAAGTCGCCCCGCGCCATGGCGGGCGACGGCGTCGGGAACACGGCTCCGCAGACCCGCGCATGAAGCGCCTCCACTCACGTTGGACGAGCAGACATGAACTTGGCACGCCAGTTGAACCGGAAGCCAACGCTAAGGCCCTGACCTCTACACGGTCAACTGCTGTTGGATGCCCGGTTGTTGAGGTCACACATCAGTGGGACGCTAAGGTATGGCTTCGACGAAGGGGGCCACGCGATGCCCGACGGCGGCAAAGAGCCCGGAAAGAGCCTGGCGGAGAAGCTCAACCATCTGTTCGTCCACCAGAAACCCGCCGGTCGCCCTCCGTACACCGTCGAGGAGGTCGCACGCGCCATCACCGCAGCCGGGATCCCGATCTCGGGAAGCTACATCTGGCTCCTGCGCAAGGGACAGCGCGACAATCCGACTCTCCGGCACCTGGAGGGGCTGGCCAGGTTCTTCGGTGTGCCTCCCGCGTACTTCTTCGACGACCGGGTCACCGAGACGGTGAACGCCGAACTGTCCCTGCTCACCGCGCTGCGCGATGCGAAGGTGCAGCGGATCGCGCTGCGCACCGCCGGGCTCTCGGAGAAGAGCCTGAAGTCGATCAGCGAGGTGATCGAGCGGGTGCGTGAACTCGAGGGACTGCCCATGGACCCGGCACACAGGGAAGGCTGAGCCCCCGGGCACGGGACAGCACGTGCCCTTGGCACCACCAGCGGCCAGGTCCGGCTCCTCCAGGTCAGCCGTCGTCGGAACGAACGGCAAGACGGCCTGCCGTGAAGACGCACCGGATACGGCGGAGGGCGCCCAACTCGGTCAGAGGATCGCCGTCGACGACGATGAGGTCGGCCCGCATCCCGGGAGCCACGGCCCCGGCATCGGTGAGTCCGAGAGCATGCGCGGCGTCAACGGTGGCCATGTCGAGGATCTCGGTGTTCCCGAATCCGAGCGCGGCGAAGAATTCGAGCATCCCGACATAGTCACCGAACCGCGCCCCTGGCACACCGGCGTCGGTGCCGGCGATGAAGCGGACACCGGCTTCCCGCATGTCACGGATGACCTCGATCATCCGCTGGGCGCGTTCGGGTCCCATCTGATCGAGGAACAGTCGCCAGTCCCCCGAGACACAGCGGCAGACGGACACGTCGTTGTCGACGATCCGGCCGGTGATCGCCGGGTCGTAGACGATGCCCTCAGCGGTGCGCCAGGAACAGTGCTCGATGGTCCGGACGCCGGCATCCACACACTGGGCGATGGTCTCGGTGCCGTGAGCGTGCGCAGCCACCTCCAGACCGTGGCGTGCCGCCTCCTCGACCACCAGGCGGAGTTGGGCAGGGGTGAACTGCGGCTCCCACATGCGGGGGCCGGCCGGGGTGAGCGCACCACCCGAGGCCATGATCTTGATCAGGTCGGCTCCGGCCGCCGCGTTACGGGCGATCTGCGCCCGGATCGAGTCGTCCGTGTCCACCTCGCCGCCCAGAAACCCGCAGTGGCCGCCGCGGGAGGTCAGCGGTGTGCCGGCGGCTACGATGCGAGGCCCGGCGATGGCTCCGGAGCCTATGGAGGCGCGCAACGCCAGGGCGAGCCCGTCGCGGTCGCCGAGATCCCGTACGGTGGTCACCCCCGAGGCCAGCATCTGGCGGGCGCGGTCCGCCATGGCGGCGGACAGCTCGCGGGGCTCGGCGTCGATCACCGCACTGACGAGGTCCGGACCGGCGTCGAAGGAGAGGTGGACGTGGCAGTCCATCATCCCGGGCAGCACCGTCGCTCCGGGGCAGCGCAACCGGGGCACCCGCGGGTCGATCGACGCGTCCAGCGCGTCGGCGGCGCCGACCGCGGTCACGTGGCCGGACTCGACCAGTACGGCGCCGTCGGCGATCAGCCGGTCCGCGGGTCCGACGATGACGCGATCCGCGGTGATCAGTACCTTGCTCACGATGTCCTTTCGTGGAGGGCCTTCGATATGGCGATGAGTTCGCGGGCATCGGCTTCCAGGTCGCCACTGGCGGGAGCCGCGACACGGACCGCGGACAGCTCGGGCTGAGAGGCCTCCGCCGCCGGCTGCCTGGCCAGTGCTTCGGCGATGTGCCGGGCGAGTTCGTCGGCCGGCGCATGGACGAGTTCGGCGTCGGACGCGACGCGTGTCAGATGGGGGCTCAGGCGCACCAGTCCGTCGCGGCACTCGATGAGCCGCCGGTAGAACCGCTGTCCGCGGGTACGGCGCCGACGCGGACGACGCCACCAGGAACCGCCTCGCGGCCGGTTCAGGACGATCTCCGGGTAAGCGGTGGTCAGCGCGGTCCACAAGGGAGTGAGCTCGTGGTACATGCGATGGTGGCGTGCCATCGACCGCAGCAGGGTCAGGAACTGCACGGAGGCCGAATAGCAGATTCCGGCGAGCGTGACCCCCATGGCCCAGTCCGACAGGGACCAGTTGACGGTGTTGAACCCCTGGTGCGATCCGGGTTCGCCGATCCGCAGCGCCACAAGGATCATCCGGTCGATCGAGGTCACGGCGAGCCCCAGGAGGCCCAGGGCCGTGATCCGCAGTCCGAACCCGAAGTGCCCAGCCGCTTTGCGGGCGTAGGCCAGGGCCCACCGTCCCGAGGCCAGATAGGCGTAGACGAAGTAGGCGTTGCCGCTGATGTAGAACAAGGCGACGGCCGGCTCGGCCATGTGCGGGGTGCCCAACGAGTGGCCACGCCACGCCGCGGGTGTGGCGGCCATGGAGGCGAACAGGGCGATCAGGGCAGCGGCGAGGAGGCCGGTGTGCAGGCGCAGATGCCGGCGGTACGCGGTGCCGGTGCCGCGCGCGGAGGAGGCGAAGAACAGGTCGAGGGCGAACAGGCCGGACATGTAGATCGCGTTGAACGCCACCTTGCCGACGCCCAGGGCCGTGGCCCCGTCGATCGCCCTGTTGACCTCGGGAACACTCAGGACCTCGCCACCCAGCAACAGCACCAGGCAGGCGACGAGAAGACGCAGCATCCGGTCGTACGGGGCGCGCGCCAGATCGACGCCCTTCCACAGCACGCCGACGCCGAGGAGCACGATCAGAGGCACCTGGAACATCACATCCACCCCCAGCGGGGGTGGAGCGCGGAACGCAGCGGGCCGAGTGCTGGATCCTCGGCGACGCGAGGGACGACATGGTTCAGCACCGACGACCATTCCAGGATGATGGTCGCGACCAGCTCGGCCTCGTGCTCGAGTTCCTCGTCGCAGGCGATGCGCCGCAACGCTCTGCCGCCGGCGTCGTGCGGGGAGTCCTGCAGCAGTGCCCGCCAGGATCCGCGGTCGGACTCGTCTCCCGTGTGCTCTGCGAGCATATGGCCGACCTCGTGCAGGATGATGTGGTCCTGGTGCGACGGACTGGTTTCCTGCTGATAGAAAACGTAATCCACGGTGTCCGTGGCGATCCACACACCGAAGGGCCCGGGGCCGGGCAGGGGGTGCGGGACCAAGCGAATGGGGCGGCCGCGATAGTCCCCCAGACGTCTGCACAATTCGTGCACATCGAGTGGAGGTTTTATATCGAGTTCTCTGAGTAATCGCCTACAGCGCTTCCTCAGCCTTCGCTCACTCAAAACCGCTTCTCCGCCCGTATCCCCGCTTACAGGTTGTCCCCCCCTGGTTGATCGTTGTCAACAAACGCCCGGAAGACAAGGGCTGACTGGTTCCCAGGGCGTCTTTGACTCAAAAGGGACCCATACCCGGGCCAACACGCCCATTCAATTCCCCGCACCTCGTCCGTGCCTCGTGGGTCGAATGACCATCCGCTGCGGAAACGGCCGAAACGTCATCTTGCGCCGACCGCCCACCACCGGAAAGGAGGCGACGTCGATGCCGACCCGGACCGCCGCCTCTCCGGCGGGCGTTGCTCAGAGGTCGTCCGGTGTGCCGAGGCCCGTCAGGGCGCCGACCGGGTCGAGGTCCGGGGTGCCGCGGGGCCACCAGTCGTCCTGGCCGGGCTCCGACTCGTAGGCGTACCACAGGCCGTCGTGGCCGAGGCGGAGCTGCACGTGACCGCGGGGGTGGGTGAGGCGGTTGCGCCAGGGGCGGAACGCCGGGAGGTCGGCGGCGAGAAGCAGTGGGCGGGCCCGGTCGAAGCGGCCGGCGGGCGGGTCCCACGGCTCCTCCAGAACGGCCAGCCCCTCCTGGCTCCCTTGCCGCCAGGCGGCGACGGCCCGCGCGAGGTCGGCCGGGGTGCGGCCGGTGGCCGTGGCGAGCGTGGAGTACAGCGTGCGGGTGGTCGCGGTCAGACCGGAACCGGGGCGGGCCGCGGCGAGGCGCACCGCGTCCTGCCACAGGGTCAGTTCGCCGACCGGGTCGCGCCCGGTGCCGAGCAGCGCGTGTGCGCGGGCGGCGGCGTCGGTCGCCAGCTGGTCCAGTGCGAAGGGGTCGGGGCCGCCGGGCGCCGCCGGATACACCGGGGGCTGCTCGGGGTGCGGTGGCACCGGCAACGGCGGGGGCAGTGGTGGGAGCTGACGGGGGGCGAGGGCTTCGGTGGCGCGTACGCCGGGCAGGGACGCCGGCTGCCGGTCCCGCGCGGCGCGGGCCGCGCTGCGGCGGGAGAGCGCGTCGAGCAGGTCCTTCTCACCCCGGCCGCGCAGCAGGAGCAGCACGAACGGGTCGGCGTCGAGCAGGCGTGCCGTCTGGTAGCAGAGGGCGGCCGCGTGCTTGCAGGGGTGGCCGGAGTCGGGGCAGCTGCAACGGGGGGCGAGGTCGCCCGGGCCGGGCAGCAGGGGGACGCCGCAGTCGGCGAGGGACTGGGGCAGCTCCTTGTCGAGCAGCGCGGCGATGTGCCCCGGCCGGTCGGCGGCCGCGTCCAGGAACCGCGCCCAGTCCTCGTCCGCCAGCGTGCGCACCCGCACCTGCACGCGGTACGGGCGCGGCCGGCTCCCGCGCACGTACGCCAGCACGAGTCCCGGTGTCACGGTGATGGCGTCGACATGCCCCTGGTCGGCGTAACCGCGGCCCCGGACCAGCCGCTTCGGATCCAGCGCGCCCTCTTCCAGCGCGTCGACCCATGCGTTGCCCCACCAGGTCCCGGCGAACGACACGCCCCGACCACCTGCCTCACGGGGCAGGAACGCCGGAAAGGTACGGCGCAGTTCGGTGTCGCGGTGCGGAGCACCCATGCTGGCCGGCACGTGCGGGGCCGCGGGGGCGGGGGCAGCGGACGCGGGGGGTGCCGGGGCAGCGGGCGCGGGGGGTGCGGCCATCGAGGCCGAGGCAGCGGGCGCGGGGGCCCATGGCGTGGGTGCGGAGGTCCAGGGCGCGGGCGACGGGTCGGGGGCCGAGGGGTCGGGGGCAGCGGGCGTGGGCGCGGGGGCAGCGGGCGTGGGCATGGGGGCCGAGGTCCAGGGGGCGGACTGCGGGGTTGAGGGGGCGGACTCCGGGGTTGAGGGGGCGGACTCCGGGGGCGATGGGTCGGGGGCCGAGGGCGCGGACGCTGGGGCCGCGGGCGTGGGCATGGGGGCCGAGGTCCAGGGGGCGGATGCCGGGGTTGAGGGGGGAAGGGCGGGCTCCGTGGGGGTGGGCACGCGCTCCGTGGGGGTGCGCACGGGGGCCGAAACCCCGGCGGCAGGCGCCGGGTTGGAGGGCAGGGGCCCCGGTGCCGAGGGGCTGGGGGCCGAGGCCGACCGCGCAGAGGCTGAGGGGGTGGGTGCCGACACCGAAGGGACGAGGGGCGAAGGCGCGGACGCCTGGGCGGGGGACGAAGAGTCGGGCGGCGACGGAGAAGACGCGGGAGCCGAGGGCGAAGGCGCGGCGGCCGAGGGCGCGGAACCTGGGCCCGAGGAGGCGGGCACCCACGCTGAAGACGCGGGAGCCGGAGTCGAAGACGCGGAGTCTACGTCCGAGGAGGCGGGCTCCGAGGACACAGGGGCCTGATTGGAAGAGGCGGGCGCCGAGCCTGAGGGCGCGGGGGCCGTACTCGAGGAGGCGGGCGTCGAGGGTGAAGACGCGGGAGCCGGAGTCGGGGAGGCCTGCGCGGGCGTTGAGGTGGAGGGGGCGGAGGTCGAGGGGGTTGGCTCCGGGAGTGTCGTCGTGCCGGGCCCGGGCTCCTGCGTCTCGTCGGGCGTTTCGGTCCACGTGGGCATGCGGAAGGCGTTCGCCAAGTAGTGCCGAATGTCCTGGGCGGCCTTGGCCCGGACGGCTTGGGTCTCCGGCCCGGGTGCGGACGAGGTGCGCGGCACGGAGGGACCGGGACGCTCAGGTACGCGCCGCTCACGCCGGGGCTCCGCCGTTTCGGCACGCAGCGCCTCCCGCCGGGCCGCGCGAAGCGCCTCCCGGGCGGCGTCACCGGGCCGGCGACCCCCCGCGGCCTCGGTGGAACCGGCCTCCGACGCGGAACGAGAGGCGTACTCCGGGGCTTCGTCCGGCGCCGGCGCGGTGGAACCGGCCCCCGGCGCCGAACGAGAGGCGTACTCCGGGGCTTCGGCCTGTGCAGGCGCGGTGGAACCGGCCTCCGACGCCGAACGAGAGGCGTACTCCGAGGCTTCGGCCTGTGCAGGCGCGGTGGAACCGGCCTCCGACGCCGAACGAGAGGCGTGCTCCGGAGCTGCGGCCGGTGGCGACGCGGGACGTGAGGCGTGCTCCGGGGCGTCGGCCGGTGGTACCGCGACGGTGGCCGGCGGTGCTTCGACGTCACCCCGGCGGGTGGAGGCGGCCGCCCTGAGGGCCGCTCGTGCCACGTCGCCGGGCCTCGGCTCGGTGCTGTCGGAGAGTTCTGTGCCGTCCCCGGCAGGGCCGTGCGGCGCCTGGGCCCTGTCGGGAGACGTGCCCTCTGCCGCAGCCGCGTCCCGCGCCGTCCGGGCCGCGTCCTCCCGCTCGGCCCGTGCCCGCTCCCGTGCCGCCCGCAGGGCTCGGCGGGCGGCGTCCGCGCCCGTCATGACGTCCTCCGCAGCGAGACGAGGTCGGACAGTTCACGGTCCGTCAGTTCGGTGAGCGCCGCCTCGCCGGAGCCCAGGATGGCGTCGGCCAGCGCGCGCTTGGCGGTCAGCATCTCGGCGATGCGGTCCTCGACCGTGCCCTCGGTGACCAGGCGGTGGACCTGGACGGGCTGGGTCTGGCCGATGCGGTAGGCGCGGTCCGTGGCCTGTTCCTCGACGGCCGGGTTCCACCAGCGGTCGAAGTGGACGACGTGGCCTGCGCGGGTGAGGTTCAGGCCCGTGCCGGCCGCCTTCAGCGACAGCACGAGGACCGGGGTCTCGCCGTTCTGGAAGCGGTCGACCATGCGCTCGCGCTCCGGAACCGGTGTACCGCCGTGCAGGAGCTCCACGGGGATCGCGCGGGCGGACAGGTGGGCGGTGATGAGGCGGGCCATGCCGACGTACTGGGTGAACACGAGCGCCGAGCCGTCCTCGGCGAGCAGGGTGTCCAACAGCTCGTCGAGAAGGGCGAGCTTGCCGGAGCGGGCGGCGGCCGCCCGGTCGGCGGGCGCGTCCTCCTTCAGGTACAGCGCCGGGTGGTCGCAGATCTGCTTGAGCGCGCCGAGGAGCTTCAGGACCAGGCCACGGCGGGCGATGCCGTCCGCGGTCTCGATGGCCAGCAGCGACTCGCGCACCACCGCCTCGTACAGCGCGGCCTGTTCCCGGGTGAGCGGTACCGGGTGGTCCGTCTCGGTCTTGGGCGGCAGCTCGGGGACGATACCGGGGTCGGACTTCTTGCGGCGCAGCAGGAAGGGCCGGACCAGCCGGGCCAGACGCTCCACCGCTTCCTCGTCCTCGCCGTTCTCCACCGCGCGGGCGTGCCGGGCGCGGAAGGACTTGAGAGGGCCGAGGAGCCCGGGGGTGGTCCAGTCGAGCAGGGCCCACAGTTCGGAGAGGTTGTTCTCCACCGGAGTGCCGGTGAGCGCCACGCGCGCGGGTGCCGGGATGGTGCGCAGCGCCTTGGCGGTGGCCGAGTAGGGGTTCTTCACGTGCTGGGCCTCGTCGGCGACGACCATGCCCCAGGGCTGCTCGGCGAGGCGGGCCGCGGCCGAGCGCATGGTGCCGTACGTGGTGAGCACGAAGCCGCTCTCGAGGCCGTCCAGGGTCCGGTCGGGACCGTGGAAGCGGCGGACGGGGACGCCGGGCGCGAACCGGGTGATCTCCCGCTGCCAGTTGCCGAGGAGGGAGGCCGGGCAGACGACGAGGGTCGGCTCGCTGCGGTCCCGCTTCAGGTGCAGGGCGATGAGCGTGACGGTCTTGCCGAGGCCCATGTCGTCGGCGAGGCAGCCGCCGAGGCCGAGGGAGGTCATCAGGTCGAGCCAGGCGAGGCCGCGCAGCTGGTAGTCGCGGAGGGTGGCGTCGAGACCGGTGGGCGGGTCGGCGGGGCGGAGGCCCGCCGTGAGGCGGTCGCGGAGGGCGGCCAGGGCGCCCACGGGGACGGCGTCGACGGTCTCGCCGTCGACCTCGGCGGTGCCGCTGAGAGCCACGGACAGGGCGTCGACCGGATCCAGCAGGCCGAGCTCGCGCTTGCGGGCCTTGCGGACGAGGGCGGGGTCGACGAGCACCCAGCGGTCCCGGAGCCGTACGACGGGCCGGTGGGCCTCGGCGAGCGCGTCCATCTCGGCCTCGCTGAGCGGTTCGCCGCCGAGCGCCAGCTGCCAGCGGAACTGGAGCAGGTCCTCGCTCTCGAAGAAACCGGTGCCGTCGGTCGCCGAGCCGGGGGCCGGGCGGACCACCGCGGCGGCCGTCAGGTCGCGGGCGAGGTCCCGGGGCCAGTGCACGGCCACCCCGGCGGCGGCGAGCCGGCCGGCCGCGACGCCGAGCAGCTCGGCCACCTCCGCCTCGGACAGGGCGAGGACATCGGGTACGTCCTGTTCGGTGAGCCGGTCCAGGGGCGGCCACACGCGGGCCGCGCGCCGGACGGCGAGGGCCGCGTCGACGCGCGCGCGGGGCCCGAACGCCGTGTCGGCCTCCCCCGCCCACAGGGCCGCCGCGTCGGCCACCAGGGTGGGGTCGGCGAGGCTGTGCACCTGCACGACCGCCGCCCCCGCGGCACGCGCGCCCTCGCTCGCTCCGGCGTCGAAGACGTCGTACGCGGACAGGTCCAGGCGGAGCGAGATGCGCACGCCCGCGTCCATCCCGGCGGCGACCTCGGCCGCCCACTCGTGGGCCTGGGGCAGGGCCTGGGCCTCGCGGGCGGCGAAGGGCCGGCCGGAGACGCAGGGGGCGGCGGGGGTGCGGGGCAGGGTGTCGGCGACCGCGTCCAGGAAGGAGCGGATCAGCGCTTCCGGCTCGGGCAGCCGGAGCGGGCCGGGGTCCGGGAGGGG
This sequence comes from Streptomyces sp. NPDC045022, assembly GCF_056432605.1. Classification (NCBI taxonomy): domain Bacteria; kingdom Bacillati; phylum Actinomycetota; class Actinomycetes; order Kitasatosporales; family Streptomycetaceae; genus Streptomyces; species Streptomyces sp. NPDC045022. The sequence goes on from NZ_JBWKIR010000002.1 coordinate 41,045, forward strand.
CACGGCGTGGCCCTCCGGTGGCAGGGCGGCGGCGATGGCGCGCAGGTGGGCGATGTCGCCGGGTTCCAGCGGGCCGGCCCGCCAGGCGTCGTGGCCGCTCGTGGTCAGGCCCGGCAGCAGGCGGCCGCGGGCGACCAGGCGCAGGGCGTGCAGGGCGGCGGCGCCCCAGCAGGCCGTGGCCGGGTGGGCGGCCGGGTCGCGCCGGGCGCGGACCAGCAACGGCAGGGCCTCGGCGAGCGGCAGGGTGAGCGCGGGGACCTGCCGGCGGCGCACACCGGGACCGTGGCGTCGTACGACCGTCAGCTCGGCGAGGTCGCCTCCGGTGTCGCCGTCGGCGGGCAGGGGGCCGCCGTCGGGCTCCCAGAAGGCGATGCGGCCCGCACGCGGGAGGGGCGCGGGCAGGTAGACGGACGCGAGGCGGACCGGGACCGGGTTCCCGGTCCGCCCGGAAGCCCCCGTGCGCTCGGCCACCGCTGCCGTGCCGCCGCTCATACGTCCTGCCACCTCCCGCCCGTGCGTCGGATCAGATGTCTTCGACTCTACGGGCGGGGTCTGACAATCGGCTCCGGGGACCGGCCGGGGCCTGCGATCGCGGCACCGGTCAGGGAACCGTGCGGGAGACGACGTACACCATCGGGTAGTTCGGGTCGGACATGTTCACGACCACGTCCTGGGTGGGCGCCGGGTTCTTCTGGTCGTGGGTGAGGCCCGACCAGGGCCCGGGGCCGGTGAAGTGCCAGCCGGAGACCTTCTGGTCGCGGGCGCTGATGGTGATGTCGTCCTTCTTCAGCTGGTCCCGGCGCACGCCCGTGGCTCCCAGGAAGCTGTCGAGGCCGGCCGCGTTGGTGCGGAACTGCACGTAGAGGCGGCTGGTCTTCCAGTTGTTCGTCTCGTAGTAGGCGATGCGGTCGGCGGGATGCGGGACGGTCACCTGGTAGAGGCGGCGCTGCACCTTCGACGGCCAGCCGGGGGTGAGGCCGGTCGCGGAGTACTTCGCTTCCTTGTCCTTGCCGCTGTTGCGGCTCTGGTTCGCGGAGATCACCAGGTAGCCGGCCGGTACGCCGATGAGCAGGCCGATGATCAGCAGGGTGAGCGCCCGGCGTCTGGCCTTGTGGCGCGGGTCCTCGGCGGGCCGGCGCGGTTCGTCCGGCGGGGCGGCCTGGCGGGGCAGCGACGCGGTCACGCGGTGTCCTGGTCGCGGCGGGTCTGGGCGTACCGCTCGTAGCGCTCGTGGCGCTCCACCCGGCGCCGCTTGGCGCGGCGGAAGCGGCGGGCGACGAGCCGGGCCAGGTCGGCGGCGCCCACCATGCCGGCCTCGGGGCCGAGCTGGGCGCGGGTGATGCGGGCCTCGGGGCGGTAGCCGCGGCCGGTGAGGTGGCGCTTGAAGGCGTCCCGGGCGGGGCCGATGAGCAGGTCGTCGGCGGCGCTGACGCCTCCGCCGATCACGAAGCAGGACGGGTCGAGGGCGGCGGCGAGGTTGGCGATGCCGACGCCGAGCCACTGGCCGATGTCCTGGAGCAGCTCGACGCACATCGCGTCGCCCTCGCGGGCCAGCTCGGTGATCATCGGGCCGGTGATGTCACCGATGTTGCCCTTGACGTGCTCGATGATCCCGTAGGCGACCGGGGAGTCGGCGGCAGCCAGCTCCCTGGCCTCGCGGACCAGTGCGTTGCCGGAGCTGTACTGCTCCCAGCAGCCGCGGTTGCCGCACGGGCAGCGGTGGCCGCCGGGCACGACCTGCATGTGGCCGAACTCGCCGGCGACGCCGTACTTGCCGCGCTTGACCTGGCCGTCCTCCAGGATGGCGCCGCCGATGCCGGTACCGAGGGTGATCATGACGAGGTGGTCCTCGCCCCGGCCGGCGCCGAAACGCCACTCCGCCCAGGCGGCGGTGTTGGCGTCGTTGTCCACGAGGACCGGCACGGACAGACGGCCGGCGAGACGGTCCCTGAGGGGTTCGTTGCGCCAGGACAGGTGGGGGGCGAACAGGACGCGGTTGCGGTCGGCGTCGACCCAGCCGGCCGCGCCGATGCCGACCGCGTGCACGTCGTGCCGGTCGGACAGGTCCAGGACCAGTTCGACGATGGTGTCCTCGACGACCTTGGGGCTCTTGGACTTGTCCGGGGTCTCCGCGCGGAGGTGCTCCAGGATGTTGCCGTCGGCGTCCACGACACCCGCCATGACCTTGGTGCCGCCGATGTCGATGCCCACCGTCGGCACCCGGGGTGCCGTCAGATGGGAGCGGCGTTCCCTGGTCCCGACCGTACGGAGGACCGGGGCGCGGCGGGAGCCGATGGGGGCGGTGAGGTCGCGGTAGGTGCTCATCGTTGGTCGATTGTGCCGCACCCTCACGCCGGGTGCCGCGTGGGGCGGCGACGGGAAGCGCGCGATCAACGCCGGGTGCGCGCGCGTCGCCGATCGCGTCCGCGAACGGACGCGGCGCCGCGGCCCTCAGTCGCGCCGCAGTTCGTGGCGCAGGGCGTCCAGGTCGGATCCTCCGGCCATCTGTCGCGTCAGCTCGTCCAGGGTGATCGCGTCCCGTGTGTGATTGCCCACCATCGCGCCCCGGCGCAGGAGTATGAATCTGTCCCCCACCAGGTACGCGTGATGCGGGTTGTGGGTGATCAGAACAACACCGAGGCCCTCGTCGCGTGCCGCCGCCACATACTTCAGCACCACACCGGACTGCTTCACGCCCAGCGCCGCCGTCGGCTCGTCCAGAACCAGGACCTTCGCGCCGAAGTGGACCGCCCGGGCGATCGCCACGCACTGGCGTTCGCCGCCGGAGAGGGTGCCGATGGGCTGGTCGACGTCCCGGAGGTCGATGCCCATGCGGAGCAGGGCCTCGCGGGTGGTGCGGCGCATGAGGTCGATGTCGAGGCGCTTGAAGGGGCCCGCGCCCTTGCGGGGCTCGGAGCCGAGGAAGAAGTTGCGCCAGACCGGCATCAGGGGGACGACCGCGAGGTCCTGGTAGACCGTGGCGACGCCGCGGTCCAGGGCTTCTCGCGGGGAGGACAGCGAGGTCTCCTCGCCCTCGACGCACAGGGTGCCGCCGTCGTGCCGGTGCAGGCCCGCGATGATCTTGATCAGGGTCGACTTGCCGGCCCCGTTGTCGCCGAGGACGCAGGTGATCTCGCCCGCGTGGACCTCCAGGGACACGCCCTCCAGGGCCCGGACGTTGCCGTAGTGCTTGCTGACACCGGACAGCTCCACCAGGGCCGTACGCGTCTCGGTCTGCGTCATGTCGTCGCCTCCGCGCGCTTGCGGACCCAGGCGTTGAGCAGGGTCGCGAGGAGCAGCATCGCTCCGAGGAAGAACTTGAACCAGTCGGGGTTCCACTCGGCGAAGACGATGCCCTTGCTGGTCATGCCGAACAGCAGGGCGCCGACGGCCGAGCCGATCGCGCTGCCGTAGCCGCCGGTGATGAGGCAGCCGCCGATGACGGCCGCGATGATGTAGATCAGCTCGTTGCCGACGCCCTCGCCGGACTGGACGGCGTCGAAGGAGAAGAGCAGGTGCTGGCCGGAGATCCAGGCGCCGAGGGCGACGCCCATGTAGAGGCCGATCTTGGTCTTGGCGACCGGGACGCCGACCGCGCGGGCCGCGTCCTGGTTGCCGCCGACGGCGAAGATCCAGTTGCCGGCGCGGGTGCGCAGCAGGACCCAGGAGGCGAGGGCGACCAGGCCCAGCCACCACAGGATGGTGACCTTGAAGTCGACGCCGCCGACGGTGAGCGTCGCGGCGAAGACGTCGTGGGCGCTCTTGAAGCCCTCCATGTCGGCGATGGTCTTGGTGGAGACGGTGCCGTCGATCAGCTTGGTGAAGCCGAGGTTCATGCCGGTCAGCATCAGGAAGGTGCCCAGCGTGATGATGAAGCTGGGCAGCCCGGTGCGGGTGAGCATGAAGCCGTTGAAGGCGCCGACGGCCAGGGTGACCATCAGGGACACGCCCACACCGACCCAGGTGTTCGCCGTCATCTGATAGCTGAACATCGAGGAGATCAGGGCGGACGACGTCACCAGGACACCGGCCGACAGATCGAACTCGCCGCCGATCATCAGCAGGGCCACGGGTACGGCCATGATGCCGATGGTCGAGGACGCGTACAGGATGGTGCTGAGGCTGGCGGCGCGCAGGAAGCCGTCGGCGGCGACGGCGAAGACGGCGAAGACCGCGAGGGCGCCGACGGCCGAGCCCAGTTCCGGGCGCGCGAGCAGCTTGCGCAGCGGCGAGGTCCGCAGAATCCTTTCGTCGTCCGGCTTGTGGGGCGTCCCGTCGGCCGTCCGCTCCGTGGTGGCGCTCATCGGGTGCCCCGATCGGTGTACTCCGCGAGCGCGGACGCCTGGTCCCTGGTGATGATCTGCGGTCCGGTGAGCACCGGCTTGCCGCCGCCGAGGACGTCGCCGTTGTACTTGTACAGCCACAGCAGGTCGACCGCCTGGTAGCCCTGGAGGTACGGCTGCTGGTCCACGGCGAAGCCGAGGGTGCCGTCCTTCAGTTCCGCGGCCACCTTGGCGTTGAGGTCGAAGGTGTCGACCTCGGCCTCGCTGCCCGCGTCGGTCTTCGCCTTCACGGCGGTGTCGGCGTAGGGGGCGCCGAGGGTGACGACGGCGTCGAGGGACCGGTCGGCCTGGAGCTTGGCCTCGATCGCGGACTGCACGTCGGGCATGTTGGTGCCGTTGACGTAGAGCTTCCGCAGCGTGCCGTGGAAGGTCTTGGCGACGCCGTCGCAGCGCTGCTCGTGGCCGACGTTGCCCTGCTCGTGCAGGACGCACAGAGCCTTCTTCTTCCCGCGCTTGTTCAGCTCGTCGCCCACGGCCTCACCGGCGATGGTCTCGTCCTGGCCGATGTGGGTGAGGGCGCCGAAGGCCTTGGACTCCTCGGAGCCGGAGTTGACCGTGATCACCGGGATGCCGGCCTTCTCCGCGCGGGCCAGGGCGGCCTTCATGGCGTCCGGCTTGGCGAGGGTGACGATGATGGCGTCGACCTTCTTGTCCACGGCCGCGTCCACCAGCTGTGCCTGCTGCTGGGCCTCGTCGTCGTGCGAGTAGAGGAATGTGATGTTGTCCTTGAGGGCGGCCTGCTTGGCACCGCTCTGCACGATGTCCCAGAAGGTGTCGCCGTCTCCCGAGTGGGTGATCATCGCGAAGGTCCAGCGGGGCGTGTTCACCGCCGCCCTGCCCTGGGCCGCGGCGGCCTTGCGGGCGTCCTCGGCCCGTTTGCCGCCGGTGCTGCTGCACCCCGCCAGGGACACGGAGAGTGCCCCCGCCAGCGCTATGCCTACCCAGGTCCGAAACCGTGCCACGAGGCCGTGCCCTTCTTGCTGTGCTCTCGGTCTGCTCCGACGTGCGTGAGGGGCGGGCGACCTCACCGTCGGCGCGCCCCGGCGGTGATCTCACCAGCCCCAAACACTTCAGTATCGAACACGGGGAACACCCATGACACGACCGGGGACCGCGCACCGGTCCCCTTGTCCGGACATTGCGACGAATGCCGGCTGTGCTGTCAGGGCCGTACGAGCAGCTGGAACTCGAAGGAGTAAAGCGTGGGACGGTAGGTGTGGTCGCCGAACTCGACCGCGCGGCCGGTGTCGTCGAAGGTGGTGCGCTGCATGGTGAGCAGCGGGGCACCCTCCGCCTCGGCGAGCCGCTCGGCCTCGGCGGACGTGGCACCGCGGGCGCCGATGGACTGGCGGGCGCTGTGCAGGGTGATCCCGGCGGAGCGCATCAGCCGGTACAGACCGGTGGCCTCCAGCTGACCGGTCTCCAGGTCGAGCAGGCCGGGCGGCAGGTGGTTGACCAGATAGGCCATCGGCTCGCCGTGCGCGAGGCGCAGGCGCTCGATGCGGTGGACGTCGCTCCCCTCGGTGACCGCGAGCGCCGCGGCGACCTCGGCGGAGGCGGGAACGACGGTGTTGACCAGGACCTTGGTCGCGGGGCGCTGGCCGGCCGCCTCCAGGTCGTCGTAGAGGCTGCTCAGTTCCAGGGGGCGCTTGACCTGGCTGTGCACGACCTGGGTGCCGACACCCCGGCGGCGGACGAGAAGCCCTTTGTCGACGAGTGACTGGATGGCCTGGCGGACGGTCGGCCGGGACAGACCGAGCCGCGCGGCCAGCTCGATCTCGTTTCCCAGCAGACTGCCCGGAGTGAGGCTGCCGTGCCCGATGGCGGCCTCCAGCTGCTGGGAGAGCTGGAAGTACAACGGCACCGGGGAGCTACGGTCCACACGGAGGTCGAGCGACACGGTCGGGTCCACATCAGGTTTCGGCACGGGCCCGAGCGTATCTCCGTGACGGGTTGACGGGAAGTTGTGTAGTCCGATTGTCCGGACATACGGATTGACAGCCCCCGGGGTCGGCCCTCACTTTGATTCCATGCGCATCGGGGTCATCGGTACGGGCCGTATCGGCACCATTCACGCGAGGACGCTCAGCCGTCACCGCGAGGTCGGATCCCTGATCCTCACGGACGCGGACCCGGCGCGGGCGCAGGAGCTGGCGCACCGGCTGGGCGAGACGGCGGCGCCGGGGGTGGACGAGGTCTTCCGGTGGGGCGTGGACGCGGTGGTGATCACCGCGGCGACGGCGGCCCACGCCGAACTGATCGGCCGGGCGGCACGCTCGGGTCTGCCGGTCTTCTGCGAGAAGCCGATCGCCCTCGACCTGCCCGGCACGCTGCAGGCTCTCGCCGAGGTGGAGGCGGCCGGGACCGTGCTGCAGATGGGCTTCCAGCGGCGGTTCGACGCGGGCTATGCCGGCGCCCGGGAGGCGGTGCGCGCCGGACGGCTCGGGCGGCTGCACACCGTACGGGCCCTGACCTGCGACCAGTCCCCTCCCCCGGCGGAGTGGCTGCCGCTGTCCGGCGGGCTGTTCCGGGACACGCTGATCCACGACTTCGACGTGCTGCGCTGGGTGACGGGCCGCGAGGTGGCCGACGTGTACGCCACCGGCTCCGCCGGCGGTCCCGCGATGTTCCGCGAGGCCGGTGACATCGACACCGGCGCGGCGCTGCTCACGCTGGACGACGGCACCCTGGCCTCGGCGACGGCGACCCGGCTGAACGGCGCGGGCTACGACGTGCGCATGGAGCTGGCCGGCGAGCGGGACACGGTGGTGGTGGGCCTGGACGACCGCACCCCGCTCGCCTCCACCGAGCCGACCGGGCCACCGCCCGCGGACAAGCCGTGGACGGGGTTCCTGGAGCGGTTCGGGCCCGCCTACGAGGCCGAGCTGGCCGCTTTCGTGGAGGTGGTGCGCGGCGAGCGGCCCAACCCGTGCGACGGCCGGGAGGCGTTGCAGGCGCTGCGGGTCGCCGAGGCCTGCGAGGTGTCCCGGCGCGAGCACCGGCCGGTGCGGCTGGCCGAGATCCCGGACCGGGCGGGGCCGTCCCGGGACTGACTCCGCGGGCCGCTCACCAGCGCACCGGAAGGCTGCGCATCCCCCTCATCAGCAGGCCCGGCAGCCACTCGCCCGGCGAGCCGTCGAGCGCGAGGCCGGGGGCGCGCCGCAGGAGGGTGCCGACAGCGATACGGCCCTCCAGGCGGGCCAGGGGTGCGCCCACGCAGTAGTGGATGCCGTGGCCGAAGGCCAGGTGGCCGCGGGTGTCACGGCGGATGTCGAAGCGGTGCGGGTCGCGGTAGCGCTCGCCGTCGCGCTGGGCGGCGGTGAGGCCGACCACCACGTGCTCGCCCTGCTCGATGGGCGTGCCGGCGATCTCCAGGGGCTCGGCGGCGTACCGGAACGTGGCGCTCTGCACCGGGCCCTCGTAGCGCAGCATCTCCTCGACCGCGCCGTCCAGGAGGCTCATGTCGGCCCGCAGGGCGGCGAGTTGGCCGGGGTGGGTGAGGAGGGCGAGGACGCCGTTGCCGATGAGGTTGACCGTGGTCTCGTGGCCGGCGATGAGCAGCAGGTAGGCCATGCCGCGCAGTTCCTGCGGGGAGAGCCGGTCGCCGCCCTCGTCGGTGGTGCGGATCAGGTCGCTCAGCAGGTCGTCGGTCGGCCCGGTGGACCGCTTGTCCTCGATCAGCTCGGTCAGGTACTCGGCGAGGCGGACGATCGCGTCGTACTCGGTGGTCCCGTTGGTCGGGGCGACCACCTCGGTGGACATCTTCCGGAACTCCGCGCGGTCCATGTCCGGGACGCCGAGGAGTTCGCAGATGACGGTGATGGGCAGCGGGAAGGCGAGGGAGCCGATGAGGTCGCCGTGGCCGCGCGGCAGCATCTCGTCCAGCAGGTCGTCGGTGATCCGCTGGATCCGCGGGCGCAGCTCCTCCACCCGGCGCATCGTGAACGCGCGGGTGACGAGGCCGCGCAGGCGGGTGTGCTGAGGCGGGTCGGTGGCCAGCAGGTGCTTGCCGATCATCTCCTCGTCCAGGAAGGTCGCGCCGATCTTGGCGCCGTCCTTGGCCAGCCGGGGGTCGGCCAGGGCCCTGCGTGCCTCTTCGTACCCCACGATCAGCCAGGTCTCGTAGCCCTCGTCCGCTCCCGGCAGCCGGACCCGGTGCACGGGGCCCTGCTCGCGCAGGCGGGCGTACACCGCATGGGGATCACGGTGCAATGTGTCCGCGAACTCCCGCAGATCGACGACCCGTTGCCTGTCCATCGCTCCCCTTCCGGACTCCCCCCGAGGCTTCCGGGCTCATCCCGGTACAGGGACAACGCCTGGGGCGGCCGCTTGGTGCCCGTCCTCCAACAGCCCCGCGTCGTAAGCCGGTTCGCACCACTGTGGACTTTCGACGGCGCGACCGGTTGAGGGTGCGTGCCGGGTGTGTCGCCGTGCCGCTGACGGTGGTGCGCCGGTGAACGGCCTGTGCAGGTCCCATGGAGCCGTCGGCCGCCCAGGTTAACGCCCCGAAAAATCATCGGACTTGACGGCGAAAACTTCATGTTGTCGTTGACATGCCATGCTCTACGCGCGTCACCATGAGGGCATGCGAATCCCCCACAGCGCCGCTCGGATCGGCGCCGCAGCCACTCTCCTGTCCGCCCTCCTCGTGGGCGGCACCGTCTCCGCCACCACGGCGAACGCCGCGGTCGGCAGCGTCTGCCACAGCGCCCTGCCCGCCCAGGCGTACGACACGCTCGACCTGATCGACCAGGGCGGTCCCTTCCCCTACTCGCAGGACGGCACCGTCTTCTCGAACCGCGAAGGCGTCCTGCCCAGCAGGACGTCCGGCTACTACCACGAGTACACCGTGATCACGCCGGGCTCCCCCACGCGCGGAGCGCGCCGCATCGTCACCGGTGAGAAGTACGAGGAGGACTACTACACGTCCGATCACTACGCCACGTTCAGGCTCGTCGACTTCGGCTGCTGAGGCCGAAGCGGAGGTCTCCGGTGCGGCGCTCAGGCCTCCCCCTCGGGGAGGTCGTACGACCCGTAGTCGGGGCTGCCCGCGACGTCGTACGTCTGGATGGAGACGCCCGACCCGGTGACGCGCCCGGCCCGGTGCGTGAACCGGGTGGGGGCCGCGCCGTCCACGAAGAGGCGGCGGCCGGCGCCGAGGACGACCGGGAAGGTCAGCAGGTGCAGGGTGTCGACGAGCCGCAGGTCCATCAGGGAGCGCACCAGGGCGCCGCTGCCGTGGATCTGGAGTTCGCCGTCCGTGCGCTCCTTGAGGGCCGTGACCTCCTTGGCGAGATCACCGCTGACGACCGTGGTGCCGGACCACCCGGGCGCCCGGAGGGTGGAGGAGACGACGTACTTCGGGAGGGTGTTCAGCTTCGAGGCGATCGGGTTGGCGGGGTCGGTCACCTTCGGCCAGTACGAGGCGAAGATGTCGTAGGTCCGGCGGCCGAGGAGGAACGCGCCGACGCCGCCGAAGACCTCGTCGACGAACCGGCCGAAGTCGTCGTCGCCGTACGGGAAGCTCCAGCCGCCCTGGTCGAAGCCCCCGCTGGGGTCCTCCTGGGGGCCGCCGGGCGCCTGGTGGACGCCGTCGAGGGTGACGAAGACGGTGGAGACGAGCTTGCCCATGACGGGTGCCTTCTTCCGGGTGCGGGGTCTGCTGTCATCAGCTCAGACCCCGCACGCACCCGCAACTCATCGGTTCAGCCGGTGTGGGTGGAGAACAGTCCGCCGGTCGGGCCCTGCTTGTCGCCGCCCTGGGCCTTCTTCAGGGCGTTGGCGAGGCTCTCGATGGTGAGGGACTGCAGGATCACCCGGCCGTTGCCCTCCAGGGTGGCCAGGGACAGGCCCTCGCCGCCGAACACGGCGTTCATGATCCCCTGCCGGTTGAGGCCGCCCACGCGCTGGACGCCGTACTGGATGCCCTCCTCGAAGGCGACCACGCAGCCGGTGTCGACCTCGATGCGGCCGCCGAAGTCCGCCGGGTTCAGGTCGATGAAGTTGCCCGCGCCCGCGATGATCACCGTGCCGTGTCCGGTGAACTTCTCCAGGACGAAGCCCTCGCCGCCGCTCATGCCGGTGCGGCCGCCGGCGAAGGCGATGCCGAAGTCGACGGTGGACTCGGCGGCCACGAAGGCGTCCTTCTCCGCGAACCAGGCGCGCGTGCCGTCCAGCTCCAGGGCGCGCATCTCACCGGGGAGCACGCCCGCGAAGCCGACCGTGCCCTGGCCGCCCTGGGCGGTGAAGTACTGGAACGCCAGCGACTCGCCCGCGAGCACGCGCTGACCGACCTGCATGGCGGTGCCCATGGCCTGGCGCAGCATGCCGCCCATGCCACCGCCCGAGCCGTTCTGCTGCCGCCCGCCGTTGCCCGACGGACCGGACAGCCGCGTCTCCATGGTCACGTCCGTGGTCTTGAACAGGAACTTCCCGGCCTCGCAGTACACGGTCTGGCCGGGGTGCAGGTTGACGACCGCCATCTGCATGGCATTGCCGACGATCTCTTGCTGAAGGGTCACGTGGGGAAGAACGCGAGAGGTGGACGCAAAGGTTCCGGGCGGGGGAAACGAGTCCGGGTGAGTGACACGTGGGGTGCCCCGGTGCTGTCCGGCCGGGGCGCCCCACGCGCGCGTGGGGGCGGGTCAGCCGCCCAGTTCCTGGTGGCGGGCGGCGAGCCGGGTCGCGCCCTCCTCGGTCAGGGAGCCGAACAGGCGCAGGCGGGAGATGCCGCCGTCGGGGAAGATGTCGACACGCGCGTGCGTGCCGACGGCCGGCTGCGGCAGTACGAAGCGGTGGTTGGTGTCGGGCTGCAGGCGGGTGCGCGGGAGGATCTCGGTCCAGTCGCCGTCCTCCCCGTCCCTGACGGAGACCGAGGCCCAGCCGGCGCTGTTGCCCTTCAGGTAGGCGGTGTCGATCTCGATCGCGCGGATCTGGGACTGGGACACCAGCCGGTAGCGGATCCAGTCGTTGCCCTGGTCGCGGCGGCGGCGGGTCTCCCAGCCGTCGTCCATCTTGCGGGAGCGGCCCGGCTGGATGGTGTTGGTGGCCGGGGAGTAGAAGAGGTTGGAGGCGTCCTCGACCTGGCCGCCGTTCTCCAGGGCGACCACGTCGAAGGTGCCGAGCACCTCCAGCCACTTCGGGTCCGGGACGACCTCGCCGTACACGCGCAGGCGGGCGATGCCGCCGTCGGGGTGCTGGTTGACACGCAGGTGCGTGAAGCGCTGCTCGACGGTGACCCCGAAGCCGTTCGCCGCGTGGCCGCCGACCGCGGTGCGCGGGACGAGGGTCGTCCACTTGACGTCGTCGCCCAGCAGTTCCTCGGGGGACGGCGAGCCGGGTACGGAGGCGCCTTCGACCGAGACGGCCTGCGGGTAGTTGCCGCGGAAGTGGGCGGTGTCGACGACGATCCCGCGGATCACACCGGGCGCGCCGAGCCGGACCAGCGCCCAGTCGTGGTCCTCGGCCGTGGGCCAGGGGTGCTCGGCGCAGACACCACGCCGGCGGCGGGTCTCCCAGCCGTCCATGATCTTGCCCTTGTGCCCGAAGTGCTCGGGGTCGAACTCGGCCGGCTCGGGGACCAGCAGGTTCTCGCGCTGGGCGAAGAACTCGTCGTTGGCGGCGATGACACCGGCGCCCAGCTGCCGGTCGGCGAGGTTGGCGTACTGGGTGAAGGGGAAGTCGGCGGTGCGGTAGTCCGCGTACGGGTCGCCGCCTCCGTAGGGGTTCGCGTCGCCGGTGAAGCTGGCCCAACTCGAGTGTTGCTGCGCCGTCACGGTGATCAGGGATTCCTTTCGGGAGTCGGCTGGTGCGGATGCGGGATGGGGGTTCTCCCCTGCTCGATCGAAGCCGAGAGCTCTCGATCGAAGCCGAGAGCTTGGGGAGGCTCACTAGGCCCTAGGGGCGGCCGAGCAGCGTGCCCTTCGGCTCGGTGAACTCGCCGTCGGCGACGATGCGCTCGCCGCGCAGCCAGGTGGACTTCACGACGCCGTACAGGGTCTTTCCGGCGTACGCGGTGACCCGGTTGCGGTGCTGGAGGCCGGCCGGGTCGACGGTGAAGGTCTCGTCGGGGGCGAGGACGGCGAAGTCGGCGTCGCGGCCGGCCTCGATGGCCCCCTTGTGTCCCAGGCCGACCAGGGCGGCGGTCCGCGTGGACATCCAGCGGACGACGTCCTCCAGACCGTGGCCGCGCTTTCGGGCCTCGCTCCACACGGCCGACAGGCTCAGCTGGAGGCCGGAGATGCCGCCCCACGCGGTGGCGAAGTCGTCGGTCTTGAGGTCGGCGGTGGAGGGCGAGTGGTCGGTGACCACGCAGTCGATGGTGCCGTCGGCGAGGGCCGCCCAGAGCAGGTCCTGGTTGGCGGCCTCACGGATGGGCGGGCAGCACTTGAACTCGCTGGCGCCGTCCGGGACCTCCTCGGCCGTGAGGGTGAGGTAGTGCGGGCAGGTCTCCACGGTGATGCGGACGCCCTCGGCGCGGGCGGCGCGGATCAGCGGCAGCGCGTCGCTGGAGGACAGGTGCAGGACGTGCACGCGCGCGTGCAGCCGGCGGGCCTGCGCGATGAGGCCCGCGATCGCCGTGTCCTCGGCGTCGCGCGGGCGGGAGGCGAGGAAGTCGGCGTACTTGGGGCCGCCGTGCTGCGGGGCGGCGGCCAGGTGGTGCGGGTCCTCCGCGTGCACGATCAGCAGTCCGTCGAACCCGGCGATCTCCGCCAGGGACTGCGCCAGCTGGTCCTGTTCCAGGTGCGGGAACTCGTCCACGCCGGACGGGGACAGGAAGGCCTTGAAGCCGAAGACGCCGGCGTCGTGCAGCGGGCGCAGGTCCTTGATGTTGCCGGGCAGGGCGCCGCCCCAGAAGCCGACGTCGATGTGCGCCTTGTCGGCGGCGACCTGCTGCTTCACCCGCAGGTTCTCGACCGTCGTGGTCGGCGGCAGGGAGTTGAGCGGCATGTCGATCAGGGTGGTGATGCCGCCGGCCGCCGCCGCGCGCGTGGCGGTCCAGAAGCCCTCCCACTCGGTGCGGCCCGGGTCGTTGACGTGCACGTGGGTGTCGACCAGGCCGGGCAGCAGGACGTGGTCGCCGATGTCCTCCAGCCGCGCCGTCGCCGGGACCTCGGCGCCGTACGGCAGAACGGCCGTGATCTTGCCGGCGGACACGGTGACCGTGGCGGCCCGCGTCCCTTCCGGAGTGATGACGCGCGTCGAGCGCAGCACCAGTTCAGCGTCGGACACCCGAACCCCTCTCTGTACCGCCGTTTCACGTCCCGTCCAGGAAACGGGATGAACACCCACGTAACGGATTTCAACGTTCTGTTGAAGGAGTCTTCACTCCCACCTGTCCGCCGTCAAGAGGCACACTTCCGAGGGGAACGCCGACGCCCTCACTCTGGACGTTTCCACAAGGCGGAATTACAATTCCAGCAGGCAGAACGTAGCTACGTACAGGCGGGGAGTCAACCGGTCGCCGGGTAGGCTTCTGCCCTCCTGCCAGCCCCGAAAGGAACGTGCCGTGCCGACGTCCAGCGCCAGCACCACCGACTCCGCCAAGTCCTCCAACGGAGGCGGGGTCCAGTCCCTGGAGCGCGCCTTCGACCTGCTCGAGCGCATGGCGGACGCGGGCGGGGAGGTCGGTCTGAGCGAGCTGTCCGCGACGAGCGGGCTGCCGCTGCCCACGATCCACCGGCTGATGCGCACGCTGGTCGCCTGCGGGTACGTCCGGCAGCAGCCGAACCGGCGGTACGCGCTCGGGCCGCGGCTGATCCGGCTCGGCGAGTCCGCCGCCCGGCTGCTCGGCACCTGGGCGCGGCCGTACCTGGCCCGGCTGGTGGAGGAGACCGGCGAGACGGCGAACATGGCGCTGCTGGACGGCGACGAGATCGTGTACGTGGCGCAGGTGCCGTCCAAGCACTCGATGCGGATGTTCACCGAGGTGGGGCGCCGGGTGCTGCCGCACTCCACGGGGGTGGGCAAGGCGCTGCTGGCCGGCGTGCCCGACGGGGAGGTGCGCGCGCTGCTCTCCCGTACCGGGATGCCGGCGGCGACGGAGAAGACCATCACCACGCCGGAGGGCTTCCTGGCGGCGCTGGAGGACGTACGGCGGATGGGTTACGCCGTCGACGACAACGAGCAGGAGATCGGGGTGCGCTGCCTCGCGGTGTCCGTTCCGGACTCCCCCACCGCTGCGGCGATCTCCATCTCCGGGCCGGCCGGGCGGGTCACCGAGGCGGCGACGGACAAGATCGTGCCGGTGCTGCAGCAGGTGGCCGTCGAGCTGTCCCAGGCGCTGGCGAGTTCGGGCGCCTGACCACTCCTACCACCCTGACCACTCGCACAACGGGAGGCCGGCGGGGCGGCCGCCCCGGTCAGGGGAGTTCCCGGAACCACTTGACGAGGAACGCCGGGACCAGCACCACGCGTGCCGCGAGCAGGACCAGGTAGAGCCGGCAGAAGAGGTCCCGGTCCCGCAGGAAGAGGAAGATCAGGCAGAGCACGCCGTAGTCCACGGGCAGCAGTGCCATGCCGCGCACGGGGTCATTTCCCGAACCCAGACGGCCGGCTCCCGCGCCACCGGATGCGACAAGCGGGTACGCCACCGGATCCATCCGAATGGCATCCCGCGTGGTCACGAGCGCGAGCCGCTCTCCGCCCGCCGCGCCGTCCGCTCCCGACGCCGCGAAGCGAGGACGCGACACACCGGGAGCCTTCAGGTTCTCGGCGGTTCTCCGAACATGTCGACCGCGTCCCGTACCTCCGACAGTGCTCGCGCCAGCGCGCTCACCGAGCCGATCGCCCCCGCGATCAATAACAGGGAGCGGCGCAGGCGCGGTATCTCCGGGATGCCGCCCGTGGCCATCGCGGCCAGGGCCGCCAGTTCGTCCTCGGCTATGGCCCGGTCGGGGAACTCCGCCGGGAGGGCGGCGAGTTCGCGGCGCAACCGGGAGACCGCGGTCCGCAGTTCCGCCACTCTCGGGTCCTCGTCGCTGCCGGCCACTGGCCTCTGCCCCAAGCTCCGCAACACAGCCCTCCCCCAGACACGCCGTCGTGCGCGGGTCAGTAAACGCCACCCCGCGCGGGAGCGCCACAGGGCGGACCGAAATTCAGCCCAACGGAACCGGCGCCGGAAACCCTGACGCTTCCGCCGCCGTCGGGTATGCAGGAGCCATGACGGACAGCCAGGATCAGCGGGGGGATGTCGCCGGGCTGCTGCTCGCCGCCGGCGGGGGCAGACGGCTCGGCGGGCGGCCCAAGGCGCTGCTGGAACACCGGGGGCGGCCCCTGGTGGAGCACGCGGTCGGGGTGCTCCGTGCGGCCGGGTGCGAGCGGATCCATGTCGTGCTGGGCGCCCGCGCCGACGAGGTGAGAGAGCGCGCCGAACTGAGCGGCTGCGTGCTCGTGGACAACCCGGACTGGGCCGAGGGGATGGGGTCGTCCCTGCGCGCGGGACTGGCGTCGCTCGCCGGTACGGACGCGCGCGCGGCCCTGGTGAGTCTCGTCGATCAGCCCGGTATCGGCCCCGCGGCGGTGGCGCGGGTGCTCGCCGCCTACGAGGGCGGGAACGCGCTGGTGTCCGCCGCCTACGACGGCACGCGCGGGCATCCGGTACTCCTCGGCGCGGCTCACTGGGCGGGCATCGCGGCGACTGCCTCCGGAGACCGCGGGGCGCGCGCCTACCTGAAGGAGCACGCGGCGGCGCTCCGGCTCGTGGAGTGCGCGGACGTGGCCGAGCCGTACGACATCGACACGGAGGCCGATCTGAGCCACCTTGAGTGAACGAGGTGGCACTGGGCGCCACCTTGCCTCGACTCAGAGAATCTCGACATCAACAAACCATTGAAGTTCCACAATGAGGAAACTAGTATCCACTGTTCAGAAGCGCCTGCCCGCACAGTCGGCGCTGATTGTCCTGTTCGTGCCACTTGGCACCCGGTGCCACCGCTGAAGGAAGTGACAGCTCATGTCCGCACCAGCGCCGTCCCCGCTGGCCATCGTCGACGCCGAGCCCCTGCCCCGGCAGGAAGAGGTCCTCACGGACGCGGCGCTCGCCTTCGTGGCGGAGCTGCACCGGCGGTTCACCCCGCGCCGTGACGAACTCCTCGCCCGCCGGGCCGAGCGCCGCGCCGAGATCGCCCGCACCTCCACGCTCGACTTCCTCCCGGAGACGGCCGCCATCCGCGCGGACGACTCCTGGAAGGTCGCCCCGGCCCCGGCCGCGCTGAACGACCGGCGCGTCGAGATCACCGGCCCCACCGACCGCAAGATGACCATCAACGCGCTCAACTCGGGCGCGAAGGTCTGGCTCGCCGACTTCGAGGATGCCTCCGCGCCCACCTGGGAGAACGTGATCCTCGGCCAGGCCAACCTGATCGACGCCTACACCCGCGCCATCGACTTCACGGACGAGCGCACCGGCAAGTCGTACGCCCTGCGTCCGGCCGAGGAGCTGGCGACCGTCGTCATGCGCCCGCGCGGCTGGCACCTGAACGAGCGGCACCTCGTCGACGCCGACGGCCGCCAAGTGCCCGGCGCCTTCGTCGACTTCGGCCTGTACTTCTTCCACAACGCCCAGCGTCTGCTCGACCTCGGCAAGGGCCCGTACTTCTACCTGCCGAAGACCGAGTCGCACCTCGAGGCCCGCCTGTGGAACGACGTGTTCGTCTTCGCGCAGGACTACGTCGGCGTCCCGCAGGGCACCGTCCGCGCCACCGTGCTGATCGAGACCATCACGGCCGCGTACGAGATGGAGGAGATCCTCTACGAACTGCGCGACCACGCATCGGGCCTGAACGCCGGCCGCTGGGACTACCTGTTCTCCATCGTGAAGAACTTCCGTGACGGCGGGGCGAAGTTCGTTCTCCCGGACCGCAACGCGGTGACGATGACCGCCCCGTTCATGCGGGCGTACACCGAACTCCTCGTCCGCACCTGCCACAAGCGCGGTGCGCACGCGATCGGCGGCATGGCGGCCTTCATCCCCTCCCGCAAGGACGCCGAGGTCAACAAGGTGGCCTTCGAGAAGGTCCGTGCCGACAAGGACCGTGAGGCGAACGACGGTTTCGACGGTTCCTGGGTCGCCCATCCCGACCTGGTGCCGATCGCCATGGAGTCCTTCGACAAGGTCCTCGGCGACAAGCCGAACCAGAAGGACCGGCTGCGCGAGGACGTGCACGTCGAGGCCGCCGATCTGGTCGCCGTCGACTCGCTGGACGCCAAGCCGACCTACAACGGCCTCGTCAACGCCGTCCAGGTCGGCATCCGTTACATCGAGGCCTGGCTGCGCGGGCTCGGCGCGGTCGCCATCTTCAACCTGATGGAGGACGCGGCCACCGCCGAGATCTCCCGCTCGCAGATCTGGCAGTGGATCAACGCCGGCGTCGAGTTCGAGAACGGCGACAAGGCCACGCCCGAGCTGGCCCGCAAGGTCGCCGCCGAGGAACTGGACAGCATCCGCAAGGAGATCGGCGAGGAGGCCTTCGCGGCCGGGCACTGGCAGGAGGCGCACGACCTGCTGCTGAGGGTGTCCCTCGACGAGGACTACGCCGACTTCCTCACCCTGCCGGCGTACGAGCAACTGGCCGGCTGACCCTCACGACGAGCGTTCCGAGTGGCCCAGGGGCTTCCCCGGGGCCACTCGGTCGCGCACCAGCCGCTTGACCGCCGTGGGCTCCGGGAATCCCTGCTCCCGGCGGTCCCACACCACCTCGTCGTTCACCCGGACGACGAAGACGCCACCGGTGCCGGGCTTGAGCGACAGCTCGGTCAGCTCGGCCTCGAACGTGGTGAGCAGCTCCTGTGCCAGCCAGGCCGCGCGGGGCAGCCAGCGGCACTGGGTGCAGTACTCGATCTGGACCCGCTGTCCATCCGTCATCCCAGGTGCACCGCCCCATCGTGTTCCGCCGCCGGCTTGCCGTGCAGGTCGGGGACCGTCTTCAGCCAGTCCGGGCGGCCCGCTCGCGTCTTGGCCGCGCGGGTGGCCTCCTCGGCCGCGAGTTCCTCGCGGCTCGGGAAGTCGGTGGGCAGCCACTCGGGCGAGAGGCGGACACGGGCCAGGAGGTAGTCCACGTACGCGTCCCGGACGTCCTCGGGGCCGGCGAACCCGGCGTCCTCGGCCAGCCAGGCGTCCGGCACCTCGGCGACGATCCCGCGCAGCAGCTCCTCCGTCACCCGGGGCGCCAGTTCCGCGTCGGCGGCCCGTACGTCGGGGCCGTAGTGGCCGAGGGCGTGGTGCCGGAAGTCGTACTTCCTGCCGGGGGTCGTGGTGTCCCAGCGGTGGTGGAAGACCAGGGCCGCGCCGTGGTCGATGAGCCACAGGCGCGGCGGTACGGTGCCCAGCGTGGGCCAGACCATCAGGTTGGAGCTGTGGACCGTGCGGTCCACGTTGACGGTCAGCGCGTCCAGCCAGACGACCCGGCCGGCCTCCAGCGGGTCCACCTCGAAGATCTTCGCGAGGTCCGGGGTGAAGTCCCGTGCGCCCGGCAGGTAGTCCATGCCGAGGTTCACGCCGGAGCTCGCGGTGTGCAGGTCCCGCACCTCCTGGTGCGGCTCCCCGGCGGCGATGGCCGGGTCGAAGCGGACCAGGACCAGCTCGGGGAAGCGCAGGCCGAGCGCGCGGGCGAGTTCACCGACGATCACCTCGGCGACCAGCGCCTTGTGCCCCTGCGCCGAACCGGTGAACTTCACGACGTAGGTGCCCAGGTCGTCGGCCTCCACGACGCCGGGGACGGACCCACCGGACCTCAGGGGCTCGATGTAGCGGGTTGCGGTAACCTCTCTTAGCATCTTCCAAGGCCCAACAGCTTGTTTGCCTTACATTCCACGGTCATCTCCCACATGCTGCAATCCGGGGCGGGGTCCCCGATCAGCCCTGGGAGTGTGGGGAGTTTCCACTGGCATGCCCGTCTCCCTGTCTCCCGGCAGTCCGTCAACCGCGGTGCGGCCCTTGCTTCCGGCCTTCGGCATGAAGTGAACATAGTAACCAAGCGTGACAGCCGGGAACGAGTGCCCGAGCCATCGTGCCGGCGTCACCACGGATTCCCCCGCCTCCAGCATGATGTCGCCGACTTCCACCAGGTCCCGGCCGACCCCTCCCGTTACCGGGGCGAACGCGACCTTCGGGCGCGGCACACTCCGAGCGGTCAGCGGGTGGCGGCTGTGAGGATCCTGGCCAGGCACACCACTCGTTCCGCCTGGACGCGGGCCGCATCGCGGGTGACGTCGCCGACCAGGACGGTGCCACCCGCATCGTGGTGGGCGGTGCCGTAGGGGTTGCCGTCGACGAACTTGCCCGGGTGGGTGAACCCGACCGTCGCCGAACTCGCCGTCGACACCGGCTCTGGCTCGGGTGGTCGCCGAGCGCAGGAGGTTCCTGGGATTCCGGCCATGTCAACCGGCCGGAGGGTGAAACGGTGGCCGTGGTCGAACGACACGCGGGAACCGATCGGTTACCGGTACGGCGGAGCTGCTGCGATGTAATCCTGTGGCGCTTTGCCGCTCACATACGGAGGTGGATATGAGCCGGACCGTAGTGATTTTTGCCGCAGGGTCCCGGGGAGACGTCCAACCGTGTCTGGCGCTGGGCCGAGGACTGAAACGTCAGGGCGATTCCGTACGGGTGATCGCCAGCCACCGGTATCACGGCCTGATCACACAGGCAGGCCTGGAATTCCACCCGCTCTCGCTGGATCCCGCCGAGATCGTCGCCTCACCCGAGGGCCAGGAACTACTGGCCGGTGGACGCAGCGCGGTCAAATTCATTCGCGGTATGCACCGGATTGTGGGGCCGCTGATCGCCCGCATGCTCTCGGAGGTGCAGGCGGGCACCAAGGGAGCCGATCTCGTCCTGACTCCCAGTCTGAGTTTTCTCGGCCTCCATTTGAGTCAGTATCTGAAGGTCCCGTATGCGGTCATCCACTTCCAGCCGAGCCAGCCCTCCGGTGCATTCCCGCATCCCTTCCTTCCCGCCGCGCGCTTCCTGGGCGCATTCGGTAACCGTCTGAGCTTCTACGCGGTCGATCTGGCCTTCTGGCTGGCATCACGTCCAGCGGTCAACACGTGGCGGCGCGAGAAGCTCGGTCTTCCTGCCATGTCCCCTCTCGGCCCTTTTCGCCACGCCCGTGGCACCCCCGTGCTGTGTGCGTTCAGCCCCGTTGTGGTGCCCCGCCCGAACGACTGGGGATCGAATGTCCACCTGACCGGTTACTGGTTCCACGAGGAGCCGTCCTGGACCCCGTCGCCAGACCTCCTCGCCTTCCTGGAGAGCGGGCCGCCGCCCGTCTACGTGGGCTTCGGCAGCATGAGCACCAGTGACGGCGGGGCGACCGGCCGCGTCGTACGGGAGGCGCTCCGGCGCGCCGGTCTGCGCGGTGTGCTGACGGGGGACCCCGCGACGAGCGTCGACGATGTCCTCGTGGTCGACGACGTCCCCCACAGCTGGCTGTTCCCGCGCATGGCGGCGGTTGTTCATCACGGCGGCGCGGGCACCACTGCCGCGGCGCTGCGGGCCGGAATGCCCTCCCTGGTCTGCCCCTTCTTCGGAGACCAGCCCTACTGGGCGGAGCGGGTACACCGTCTGGGCGCGGGCCCGAAGCCGCTGACGGCCCGGCATCTGACGGTCCCGGTCCTCGCTGATCGACTGAGGGCCGTCACCGGGAACAGCGAGTACACGGAGGCTGCTCGACGACTGGGCCGGGAGCTGAACGCCGAGGACGGTGTGGCAGAGGCCTGCCGAGTTCTGGACCGGCTTGCCCGCTCTAGCGTTCGAGTTCGTTCAACACCGTGGGCCAGATGAGGTGCAGCTCGCGTTTCCAGTAGGGCCAGGAGTGCGTACCGGGCTTGTAGATGTGCGTCGTGACGTCCACACCTGCGGCGCGCAGCGAAGCGGCGAACCGCTTCTGGCTCGGCGTGAAGATGCTTTCTGACGTCGACGCGGCGGCCGAGACGACGTCTCGGCCCGCGTCCAGAGGACCGAGATCACCGGTCCCGGCGCTCAGGTGGACCCTCATGCCGCGGTAGGCGGTCACCATGGCGGACGGGTTGTGCGACCGCCAGATGTCCGGATGTTTTGCCGGGTCACCCCAGATGCTGGTCAGCTTGTTGCCGTGGAAACTGTCGTAGAGCCAGAGGAAGTTGCGGATCGCTGGGTCGTCGAGGTCGACGATGCCGCTGAAGCTGGCCGCGTAGCGGAACATGCCCGGGTGCCGGCCCGCATAGTTGAGCGCACCCAGTCCGCCCACGGAGAGGCCGGCGACTGCCCGCGCGGTGTTCGCTCGGAACTCCCTTTGCATGAGAGGGGGCAGTTCGCGGGTGTGAAAGGTCTCCCAGCGCGGCCGGCCGACGTACCAGTCGGAATACTGACCGTCCTTGCCGCCGTCAGGCATCACGATCAGCGCTTCGGCATTCTTCGCCAGGGCCTCGATGTCCGTCTCGCGGGTCCACGAGGTGTAGTCGTCCTCCCCGCCGTGGAGCATGTAGAGCGTGGGGTAGCGACCTCTTGGCTCGTTGCTCCAGCTCCTGGGAAGGATGACACGCACAGGCACCGTGCGACGCATGGCCGGTGACCACACGGTGAGATCCAGCATCCGGGCATCAAGTCTCTTCACGGCCGTGACCCGGGCGTCGCTGCCCTGCGGGTTATGACCGGAGGCGGACGCGGCCGGCCCGGCAACGAACGGCACCGTGACGAGGATCAGTGATCCGAGGACCGAATAGCTGATCAGCTTCGCACGGCCGAGGCTCGTCTTGAAGTCATATGGCATGCGCTGAGGACCACCTTGGAAAGTTGGACGGTTTCTCCCTTTACTGCGGAGACTCAGAGACAGCGTCATATGACCTGGTGTCAGGTTCGGTAGGTAACGGCGCCGGCCATCATAAAATTGACTCGTTCGGCGGCCGTTTCTGCGGTACTTGAGGCGGGCCGTCCGCATGGGGGCGGCGCAGGGCCCATACGGCGACCGGGGCTCCCACGCCGACGAGTGCCGCCGCGATGCACAGTCCGACTTGATACCCGGCCAGCGAGGCTTCGGCGCGGGAGAACTGCCGGGATACGCACAGGCGCTGCACGAACGTCGCCACGGCGCCCACGAGCACGATGCCGAACACGCCGGACAACTCGCGTGTGGCGCTGAAGAGGCCGGCCGCGAAGCCGGAGAGGTGGCCGGGGGAGGACGCCAGCGCCCGCGTGGTCAGCGGGATGGCAAGGGAAGAGCCCGCGCCGACAGCTGCCAAGCCGGGAATCAGATCGGCCAGCCCGCCGTGCCCACCACTGCCCAGCGCAACCAGGAGCAGACCCAGGGCGACCAGGAGGAGACCCGTCGCGCAGACGCGGGCCTCCCCCCACCGCCTGGCCATGGCGGTGACGAACGGGGCTGTGAGGAAGAGCGCCGTGAACACGGGAGTGAAGGCCAGGCCCGCCTGTGCGGGGCTCAGCCGTAAACCGCTCTGCAGGAACTGGCAGGTGTAGAAATAGACACCGCTCACTCCCAGACCCCACAGAAGCTGGGTGACAAGCCCGCCACTGTAGGGGCGCTGGCGCAGGAGCTGTCCCAGAGCCGGATGGCGGCCGAGTTTACCGCGGCACAATGCGACCACGCTCACCGTCGCCGCCACCCCGCACAGGACCACGGGCGGCCTGGTGAATCCGTAAGTGGGTCCCTGAATCAGGCAGTACACGAAGCAAGTCAGAGAAATGCAGGCCAAGGCGATCTGGCGGTTCGGTAGGGGGGCCGCGGTCCCGCCACCCGGACGGTTCCGGCGGCCGGACGGTCCGGGAACGGCCATGGCTCCGACAATGAAAGCGGACACCCCCAGCGGGGCGTTCATGAGGAAAAGCCATTGCCACCCCAGGTGTTGTGTCACGACACCGGAGAGCACCGGCCCGAAAGCCAGCGCACAGGCCGCAGCGGTGGTCGTCGCGCTGAACGCGGCGGTGCGCACCCTGGGCGGCAGGTCCTGCGCCGTCAGCGCCAAGGACGCCGGCAGGACGAAGGCCGCCCCGGTGCCCTGCAGACCTCGGAAGAGGACGAGCGTCACCCCGGTGGCCGACAGCGCACAGCACACCGACGACACGGTGAACACCGCCACTCCGGTGAGCAGGGCCCAGCGCCGCCCTCTTGCGTCCGTCAACTGACCGGCCCCCAGCAGAGAGCCGGCCAGCGCCAGCGGGTACGCCGTCCCCACCCATTTCACATCGGCCTCCGTCAGGCCCAGCTGGGCACTGATCTGAGGCAGAGCGATATTCACCACGGTGTTGTCCAGAGCCGTGAGGAAAGTGCAGCAGATGACGGCCGTAATGACGCTCCACAGACGCAGCCGACTCAGCACGAAGCCAGCACCGCCCTCCCGTCCTGGTCCACGGCATTCACCGATATCCGTATGCCGTGAACCCTAAGCCCTTCCATGTCCACCAGGCGCG
The DNA here is from genome assembly GCF_056432605.1 of Streptomyces sp. NPDC045022. Lineage (NCBI taxonomy): Bacteria > Bacillati > Actinomycetota > Actinomycetes > Kitasatosporales > Streptomycetaceae > Streptomyces > Streptomyces sp. NPDC045022. Next base: position 64,793 of record NZ_JBWKIR010000002.1, read on the forward strand.
AGCGCGGGCGCCCGGTATCAGCGTGTCGACATTAGCGGACGACTGCCGCGTGTTTTGCTGGACATTGCCGACGGATCCGCTTCTGCACGCTGAAAAGAAGGTTCGGTGAGCCAGTGCCATCATCGGTGACGGATACACTCAGCCACCATCTCGCCCACTTCGCCGCTCTCACACCGGACGACACCGCCTTCACGTTCGTCGACTACAGCGCACACGCCGAGGGAGCGATGTCCTCGCTGACCTGGCGGCAGCTTCAGGAGCGGGTCGGCACCGTTGCGGCCGGAATGCGCCGGCTGGTCGCGGAGGGCGAGAGAGTGGCCATCGTCGCGCCGCAGAGTCTCGAATACGTCGTGGGCTTTCTCGGCGCCGCTTGTTCCGGAGCGATCGCGGTCCCTCTGTTCCCCCCTTCCCTGCCCGGCCACGAGAAGAAGCTGACCGCGGTCCTCCGGGACGCCGCACCCACGATGCTGCTCACCGTCGAAGCCCAGAGCCGGCCGCTCGCGGACTTCCTTGCGCAGCACGGTCTCCCCTCCGGTCGCCGCATCGTCACCGAGCGGGAGCTGGGCCAGGAGGCGGCGCACGCGCAAGCCGGGTTCAGCCCGCCGCAGCCCGACGACGTGGCGTACCTGCAGTACACCTCGGGCTCCACCCGCACTCCGTCCGGTGTGGAGATCACGCATGCCAACGTGTGCGCCAACGCCCGCCAGGCGCTCGAGGCCTACGACATCCGCCGAGGCCGCAACTGCACCGTCGGGTGGCTGCCGCTCTACCACGACATGGGTCTCGTGCTGGCGATCGCGCTGCCGGTCATCGGCAACATCGCCTCGGTCCTGATGGACCCGTTGGCCTTCATCCAGCAACCGGTGCGCTGGCTGCGCCTGCTCAGCCGGCACACCGGGGCCCTGACCGCCGCACCCAACTTCGCCTACGACTACTGCGCCCGGCAGGTGGACGCCGACGAGCGTGCCGGGCTGTCGCTGGGCTCGGTCGCCGCCATGGTCAACGGCAGCGAACCCATCACACCAGCCACCCTCGAACGGTTCCAGAGCGCCTTCGCCTCGGCAGGCATGCTGCGCACGATCATGCGCCCCTCCTACGGGCTGGCCGAGGCGACCGTGTTCGTGTCCGCCTCACCCACGGGCGAGGAACCGACCGTCATCGCCGTGGAACGCGAGTCGCTCGGCCAGGGCATGGCCCGCCCCGTGGACATGGGCGACCAGGCAGCGGCGGTGGAACTGGTGGCATGCGGCCGGCCGACCGGCCAGGAGGTCGCGATCGTCGACCCGGCGACGTCCCGGCGCAGAGAAGACGGTCACATCGGTGAGATCTGGCTGCGCGGCCCCAACACGGGGCGGGGCTACTTCGGCCGCCCCGAACAGAGCGAGGCCACGTTCCGCGCGGTCCTCCACGGCGAGGAGCAGGGCGGGCCCTGGCTGCGTACCGGAGACCTCGGGGTGTGGCACGACAAGCAGCTGTATGTGACCGGCCGGTTGAAGGACCTGGTGATCATCGACGGGGCCAACCACTATCCGCACGACATCGAGGAGACGGTCCAGGGCGCCCATCCGGTCATCCGCCCGCACCACATCGCCGCCTTCGCCGTGGCCACCGGCGACGGCGAACATCTCGTCGTCGTGGCCGAGCACCGCCGCGACGCGAGCCCCGGCGACATCACCCGGCAGGAGGTGACGGGCGCGGTGCGAGCGGCGGTCGCCGGCCTGCACGGCGTCGCCGTGCACGACTTCGTACTGGTGCCGCCCGGCAGCGTGCCGCACACCACCAGCGGCAAGGTCGCCCGCAGCGCGTGCCGCGAGCAGTACCTGTCCGGCGCCTGGCCCACGGACGCCAGGACCTGAAAGGCCGCCGGAAGGGCACCATCCCAGAGTGCAGGCAGGGAGAGGCAGATGGAACCAGACAGGGAATCGACCGGGCAGACCCCGGCCGGCGCTGACGAACTTCGGGCAACCCTGCGCACGCTCATCACCGAGACCTGCGGCATCCCGGAGGATCAACTCGACGACACCCGCCCCCTGGTGGAGCACGGTCTCAGCTCGCGTGCCGCCGTCGGCCTGACCGGACGTCTGGAGCGCGCACTCGGCCGGCCCCTGCCGGCCACCCTGCTGTGGGAGCAGCCGACCGTCGAACGACTCGTGCGGCACCTGAGCGCGACCCGGCAGCTCGCGCCGGAGGCCCGGCCGGAACGCCGGGAGCACGCCGCGCCCCGCGACTCGCGCGAGACCGCTGCCTCCACCACCGGCGCAGACAGCGACGGACCGGCCCCGGGTGTCTGCCCCATCGCCGTGATCGGCATCGGCTGCCGCCTTCCCGGTGGTGTCAACGGACCCGAGGAGTTCTTCAAGCGTCTCCTGTCGGGCAGCGACCTCGTCGGCCACGTACCCGGCAGACGCCGGCGGGACTTCGCCACCGCCCCCGGCGCGCCGGCCGAACGGGCCACCCGCCACGGGGCCTTCCTCGACGACATCGAGGCCTTCGACGCCGGCCACTTCGGCATCACCCCGCGCGAAGCCGACGTCATGGACCCCCAGCAACGCCTGCTGCTGGAAGTCGCCTCCGAAGCACTGGACCATGCCGGACGCCCCGCCTACAGCCTCGAAGGCAGCGACACCGGAGTGTTCGTCGGCATCAGCGCGGTGGAATACGGCCAGCTGACCACCGCGGACCCCGCACGCCTGACCCCGTGGACCAGTACCGGGGCCGCCGGCAGCATCATCGCCAACCGGCTGTCCTACGTGTTCGACCTGCACGGTCCGAGCCTGACCATCGACACGGCCTGCTCCTCGTCCCTCGTGGCGGTGCACCAGGCATGCCGGAGCCTGGGCAGCGGTGAATGCGACACCGCGCTGGCGGCGGGCGTCAACGTCCTGCTCTCACCGGTGGTCACGGCGTCGATGGGGCAGATGGGGGCGCTCGCCGCGGACGGACGCTGCAAGCCGTTCGACGCGTTGGCGAACGGTATCGTCCGGGGCGAGGGCTGTGGCGTCGTCGTACTGAAACGACTGGCCGACGCCCAGTGCGACGGCGACCGGATCCTGGCCGTCATCAAAGGCACAGCCGTCAACTCCGACGGCCGTTCGGCGGGGCTGATGGCCCCCAACCCCGCCGCTCAGGAGCGCCTGTTGCGCAGTGCGCTCGGCAACGCGCAGGTCGACGCCGCCGACATCGACTACGTCGAGGCACACGGCACCGGGACACTGCTGGGAGACCCCATGGAGGCAGCCTCCCTGGGAGCCGTCCTCGGCCGTGGCAGACCGGCCGACCAGCCACTGCTGATCGGCTCCGTGAAGAGCAACCTGGGCCACCTGGAAGGCGCCGCGGGCATCATCGGACTGATCAAGACGGTCCTGGCACTGCACCATCGGCGCATCCCGCAAAGCCTGCACTTCCACAGGCCCAACCCGCACATCGACTTCCGCGCACTGTGCCTGCGCGTCGTCACGGAGCCCACTGCCTGGCCCCGGCGAGACCACCCGCCGCGGGCCGGCGTATCGGCGTTCGGCTTCGGTGGCACCAACGCGCACGTCCTCCTCGAACACGCGCCCGCGAGCCCACCCGGCGGCCTCTCCGCAAGCGGCGACGCCCGGGCGGAACGCCCGCACGCACTGGTCGTCTCGGCCCGCTCCCCGCAGCGCATCGGCGACGTCGCGGCCGGCCTGGCCCGGCAGACGGCGCTCGAGGACGCGCCGGCGCTGAAAGACCTCGCGCACACCCTGGCCCGGCACCGCAGGGGCCCGGCGTGCGCCGCCGTCGTCGCACGCACCCACCAGGAGGCGGCCGCCCAGCTTGCCGCCCTGGCCAGGGGCGAGGAGGCCCCCGGCCTCCTGCCGCCCTGCACCGACAACCCCGCCGGCCGGTCGTCCAGCACCCGCCGCCCCGTATTCGTCTTCTCCGGCCACGGCTCGCAGTGGCCGGGCATGGGTCTGCGCCTGCTACAGGACGACCCCTTCTTCGCCGCCGCAGTGGACGAACTGGACTGCGCCTACCGGGAACAGACCGGCGTCCCGCTGCGGGACATGTTCAGCCGGCTCGACGCCGGCAGCGGCTTCGAGAGCCTCCAGCCCACGCTGTTCGGGATGCACATCGCCCTGGCCCGCACCCTGCAGGCCTACGGCGTGCACCCTGCCGCCGTCATCGGCCACTCGATGGGAGAAGTCAGCGCCGCCGTCATCGCGGGAGCCCTCGACCCGGCCGACGGCCTGCAGGTCATCCTCAGCCGGTCGGCGGGACTGGCCACCCTGGACACCGAAGGCGCCGGCGCGATGGCCGCCGTGGAGCTGGCCGACGAGGACCGCGCGGAGGTTCTGTCGCGCTTTCCCGGTGTGGAGATCGCCGTGGACTCCTCCCCGCGCCGGTGCACGGTCGCCGGACCCGCACACACCGTGCGGCAACTGGTCGACGCACTCGTCGCCGACGGCCGTTTCGCGCGGCTTCTGGACATCGGGGCAGCGGGACACACCCCCGCGGTCGACCACCTCCTGCCCCAGGTGCGGCAGACCCTGGGCGGACTGAGCCCTCGTCCGGCCGACATCGCCTGGTACAGCACCGTGCTCGACGACCCACGAGCCGACGTGGCCGCGGACGCCGCGTACTGGTGCGCCAATCTGCGCCGTCCCGTACGCCTGCACCAGGCGGTCGCCGCCGCCGCGGCCGACGGCCACGAAATCTTCCTGGAGGTCTCACCCCGCCCCATCGCCCTCATTGCCCTCGGCGAAACCCTGCAGACGGCGGCGAACGCCTCCGCGACCCTCGCCATGCCCACGCTGCGCAAGCGCGGTGACGAAGCAGTCGACCTGCGCACGGCACTGACCCGGCTGCACTTCGCCGGGGCGCCGGTGGACGAGAACCGCCTGTGGCCCCGGGGCACGCGGATCTCGCTGCCCAGCCCCGTCTGGCGCCACGAGCGCCACTGGTTCGGCCGCCGCGGCCCGGCAACCGGTGGCGGTGCGTCCCGCACCGCGTTGGGCCGTCGGATCGACGACCCACGCTCGGGCGCCGTGCTGTGGCAGACGGACCTCGGCACCGGCGAGGCGCGGGCCGCCGGACGCCACCTCCACGGCCGGCCCGTCCTGGACCTGCCCGCAGCCGCCGCGCTCATGATCACGGCGGCCCAGGACATCCACGGGCGGGACTGCGCCGACGGCCTGCGCATGGAGGAGCTCGCCGTCCACCGGTGGCTGCCGCTCGCCAGCAGTACACCCGTCACCCTCACCTGGGAGCCCATGGACTCCCACGCGGCCGTCGCCGTCAACGCCCGGTCCGCGGACGGCACCTGGCACTGCTACGCATCGGCACGGATGCACATCGGCCTCGCCCCGTTCAAGGACGAGACAGCCGACACCCCGCCCACCGTCGTGACTCACTGGAGCCCCGCCACACCGGAGGAACCACGCCCGCGCTCGTACGAGGAACTCCTCACCGCCCTCCTGTACGCGCCGGCCGAGAACGGCGCGGCCATCTCGGCGAGCGAGGCCACCTCCGACGACTCCCGCACCGAGAACGTCCCCGCCCTCGTGCGGAGCCTGCGGATCGAAAGCCTCACCGAAATCGGCACGTCCTACACGGTCCAGGCCTTTTCTCAAAGCGGTGATCACGGCCTGAGCTGGACAGTCGTGGCCGGCGCGGCACCATCGAGGATCACCGCGACAGGCCTGCAGTTCGGTCCGGCCTCGCGTTACGACGTCCCCAAACCCCTGGAAGCGTTCACCTACGAGATCGAGTGGCAGAAGTCACCCGTTCCGCTCCCCGGTCGGCTCGGCAGCGCCCTGCTCCTGGTCGACGAGTCGGCAGCCGGCCCGGACAGCACCCTTGCCACCGCCCTCGGCACGGCGCTGGAGGCGCGGAACGTGTCCGCCACCACCGAGGCCGCCGCGGCGGCCGGCGCCGGGCAGCTGGTCGACCACTGGCTGCGAAAGACCGCGCCGGAGGAGCCCAGGGCGGTCGTGCTGCTGCTCACCCGCCCGGCCGGGACCCATGACCTGACGGCTCTGCACACCGCCGCACAGATCGCCCGTCACCTCGCCTCCCGCCCCGGCGGAGTGCAGCCGCCCCGGCTGTGGCTGGTGACCGAGCGTGCCCGCTGCGCGGCGCCCGGCGAATCCGGCCGGCCGGACCTGGCCTGCCTGCGTGGCCTGGTGCGTACCCTCGCCATCGAGGAGCCCTCCCTGCGAGTCTGCCTGCTCGACATCGACACCCACCCGGAAGCCGTCGACAACCTCGTGCAGGAACTGCTCGGCAACAGCACCGAGGACGAGGTCGTCTGGAGGGCCGGAACCCGCCTCGTCGCCCGTCTGACCGCCGCCGACCTGTCGGGACAGCAGTACGAGGCACCGTTCGTCCGCGGCAACGGCGCCTACGTCGTCACCGGCGGCCTCGCCGGTCTCGGCCTCGAAACGGCCCGCCGCCTCGCCGAACAGGGGGCCGGCCGCCTCGTACTCAACGGCAGGCGGCCCCCCACCCCTGAAGCCGAGGCGGTCATCACCCGGCTCGGCGCCTGCGGAACCTCCGTCGCCGTGGTGCGAGGAGACATCGCCGACCCCGACGTCGCCGAGCGCCTGGTGCAGGCCGCGCTCAGCGAGGGACACACCTTGCGTGGAGTCGCCCACTGCGCGGGCGTGCTGCACGACCGCATGATCACCGACCTGGAGAGCACCGATCTCGACACCGTGCTGCGGCCCAAGGTCATCGGCACGCTCAACCTCGAGGCCGCCCTGGCCGACCACGACATCGACTGGTGGGTGTTCTACAGTTCGGCGGCAGCCCTGCTCGGCTCGCCCGGGCAGGCCGCACACGCGTCCGCCAACGCCTGGCTGGACGCGATGGCGCAACGCCGCAGGGCGGAAGGCAAGCCCGCCACGTCCATCGCCTGGGGCCCCTGGCGTGACGTCGGTGCCGTCGCCGACGATCGCGTTCTGGCCCTGGACTCCCTCACCGTGGAGGAGGGACTGGATGCCCTGCAGACACTCGTCGCCCACAACCGCACGCACACCGGCGTCCTCCATCTGGATGCCCCGCGCCTCCTGGAGGCCTTCCCCGGTTTTTCGGACATTCCCTTCTTCTCCCACAGCCTCCGAACCGCCGACCTGTCCCCGGAGGACTGGAAGGGCCCCGCCGACATCGGCTCCCTCGGTGCCGAAGCGGCGAACAAGGTGCTCCAGCGCCTGGCCAAACGCACCGCCGTCATCATGGGCTTCAGCGCGTCGGGCCTCGACGCGGCCGTGCCGCTGCCACAGCTCGGCCTGGACTCGCTGATGGCGGTCCGCATCCGGAACGCCGTCCAGCAGGACTTCGCCGTCGACCTGCCCCCGGACCTCATGCTGCGCGGCGCCACCCTCCGCGAGGTCGGCGACACCGTCCTGCAAGCGCTCGGACTCCGACGGGACACGGCGGACACAGCCGCACCACCGGCACGGCTCGACGCAGCGGACACAGCCGAAGCCCACACACCCCACGCGGCCGGAGCCGACGCGGCCGGCGACACCACGCCACCCAACCCGCCCTCCGTCACGCTGCCGTCCACCATCCAGCCGCGCGACGCCGCCGAACGCCTGGTGGCCGGCGCCTGGGCGGAGGTCCTGCGGCAGCCCCCCATCGACGTCCGCGCCGACTTCGTCGAGGCCGGTGGCGACCAGCGCGCGGCCGAAGAGCTCGTCGCCATCGTCCGCCGCCGCCTGGGCGGCGCCCAGCTGGACCTCACCGCCCCGGCCGTCCTGGAGCAGCGCACCGTCGCCGCCATCGCGGAGCTGATCCGCCCGGCCGTCAACCCGGCCGGCGACCGGGTGGTCAACGTCCTGCGTCCGCCCCGAACAGGCTCATCCGGGCCTGCGCTGTTCGCCTTCCATCCAGGCGGCGGTCCCACGTCCGTCTACCTGCCCCTGATCCAACTCCTGCCGTCGGACCAGGCCGTGTACGGAATGGAACGGCTGGACGCGCTGGGCACCGTGGAGGAGAAGGCCGCCCACTACATCACTCTGATCAGGGAACTCCAGCCGCAAGGCCCCTATCGGCTCCTGGGCTGGTCCTTCGGCGGCTGCCTCGCCTACGAGACGGCGCAGCAGCTGACGGACGCCGGGGAAGCCATCGACTTCCTCGGTCTCATCGACACCATCCTCCCCGCGTCCGTGCCGGACCAGAGCTCGTCTCAGGTGCTGCTCGAACGCTTCGGCCGCTTCGTCGAGTACATCGCGAAGACCTACGGCCACCGCGTGGAGCTGCCCTACGAGGAACTGGCGGTCACCCCCGAGGAGGAGCAGATCGATGTCGTCATGCGCCTGGTGGCCGAGTCCGGTCTCGACATGAGCCCGGGGATCATGGCGCACCAGCGGACGTCCTACATCGACGCCCGGGCCGGCGAGCGCTACCGGCCCCGCCCCTACCACGGCCACGCGGTGCTCTACCGTGCCCGGCAGGCCCACCAGCTCATCACCGCGCTCGACCCGCGCTATCTGAGGACGGACGCCGACCTCGGCTGGGCGTCGCTGTGTCCGAGCCTCGAAGTGGTTCCCGTCGACGGCGACCACCTTTCCCTCATCGACCCGCCCCACGTCACCACGATCGCCGACCACCTCCGGGAGTCCTTCGGAGCGTGACCGCGAAGCAGGTATCGAACAGCGGTCACGCCGCGCAACACACCGGCCGGCGTATGCGCTCCGCCGGGTGCGCCGCTCAGTGCCGCCGGGTGCCCCCGCTCGTCTGCGGCGCCGTCGTGGCCGGTCGCGCGGTTCCCCGCAGCCCTTCGGGGCGCTTGAGCAACGGGTTCGGCAGGGGCAGATAGCGAGCCGCCGCACCGTCCGCCCCGGTCCAGCGCAGGAGCAGGTTCGTCTTGCCGGGCAGCGTGGGCGCGGTGAGCAGGGAGCGGATCTCCGGCAGGTCGTGCCGGGCGAGTTCGCGGCGGGCGGCGGGCCACGGGTCGAGGCCGGGATGGTGTTCGGCGAGGGCACCGGCGATCTCGCCGAGGTGGTTGACGACCAGGCAGTACACCAGCCGCTCCCAGCCGGCGGCACGGGAGACGTCCGGCAGCAGCTTGGCGCCCTCGGCGTCCCGGAACAGCGCCTGGACGGGCGTACCGTCCGCGTCCACGGCGACGAGGGTGTTCTGCAGGTGGGCCTCCAGGACGACCCCGTGGTCGTCGAAGGCGGTCAGGGCCGGTGGGACCACGTGCCGCAGGTAGGCCTCCCACCAGGCCGCCGGATCCGCCGCTGCGGCCAGCGGGCTGCCGTCGAAGCCCTCGGCGAGGCCAGCGGCGAGCAGCGGGGTGGCGCCCGGGAGCAGATGGCCGCGCAGGCCGTCGCGGACGAGGACGGCCAGTTCCTCGAAGGCGAAGACGGCGGTGCGGTAGCCGCGATCGCTCAGCCAGGCCGCGGGCGGGCCCATCGCCGCGAACGCGTACCCGGCGGCCTGGTCGGTGCGGCGCAGCCGGTGCAGGTCGTGGCGCCACAGGCGGCGGATGTCGTTGGTGATGCGCACGTCCAGGCTGAACTTCAGGAACAGGTCGCGCCGGGGCTCGTACACCGTGCGCACCGCCGCCGTCGGCCAGGTGTCGAAGGCGGTCGTGCCGAGCCGGAGCAGGCGGCCGTCGGCGAAGGCCGGGGCCAGGTCGCGGGCGACGAGGTCGAGCTGCCAGGGATGGGCGGGCAGCAGCCGGTACCCGGGCGGGGCGGCGCCGAGGGCGTCCAGGGCGCGGGTGTCGCCCTCCTCGGCCACCTGGTCCTCGCGGACCCCGAGCAGCACGAGTGGGAAGCGGGCATGGGCCTCGGGGGCGTACGGCAGCCAGGACGCGACCGGGCCGCCGCCGCGCGCCTTGGGCGCCGGGTGGTAGGGGTGGCCGGTGAGCAGGGACTGCTCGGAGCGCAGGTACGGGTCCGCGGGCGCCGCCGCCTGCTCGCGCGCGGTGAGCAGGGCGGCGACGGCGTCCCGGCTGTCGATCATCTCGGCGGGCAGGTCTCCGCCCGGCAGCCCGGTGTGCCGGCGCAGCTCGTCGGCGACCAGTTTGACCAGTTCGGTGTGGCCGACCGGGTGCCAGGCCCCGGCCCGGCGTACCTCGGGGCCGGCGGGGCGCCGCCCGGCGCGCACGCGCAGCAGCCGGCCGCTGGGCAGCCGGTGCACACGGCGTTCCCCGCCGTCCGGGAGGGGTTCGGCCACCTCGCGCAGCAGGCAGTTGAGCAGGGGCGCGGCCGCGTACGCGTCGGCACGGCGGCCGACGGCGCCGGTCGGGAGTGTGAGGTCCACGCGATCCATTCGTTCTTCGTCCAGGGGTCCGAACGCTTCGTCCAGGGCCGGGCAGGGCATCCCGTACGTCCGTGCGGCACGTCGTCCGTCGCGCACGCCGTCCCGCACGTCGTCCATGTCGCACGCCGTCGGTCCCGCACGTCGTCCGGGTGCCGGTCGTGATCAGTATGTCTGTCGTCCGTGACAATCGTGCCCTGTGTCCTGGGCACCCGTGCGCTGTGCCCCCGTGCCCCATGCCCCGTGCCCCGCGTTTCCGAGGAGCCGACCGTGTACCGACCCCCCACCGCCGAGGCCGAGGTCGCCGAGGAGCTGGCCGCGGTCCGGCCCGCCCTGCTGCCCCGGTACGCGGCTCAGCTACCGGGCGCGCGCGCCGCCGTGCTGACCCGGCTGTGGCGAGCGCTCGCCCACGAGCCGCTGCCGTGGATCACCAGCCGGGCGCGGGGCGCGGACAGCCTCGCCCTGCGGCTGGCCAACGGGCGGACGCTGCACGGACCGCACGCGGACCCGTACGCCACGAGCGCGTACGTCACCGGGGTCCGTCTCGACCGGGAGCGGTACGACGATCCGGCGCGCCTCATGACCGACCTCGCGGTGCCGAACGCGTCCGGTTTCGCGACCGAACTGGGGCACAGCGTGGCCTCGTTGGCGCTGTCGCGGGCCGGCGCGGATCACCCGAAGGAGTGGCCGGAGCACGACTGGGAGTGGGAGCAGCGGGTGGTGGACGGGCATCCGTTCCACCCCAACTGCCGCTCTCGGCCGGGGTTCTCGGTGGCGGAGCAACTGGCGTACGGCCCGGAGCACCGGCCGGTGGTGGAGCTGGTGACTGTGCCGGTGCCGGCTGCCGAGTGCCTGGTGGCCGGTGACTGGCCGGAGGAACTCGTGGACGGTGAGCGGCTGTTGCTGCCGGTGCATCCGTGGCAGGCGGCGCACGTCCTCGAGCGGCCGTACACCCCGTGGCGTCCGGCCCATCCGCTGATGTCCCTGCGGACCCTCGCGCTGCCCGGCGGTCCGCAGGTGAAGACCGCGCTGAGCGCCCGGCTGACCTCATCGGTGCGGAACATCTCCGGGTACTCGGTGCGGGCCGCCGCGCCGCTGTCCTCGCTCGCCGAGGAGCTGGCGGCGCGCACCGACGGTCTGCTGCACATCACCCGCACGCTGGGCGCGGTGACGGCCCACTCCCCCGACCTGGCCGCACTGTTGCGGGAGTCGCCCGAGGTGTACGCGGCGGCGGGCGAACGTGTCCTCCCGGTGGCCGCCCTCGCCACCACGGCCCTGCCCGACTCCCCCGCCTGGCTGGCCGCGTTCACCCGCCTGGCGCTCACGGTGGGTCTGCGCCTGCTCGACCTCGGCGTGGCCCTGGAGGCCCACGGCCAGAACCTGCTGGTCGTCCTGTCCGGCGACGGCACGCCCCGGCGCCTGGTCTACCGTGACCTGGCCGACATCCGGATCAGCCCCGCCCGCCTGACCCGTCACGGCATCACCCGGCCCGCCCTGGCGGGCCGCCTCGTCACCGACGACGAGACCACCCTGCGCCGCAAGCTGTTCGGCTCGCTGGTGGCAGGAGCGCTGGCGGGCACGGCAGGCTCGGGGCCGGCCCTCGGCGCGGCTCTCGAGGCGGCGGAACGGGATCTGCCGCACACGCCAGACCTGGTCGCGCTGTACGAGGAGCCGCTACCCGCCAAGGCCCTGACGCTGATGCGGATGTCACCCGGGCACACCGGGGACCTCTGGACGGCCCTGCCCCATCCCTGCTCGACCCGGTTTCCGCTACGGAGCTGATTTCGCGTCATTTTGGGTGGCCGAAAACAGCGTTGGCCGCACCGTGACCGTCCGGCGGTGTACCCCTGAGGAGTCAGCCCGGACACCAGAGCCTCGAGAGCAGCAGATGACTGACGTCGACCACAGTGACAGCCTGATGTCGCCGATCCAGCCCGAACAGCTGGAACCGGGCGCCGTGATCGCACAGTCACTGGACAACCAGTGGGTCCCCGCACAGCTCACCAAGGACATGATCGAGCGCGGTCGCTCCTTGGACCAGGTCGGCCGCCAACGCGTCCGGGAGGTGCGGGCCGAGTACTTCCGCAGCCTCATCAACGCCAGCCAAGTCGTGATCAATCGCGCTTACTTCTACAACAACGACGCGATCAGCCGCGACCTCATGGAGGAGGGGGAGGCGCGGACGGCGCACCGCAAGCTCCTCGCCTCGGGAGCGATCGTGCCCTTCCTCCTGGGTGAGCGGCACCCGGCGGAGGAACCGCCCGCCCACCTCCATCTGCGCCGCGACGGGTTCACCGCCTGGCAGGAGACGCTGGCGGGCATGCCCGCAGGCGACCGGGTGCGCTGTGTGCGCATGTCGTGGGACGACTCTCCGGGCGACCAGGAGAACCGGGACCGCGCCATGATCCGGCTCTACCAGCCGTTCACCGAGAAGGTCCAGGGGCTCACCGCCAAGGACATCGACGTGCTCGCCGCCCAGGTGGGAGTGGCCCGCGAGGACGCGGACCGGTTCGGCGAACGGCTCGGCGAGGTGGTCGGTTTCAGCAACGGCCTCCGCGTGCGCAGGCAACCGGTCGTCCGCAACACCCTGTACGAGGAGTTCGTGTCCGTTCCGGGGACGAACGTGGCGGAGGGCAGGTACGACCGCGACAAGCCCTTCGCGGCGGAGATCAAGCAGCTGCTGGACCTGATCTACAACGTCAACCTGGCCGACGCCCTGGGGCGTTACCCGCTCACTCCGGTCGGCAGCCTGCGGCGGGTGGTGCTGCAGGAGGCCCGCGAGGCCAGGGCCACCACCGCCGGCGTCGTCGAGGATCCGGAGCGGCTGCTGACGTTCCTGCGGCAGCAGACCTTCGCGGCCGTACAGGACCATCTGACGCCCGATGCGGTGAGCGCCCTGAGCCTGCACGACATCTGGCGGCTGCGGCAGACCCCCGCCTGGAACGCCTACATCCAGGCGTTCGGCGCGCTGACCGCCGCTCCGGAGGCGTTCCACGACGGTGTCGGGCGGGTCTTCGACTGCTATGTGCGGCTCAACTCGGAGATCCTCGAGCTGGCGCGGGAGCGCCGGCAGGCCCGGCCGACCGCCTGGCGCCCGGTGGTCGAGGTCGTCGTCACCGTGGGCGCGGCCGTGTTCACGGCGGTGAGCGGTAACGACATCTGGGAAGTGGCCGGTTCCGTGCTGCCGCTCACGGTGAGCGGCTCGCTGACCGGTTCGGTGCAGTTGGTGCTGCGCAACCGCATGGCCGGACGGCAGGAACAGAGATTCGCCCGCGAGATAGCCACCGTACGGCTGGCGAGTGAACGAGAATGGTCACAGTTCCACGACCTGGTGCGACGGCTGCCCGGTTACCGGGACACGGTGGGCCCGGCCCCGACGGGCAGAGCCTCGGCGACCACTCAGGACAACGAAGACCTGCCCGAATACTGAACCGCCCGGAGAACCCCTTGCACAGCCTGCCGAGCGCCCGATGAATCGGTACGACGCCCTGCGCCGGGACGCCCCGGAGTGGTTCCGCGACGATCCCGAGGGGATCCGGATCCTCACGGATCCGGCGCTGATCCGCGATGCCCGGCGTCAGGCGACCACGGCTCGCTACAGCGGCCACCGCGGTGTGTTCGGGGCCCTGCGGGCACGGTTGCGGGCCGCGCTGCGGCCGGTGCCGGCGGGTGTGCTGTCGGCCGGCCGCTACCTGTGGCACCTGCGTGATCCGGTGCGCTTCCCCGACGGCCGCCTCGGTCTGTACGACCGTATCCTGCCGCCCCCGGGCTCCTCTCCCGGCGTGGTCGTCCTGCCACTGGTCGGCCCCGAGGGAAGGGTGGTGCTGATCGAGCACTACCGGCACGCCACCCGGAGCCGGCACTGGGAGGTGGTCCGGGGCTTCGGGGAGCCGGGGGCCACGCCTGCGGAGAACGTCGGCCGGGAGCTGCGGGAGGAGATCGCCGCCACGCCGACGGCGGTGATCCCCCTCGGCGAGCTGCACCCCGACACCGGTCTGCTCGCCCACAAGGTCGCCCTTTACGCGGCGCGCGTGGACGGCATCGGTGAGGTCGAGAAGGGCGAGGCGATCCGCCGGGCGATCACGGTGACGCCGGCCGAGGCGGAGGAGATGGTGGCCGACGGGCGGATCACCGACGGTTTCTCCATCGCCGCGCTGTACCGGGCCCGTCTGGTGGGCATGTTCGGGGCGGGGGCGTCGGGCTGCGGAGCGTGACCGCGGCAGCCCACCCCATGGCGGCGGCCGCCCGGCGTTTTGGAGTACGGCGCGTCTGATCAATAGGATCCGCCGATGATCAGAAGACAACGGCTGGCGGCGGGCGTCTGTGCTCTGCTCGCCGCCCTGACGGCCGGGATCGCGTTCCCCGCCGGAGCGGCCGCCGACGAGACCGGGCAGGCCGCTCCCAAGGTCGAACTGGTGCTGGACGTCAGCGGTTCCATGCGCACCCGGGACATCGACGGCGGCTCCCGGATGGCCGCGGCGAAGCAGGCGTTCAACGAGGTGCTCGACGCGACCCCGGAGGAGGTCCGGCTCGGCATCCGCACCCTGGGCGCCAACTACCGCGGCGACGACCGCAAGGAGGGCTGCAAGGACACGGAGCAGCTCTACCCGGTCGGCCCGCTGAACCGGACCGAGGCGAAGACGGCGGTGGCCACGCTGGCGCCGACCGGCTGGACGCCGATCGGGCCCGCGCTGCTGAAGGCGGCGGACGACCTGAACGGCGGTGCCGGCACCCGCCGCATCGTCCTGATCAGCGACGGCGAGGACACCTGCCAGCCGCTCGACCCGTGCGAGGTGGCGCGGGAGATAGCGGCCAAGGGCATCGGGCTGACCATCGACACCCTCGGCCTGGTGCCGGACGCCAAGACCCGCGACCAGCTCAGCTGCATCGCCGACGCGACCGGCGGCACCTACACCTCCGTGCAGCACAAGGAGGAACTGAGCGACCGGGTCGGGCAGTTGGTCGACCGGGCGGCGGATCCGGTGGTCACCCCGGTGGTGACCGAGGGCGCGGCCCAGTGCGAGAAGGCGCCGGTGCTCAAGTCCGGGCTCTACACCGACCGCGCGGCGTTCGGGCAGCAGCGCTGGTACAAGGTGGACGTCAACCCCGGCCAGGAGCTGCGCGCTTCGGTGAGCGTGGCGGACGACCGGGCCGTCGACCCCGACTACGGGGTGCTGCTGCGGGCGGTCACCCTGCACGGGCGGGAGATCGTACGCGGTGAGGCCGCGGGCACCGGCCGTACGGATGTGATCTCCACCGGGCTGCGGTATCCGAAGCAGGAGAGCGACGACGACACCGCGACCGCGGAGACGGTGTGTCTGCAGGTCACCCAGTCGTTCTCGGCGGCCGCGGGCGTGAAGACCACGCCGGGTCTGCCGCTGGAGCTGACCGTCGACGTCGTGGACGGGCCGTCGGGGCACCACGACGTGGCCTCCTTCGGGCTCGGCCGCGGCTGGTGGCTGCTGGGCGCCCTGGTACTGATCGGCTTCGTGGCGGGTCTGCTGTGGGGCTGGCTGTCACGCTGGCGGGTCGCGGTCTGGAGGACGAACTGATGCGGATCACACATATGTTGGGCGCCGCGCTGCTGGCGCTGGGGGTGGCCGCCGGACCGGCCGCCGCCGACGCCTCGCCCTCCCCGAGCGCCTCCGGTGACGGCAAGACGCCCACCCGGGCGGGCACCTCCTTCCGTACGGCCACGGAGATCGAGCAGGGGCAGCAGGCCACCGCGTCCGGTTCCACCGGCGACTACCTGTACTGGTCGTTCCCGGCGGACACCGGGCAGCGGCCCACCGTCAGGGCGACGGTGAAGCTTCCCGGCACGCACGGCTCGCAGACCTGGCAGCTCGATGTCTACGACGGACTGCGGCGCCGCCAGGCCTGCCAGTACGGCGCCCAGACCCGCACCGCCACGCAGGACACCTCGTCGGTCGAACTGGCCTGTGTGCTGCGCACGGTGCGCGGCTGGTCGGAGCCGTGGGCCGACGATCCGCTGCCGGGCACGTACTACATCCGGCTGACCGTGGTGAACCTCGGCGCCTCCGACCTCGGTCTGCCGGTGGGCGCCGAGGTCCGGGTCGACTCCAGGGACATCGGCGGCGCGGCGGCGGTGGACGGCTCGCTGGGCAAGCCGCTCGTCCCCGGAATCTCCGTCAAGTCCGGCGACGAGCAGGACGGTTCGAAGGCGGCGGTGCTGTCCAGCTTCGGCTCGGACGACGGCTGGTCCTCCGGCTGGTGGTCCGACCGCTGGGTGTGGACCGGGATCGGCGGCGTGCTGGCCGCGCTCGCCGGCATCGGCGGGTACGCGCTGACGCGGGGCTCGGGACGGCCGTCCCGGGTACCGCCGAACGTCTGAGCCGACCTGGTCGAAGGCCCGCCCTCGGCGGGCCTTCGCCTTGTCCGCCCGACCGGGCCGGACTCGGTGGGCCGGGAAGCCGGAGTGCGGGGCGGCGGCCCGATGTCACGCCTCCCGCAATCCCTTGGCGAGCGTGCCGTCGCCGGTCACGGTGACCCGTCCGGCCCGGACGGCGTCGGCCAGGGCCACCTCCCCGCGGGCCACGGACGCACAGGTCGCGGCGTCCAGCTCGAGCCGCGCGTCGGCCTCGCCGGGCGCGGGCCCGTCGCCGTACACGGGCCCCTCCTCGGCGCCGACCCGCAGATGGAAGTTCCCCTCGTCCAGAGCGACTTCGACCAGCCCCTGGCCTTCCAGGGCCCGCAGCAGGGGCAGCGCGAACCAGTGCGCGCGTACCGCGTCGGTGGGCCGCCGTTCTCCGAGTTCGCTTTCGCCCCACTCGCTCAGCGCCTGCAGCACGGGCAGCAACTCGCGCCCGCGGCCGGTCAGTTCGTACACGTACGCGGCGCCCGGCGGGGGAAGCCGGCGGCGGGTGGTGAGCCGGTCGCGTTCCATGTCCTTCAGCCGGGAGGCGAGTACGTCCGTGCTCACGCCGGGCAGGTCCGCGTGCAGGTCCGTGTAGCGGCGGGGACCGGCGAGCAGCTCCCGGACGATCAGCAGGGTCCAGCGGTCGCCGACGAGGTCGAGGGCACGGGCTGCGGAGCAGTACTGGTCGTAGCTTCGGCGAGGTGACATGCCCCGCAGTCTAGACATGTCGTTGGACTTTCCAAGCTGGAACTTGGTAAAACCAAGCAACACACGAAACCGGAGGGGCGAGCGCGCATGGAGTTCCGGCAGTCGAACAAGCTCAGCGAGGTCTGCTACGAGATCCGCGGCCCGGTGATCGAGCAGGCCAACGCGCTGGAGGAGGCGGGGCACAGTGTGCTGCGCCTGAACACCGGCAATCCCGCGGCCTTCGGTTTCGAGGCTCCGGAGGAGATTCTCCAGGACATGATCCGGATGCTGCCGCGGGCGCACGGCTACACGGACTCGCGCGGCGTCCTCTCCGCCCGCCGCGCGGTCGCCCAGCGGTACCAGAGCCTGGGTCTCGAAGTCGGCGTCGACGACGTCTACCTGGGCAACGGTGTCTCGGAGCTGGTCTCCATGGCCGTACAGGCCCTGATCGAGGACGGCGACGAGATCCTCATCCCGGCGCCGGACTTCCCCCTCTGGACCGCCGTGACCACGCTCGCCGGCGGCAAGGCGGTCCACTACCTGTGCGACGAACAGGCGGACTGGAACCCGGACCTGGCCGACATGGCATCGAAGATCACGGACCGGACGAAGGCCGTCGTCATCATCAACCCCAACAACCCGACGGGCGCGGTGTACCCGAAGGAGGTCGTCGAGGGCATCCTGGATCTCGCCCGCCGGCACGGCCTGATGGTGTTCGCCGACGAGATCTACGACCAGATCCTGTACGACGACGCCGTCCACCACTCGGCCGCCGCGCTCGCCCCCGACCTGGTGGTCCTCACCTTCTGCGGCCTGTCGAAGACCTACCGGGTGGCGGGCTTCCGCTCCGGGTGGCTGGTCGTGACGGGCCCGAAGCAGCACGCGAAGGACTACCTGGAGGGCCTGACCATGCTGGCCTCCATGCGCCTGTGCGCCAACGCGCCCGCCCAGTACGCCATCCAGGCCGCGCTCGGCGGCCGCCAGTCCGTCCGTGAACTCACCGTCCCCGGCGGTCGGTTGTACGAGCAGCGGAACGTGGCCTGGGAGAAGCTCAACGAGATCCCCGGCGTGTCCTGCGTGAAGCCCAAGGGCGCGCTGTACGCCTTCCCGCGCATCGACCCGAAGGTCCACGCGATCCACGACGACGAGAAGTTCGTCCTCGACCTGCTGCTGCGGGAGAAGATCCAGGTGGTCCAGGGCACCGGCTTCAACTGGCCCTCCCCCGACCACTTCCGCATCCTCACTCTGCCGTACGCCGACGACCTGGAGGCGGCGATCGGCCGGATCGGGCGGTTCCTCGGCGGATACCGGCAGTAGTGGCCCATTTCGCGCATATGTGCGAAGATCACCCGGCACACCCCGGGGGAACTGTCGCGAAGGACGGCCTGTACCGGCCGCCGGTGCGCGCCTGACCAGCGCCGCACCGCACCGCCGTGCCCCCGGTCAGGTTCCGTCGATCAGGGGGAGCACCATTGTTCCACTACAGAAGACGCCGGTCCGCCCACGATGGCAGACGCCGGGCGGCCGCCGCCGTCCTGTGCGCGGCGGCGGCCCTCGGGCTCGCCGCTCCGGCCGCCCGGGCCGGATCGCCCACGCCGACTCCGCCCTCCGCCGGACAGGAGGCGCGGGACGCCGCCCGGTACTGGACCGCCCAGCGCATGGCGGACGCCCAGCCGCTGGACGCGGTCCGCACCGCGCCGTCCGGACCGGTGCGCCCGGGCAGCGCGGCGGCGCGCCGGCCCCAGGGCACGATGTTCAAGGGGACCCGGCTGGTGGGGACGTTCTTCGGCTCCGACGGGCCGAGCGGCACCACCTGGCACTGCACCGGCAGCGTGCTCGACACCCCGGCGCGGAACATCGTCCTCACCGCCGCCCACTGCGCGCTGAGCATGAAGAGCGACTACCTCTTCGTCCCGAAGTTCGTGAAGGGCGCGGGCCCCGACCAGCAGCCCTACGGCGTCTTCCACATCCAGCGTGTGTTCACCGACCCGCGCTACCAGCCCGACCCGGGGTCGACGACCACCAAGAAGGCGTCGTCCGACCTGGACACCGCGTTCGCCCGGGTCTCCGCCAACCAGCACGGCACGTCCCTCCAGGACGCCGTGGGCGGCGGGCTGACCTTCACCCGGCCGTCCGGCTACACCCACCAGAAGGTCACCGTCGTCGGATATCCCGCGCACCGGCACAACAGCGCCGGACGCGCCGTGAAGTGCACGGTGCCGACGAGGCAACTGCGCGGCTACCGGCAGATGTCGATGACCTGCGGCGGCTACTACGGCGGTGTGTCCGGCAGCCCGTGGATCACCGACTACAAGGACGACGCGCGCTCCGGCCACGTCATCGGCAACCTCGGCGGCTACAACGGCGGCGGCAACGACGCGAACGTCGACTACATCAGCTACGCGCCCGCGTTCGGCGCCGACGCGGCGAAACTCCTCGGCTACGCCGTGGCCGACCAGACACCCCCCGCCGGACAGCCCCCGTACCAGGGCCTGGGAGAGAAGCTGGCGGGAGGCGCGACCCGCTGGCGGAAGGCCGCTCTCGTGGCCTCCGGCGACTACACCGGCGACCGGCACGGCGACCTGCTCGTGGTCTGGTCCGACGGCGTGGTCACCCTGCATCCCGGTGACGGCAACGGCGGTTTCGGCACGGAGAAGCGGCTGCTGAAGGCCAACTCCACCTGGACGCACGCCCGGACCCTCACCGGCGGGAACTTCACCGACGCCGATCACCCGGGCCTGCTGGTGCGCTGGTCCGACGGCGAGGCCACCCTGTACCCGGACCTCGGCGCCTCCGGCCTGGGACGGGAGATCCGGATGGCGCCCCCCGGCTCCGGCTGGAAGAACGCCGTACAGATCACGGCCGGGCAGTTCCACGGCGCCAAGGGCGCCACCGACCTGCTGGTCCGCTGGTCCGACGGGCGGGTGACCGTGCACACCGGGGTCGGCGCCGGCACCTTCGGCACCGGAAAGCAGCTCCGCGCGGCGAACGGCACCTGGACCAAGGCCGCCCTGCTGACCGGCGGCAACTTCGGCCGCACGGCCGACTGGGACCTCCTCGCGCGCTGGACCGACGGCGCGCTCGACACCTACGTGGACACCTCGAACGTGAAACTCGGCACCAAGGCCCGGGTGCACGGCCCGAACAGCCTCTGGAAGCACGCCCAGGTCATGACGGCCGGCGACTTCACCACCGACCACGTCGGCAACGACCTGATCGTCCGCTGGTCCGACGGGGAGACCACCTTGTACGCCGACACGCGCACCAAGGCGCTCGGCACCGAGCACACACTGGTCCACCCCGGCACCTGACCACACCCACGTCTTCCAGGGGGAACGATGCGAACGACGACTCGACTGGCCGGGGGCCTCGCCCTCCTCACGGCCGGCCTGGCCCTGACGGCCTGCGGCACCACCACGAGCACCGGATCGGACGCGAGGGTACCGCCGTGCCGGACCTCATCGCTGAAGTGGACGCTGACCCTGCTCGACGGCACGGACAAGGACGGCAAGCGGCCCAACGCACGGCTGGCCGCCGTCAACAAAGGCTCGGGCAACTGTGAGTTCGACGGTTACCCGGGAGTGGAGATCCACTACGGGAAGGCGGAGACCATCGACGGTGCCGGCGCGGGACACCCCGCGTCCCTCTCCGTGCCCGCGAAGGGGACCGTGACCGTGGACCTCCGCTACACGCCGCGCGGCGCGAAGGGCGCGGGTCTGTACTGCGTGAGGCAGAGCGATGCGGTGGTCCGGGCTCCGCACGACTCCGACGCCACGCTCGTCCCCGTCGTGGACGCGCACGGCAAGGCCGCGGCGATCGACGCCTGTGGGGAGACCATGGCCCTGGAGCCTCCGCGCCGGACGCCGGCCGGGTCCTGACGGCTCCGCAGCGCATCACGGCCCGCCCCCTGGCGCCTGCTCTCACCGGCGAAGTGGTGCGCCGGGTGAAGGCCGCCGCTGCTCATCCCGGAGACCGCCGCGCTGTTCGGCGGGCTGCGCACACCCGGTGGTCCCGACCTGGTCACCGGGAGAGAGGACCACTTCGCGCTCGGCCTCGAGTACATCGCCGGGCTCTACCCGTTCCCATCCGGGGTGGGCGCCGCCGTGGAGAACGGCCGACTGGCGCAGTCCGTCCTGCGGGCCTCGGCCGCCCTGTGACACCGTGCTGACAGGCGAGCGGGAAGGGCGCTGACGTGGGTGACCTCTTTCTCGTCCGGCACGGTGAGACCGAGTGGTCGCGCTCCGGACGGCACACCGGCTGGACCGACGTACCCCTGACCGAGCACGGGCGGGAGGAGGCCCGCCGGCTGGTCCCGCTGATCCGTTCGCACCGGATCGGCGCCGCCTTCGTCAGCCCGCTGCAGCGGGCCCGGGAGACCGCCCTGCTCATCGGCATCCATGACGCACGGGTGGACGCCGACCTGCGCGAATGGGACTACGGCGGGTACGAGGGCGTGACCACCGTGGAGATCCAGCGGAGCCGGCCCGGCTGGTTCCTGTTCTCGGACGGGGTCGTGCCGGGGCCCCCGGAGCACCCCGGGGAGAGTCCCGAGCAGGTCGGGGAGCGCGCGGACCGGATACTGGCGAAGGTGGACGCCGCCCTCGCCAACACAGAGGGCGTCGTCGTCCTGGTCGCCCACGGCCACTTCCTGCGCGTCCTCACCGCGCGCCGCCTGGGGCTCCCGCCGTACCACGGGGCCCTCTTCCAGCTGGCCACGGGCACCCTGTGCCGGCTCGGCACGGAACACGGGCGACCGGTCGTGGCGGGGTGGAACATCCGGCCACCGCAGTAGGGCGGCGGGGCATACGGGCGGCCGCCTGCACACCCGGCCCGTTGTCAGACCCGCACCGTACTCTGCGAATGGGCCGTCCGCCGGGCGACCCCGTGCAGCGAAGGCACCGGAGGGAGCGCGCCGTGACCCGACCGCCGACCGCCGCGCAGCGGCGCCTGATCGAGGCCGCCGATCCGGTCACCGGCCGGTTGCGCGGTACGGAGACGCAGCTCGCGGCGCTGGTGAGGCGGGGGCTCGCCTTCCGGCATCCGCGGCCGCCGCACGAGCACTTCCTGACCCCTGCCGGGCACCGGATACGCGAGGCGGTGCCGCAGCCGGCGGAGGCGCCCGCGCCGTCCACCGGGGTCTTCGCGGCCCGCGTCGGCGGTGAAGAGGAGGCCCCGCCGTCGGGGCCGGCGCGGCGGCGCGAGGTGCGCAACGCCTGGGAGGGGCTGCTGGAGCTGCGCCGGATGACCAATCCCGATGGTGCCGTGGACCGGCCGTGCGGCTGGGAGCGGACGCATCTGGTGCGGGCGGCGGCGCTGGCCCTGGAGGCGGCGGAACACCACCCGGCGGGCGGGGAAGCGGACGGGTACCGGGTACGGGCGACCCCGCAGCCGGAGGCGGTCGCGGTGTACGCGCCGGACGCGGAGACGCTGGCGGCCTGCGCGGCGACGCTGGGCCGGGCCGGGTGGCAGACGGGCGAGTACACCGAGCCCCGGACGCGGCTGCGCTATCTGCTGGCCTCGCCGCGCCGGGCGTGACCGGCGTGCCAAGATCGGTCGACCGGAGATTCGAACGCGAGAAGGGCAAGCAGTGGCCGAACCGCTTTCCGTCCGTGTGACCGTCCGCGGCTACGAGACCGACGTACAGGGACATCTCAATCAGGCGGTGTATCTCAACTACGCGGAGCACGCGCGCTGGTCGCTGCTCCAGGCGGCCGGGGTGAGCCAGGCCCGGCTCGTGGGCCGGGGTGTGGGTCCGGTGGCGCTGGAGACGACGATCCGCTACCGGCGAGAACTGCTCGCCGGTGACGAGGTCGATGTCACCTGTGAGTTCGAGTGGGGTGACGGCAAGACCTTCCGGATCCGCCAGGAGATACGCAAGACCGACGGCACCCTGGCGGCCGAGGTCACAGCGGTGGGCGGCCTACTGGACCTGAAGGAGCGCAGACTGCTCGCCGATCCCCGGGAGATGTTCAAGGAGCTGACGACGGACCTCGGTCTGTTCGGCCTGTAGGCGGCCCACGATGCCGCGGACACCTGCTCGCCGTTCTCATGGTGTGACGGGGTCCTGACGGGTCGGCACGGGGACTTGGTTGAAGCCGTAGTACAGGGCTATCAGGCCGTGTGCGGCCAGGGTCAGGGGCGCGGAGACGAAGGCCAGGCCGACCGAGAGGGGGTAGCCGAGGGAACCCAGGGCGAACCGGGCTCGGGTGGCCCGGGCCGCTTCGATGTCCACACGGGCGTCGAAGAGGTGGCCGGTGCGGGTCAGGTGCCACCACAGGGCCTGGAAGGCGAGGGCCATGGCGACCATGACCAGGCTGTACACCGCGGCCGCCGCGTGCGAGGCGGTGCCCTCGCGCAGGTACTCGGCGAGCATCGCGGTCGGCCAGGGCACCGCGGCCACGACCATGAGAAGCAGCAGGTTCAGGAACATCAGGGGCCGGTCGATCCGGGCGACGTAGCTGAAGACCTGGTGGTGGTTGACCCACATGATGCCGATGACCAGGAAGCTCACCACATAGGCGGCGTACGACGGCCACTGTGCGCCGAGCGCGTGCCACAGGCCGCCGTGCTCACCGGCCTCGGGCACCTTGATGTCCAGGATGAGCAGGGTGATGGCGATGGCGAACACCCCATCGCTGAAGGCCTCGACACGGCCGGACTCGTTCATGACACCCAGCGTGCCCCACGGCGGGCCGGTGGTACAGCGATTCCGTACCCCCGGCCCGCCCGGTCTCAGTGTGCGGCGGCGATCTCCTCCCCCGCCTCCATCGGATGGGTGACGTCCTGGGCCTCGCGGCCCTTGCCGAGGTGGTTGAAGAGCAGGTTGAGGACCACGGCCGTCACGCAGCCCGTGGAGATGCCGGAGTCCAGGACGATTTTCGCGGTCCCGGGGAAGGAGTGGTAGAACTCCGGCGTGGTGATCGGGATGATCCCGACGGCGAGCGACACGGCCACGATCAGGACGTTGTTGTCCCTGTCGAGGCCGGCCCTGACCAGGGTCTGGATGCCGCTCGCGGCGACCGAGCCGAACAGGACGATGCCGGCGCCGCCAAGGACCGGGCGGGGTACCACCGCGATGAGGGATGCGGCCATCGGGCACAGGCCCATCAGCACCAGGAAGCCGCCGCCGGTCGCGACGACGTACCGGCTGCGGATCCGCGTCATCGCCACCAGGCCGATGTTCTGGGCGAAGGCGCTGCACATGAAGCCGTTGAAGAGCGGGCTGAGCGCCGAGCCGAGGGTGTCCGCACGCAGGCCGGCCGCGATGGTCTTCTCGTCGGCGGGGCGTTCGACGATCTCGCCGAGTGCCAGCATGTCGGCGGTCGACTCGGTCATCGAGACCACCATCACCACGCACAGCGAGAGGATGGCGGCGAGCTGGAACTGCGGGGCGCCGAAGTGGAACGGCGTCGGGAAGCCCACCACGTCGGCGTCCGCGACGGGCCCGAAGTCCGTGACGTCGAACGGTATCGCGATGAGCGTGCCGACGACCAGGCCGAGCAGCACGGCTATCTGCTTGACGAAGCCGCGGGTGAAGCGGCGCAGCAGCAGGACGATGAGCAGGGTGACGCCGGCGAGGGTGAGGTAGGTCGTCGAACCGTAGTCGTGGGCCTTCGGGTCGGGGCCCTGGGCCCAGCCGAAGGCGACCGGCAGCAGGGAGACGCCGATCAGGGTGATGACGGAGCCGGTGACGACGGGCGGGAAGAAGCGGACGGCCTTGCTGAAGAAGGGGGCGGCGAGGAAGCCGAGGAGGCCGGCGACGATCACCGCGCCGAAGATGATCGGCAGGGCGTCGGACTTGTCCTCGGTGGAGGCGGCGACGGCGGTCATGGGGGCGACACCGGCAAAGGTGACGCCGTTGACGAAGGGCAGCCGGGCACCGATCTTCCAGATGCCCAGGGTTTGGAGGAAGGTGGCGAGGCCCGCGGTGAACAGGCAGGCGCCGGTGAGGAACGTCAGGTCGGTCGCGGTAAGGCCCACGGCCGCGCCGACGATCAGGGGCGGGGCAACGACTCCGGCGTACATGGCGGCCACATGCTGCAGGCCGCTGGTCGCCATTTTGAGGGCGGGGAGTTTCTCGTCAACTGGATGGGCGGCCACGGCGGGTCCTCCGGGCAGGTAACACGTCGTCGCCGACGTGGGTTTCAGGGAGGTGAAGCGTGTGGTCGTGCGGGACCGTGACGGGGGTGGCGCATGAGCGGTGAGCGAGCGGTGTGGGGGTGACCGCCTCCGGGGCGCGCGTTGGCACGCGCCCCGGAGCCGGCTTGCCGTGGATCCCGCTCGGATCCACGGCCCCGGCCGGGAGCCGTCCCTCTCGGCCGGAGTCTGTGGGGTGGATCAGCCCTGGGCGGCGATCCGGGCGAGGCGCTGGGCCTCCTCACGGGTGGAGCGGGCGATGGCGTCCTCGTCGACGGTGAGCAGGCGGCCGTTCTCGACGATCTGCTCGCCGTTGACGAAGGACGCGGTGACCGGGGCCGCGGCGCCGAACACCAGCGCGGTCACCGGGTCGGCGATGGAGGCGTGTGCGAGGGTGTCCATCTTCCACAGCACCAGGTCGGCCAGCTTGCCGGGCTCCAGTGAGCCGATCTGCTCGGCCCGGCCGAGGACTTGGGCGCCGCCGTGGGTGCCGAGCCGCAGCGCCTGGCGGGCGGTGAGGGCGGCTTCGCGGTGGGCGCCGAGGCGGTTGATCAGCAGGGCGTTGCGCAGTTCGGTGTGGAGTTCGCCGGACTCGTTGGAGGCGGTGCCGTCGACGCCGAGACCCACGGGCACGCCCGCCTTGAGCAGGTCGGGGACGCGGGCGATGCCGGCCGCGAGGCGGGCGTTGGACGAGGGGCAGTGGGCGACCCCGGTCCTGGTGCGGGCGAAGGCGGCGATGTCGGAGTCGTTCATGTGGACGCAGTGCGCCATCCACACGTCCTCACCGAGCCAGCCCGTGGACTCGAAGTAGTCGGTCGGGCCCATGCCGAACAGCTCGTGGCAGAACTTCTCCTCCTCCGCGGTCTCCGAGCCGTGGGTGTGCAGCCGTACGCCCAGCCGGCGGGCCAACTCGGCGCCCTGGCGGAGCAGTTCGGTGGAGACGGAGAACGGCGAGCAGGGGGCGACCGCCACCTGTGTCATGGCGTCGAAGGAGGCGTCGTGGTGCTTCTTGACGGTCTCCTCGGTCGCGGCGAGCGCGCCCTCCAGCGTCTCCACGGCGAAGTCCGGCGGCAGGCCGCCGTCCTTCTCGCTGCGGTCCATCGAGCCGCGGGCCAGCGTGAAGCGGACGCCCGTCTCGGCGGCGGCCCTGATGACCGAGCCGGACAGGTCGCCGGAGCCCCGCGGGAAGACGTAGTGGTGGTCCATGGCGGTGGTGACACCGCCGCGGGCCATCATGGCGAGGGACCCCTGCGCGGCCGCGTGTGTCATCTGCTCGTCGATGCGCGCCCAGGTCGGGTAGAGCGCGACGAGCCAGTTGAACAGGTTGTGGTCGGTGGCCAGGCCGCGGGTGATCCACTGGTAGAAGTGGTGGTGGGTGTTGACCAGACCGGGCGTGGCCAGATGGCCGCTCGCGTCGATCCGGCGCACCACGTGCTCCAGGCCCTCGGGGGCCTTGCCCGCACCGACCGACTCGATCCGGTTGCCGGCGAGGACCAGGTACCCGGAGGCGTACTCGGTGTCACCCGCGTCCACGGTCGCGATCGCACAGTTCTCGATGACGATGCGCTGGGCTGCCGATGATGCCATGGTGCTTCCTTGTCTTTCAGTGGCGGCGCGTGGACGGGAGGTGGCCGGGTGTCCACGGGAGGGCACGGCAGGAGCCTAGGAGGATTCGAGTGCCGGAGCGGGACCGCTGCTCCGGGTGCCGAGGTGATGGAAGAACAGGTTGAGCAGGACCGCGACGAGCGCGCCGGCGCTGATGCCGGAGCCGAGCACGGTCTGCGCCCAGGCCGGGAAGTCGGCGTAGAAGGTCGGCGCCGCGAGCGGGATGATGCCCGCGCCGAGCGCCACGGCCACCAGGACGATGTTGGAGCTGTCGTCGAGGCCCGCTTCCGACAGGGTACGGATGCCGCTGACGGCGATCGAGCCGAAGAGCACGATGCCCGCGCCGCCGAGGACCGGCATGGGAACCAGGGAGACGACCGCCCCGAGCACCGGGAAGGCGCCGAGGACCAGCAGGGTGCCGCCGGCGACGGCGACGACGTAGCGGCTGCGTACCCGGGTGAGCGAGACCACGCCGACGTTCTGGGCGAAGGCGGAGGTGGGGAAGCCGCCGAAGACCGGGCCGATCAGGGTGGCGATGCCGTCGGTGCGCAGGCCGCGCGTGATCGTCCTGGCGTTCGCGCGGCGGTCGCAGATCTCACCGAGGGCGAGCATGCCGGCGGAACTCTCGGTCATCAGCACGAGCATCACGATGCACAGCGACAGGATGGCCGCGGGCTGGAACTCGGGTGCGCCGAAGGCGAACGGCGTGGGCAGTGCGGCGACGGGCGCCGACCGCAGACCGCTGAAGTCGGCCATGCCGAACGGGATGGCGGCCAGGGTGCCGATGAGCAGCCCGAAGAGCAGGGCGACCTGTTTGACGAAGCCGCGGCCGAAGCGCTGGATCAGCAGGATGACGGCGAGGGTGAACCCGGCGAGCGCGAGATGCCGCATGGCGCCGAAGTCGGCGGCGGTCTTGTCGCCGCCCTGCGCCCAGCTCACCGGGACGGGCATCAGCGTGACACCGATCAGGGTGATGACGACGCCGGTGACCAGGGGCGGGAAGAAGCGGAGCAGTCGGCCGAAGAACGGGCCGATCGCCAGGCAGAAGACGCCGGCGACCATCACCGCGCCGTAGATGGCCGGGAGTTGGTGGCCTTTGCCGTTCGTCTCGGCGATCGCGAGGATCGGGGCGATGCCCGCGGAGGAGGCGGCGTTGACGAAGGGCAGCCGATTGCCGACGACGCCCTTGACGCCGAGGGTCTGCAGGATGGTGGCGACGCCCGCGATGAGCAGGCTCGCGGCGATGAGCCGGGTGCGGGCCGCGATGTCGAGTCCGCAGGCCTGGCCGATGATGAGCGCAGGAGTGACAACGCCCGCGTACATCGCGGCGATGTGCTGGAGAGCGGCGGGGACGAGCCGCGAGAGGTGGAGCTTCTCGTCCACCGGGTGCACGGACGTGACGGCGTCATCGGTGTGCACCGGCGGGGTGGAACAGGGGGCTGTGCCGGGCCCCTTTGCAGGCAGTGCCATGGTGTTCCCTCCGGTGTGGCGGGCCCCCGGCCCGGGCGGCGGGGCCGGGGACGCGCGTCCCGCGTCAGAGGTTGGTCATGTCGACCGGGATAAGGGCCTGACAGCCGTCCCGCAGGATGGTGGCCTCGATGAGGCCGTAGGGACGGTCGGCGGCGAAGTAGACCTCGTTGTCGTTCTTCAGTCCGAACGGCTCGAGGTCCACCAGGAAGTGGTGCTTGTTCGGCAGCGAGAAGCGCACCTCGTCGATCTCGCCGCGGTTGTTGATGATGCGCGCGCCCATCTGGTACAGCGTCTGCTGCAGCGAGAGGGAGTACGTCTCGGCGAAGGCCTGGAGCATGTGCTTCCTGACCTGCTCGTAGGACTTCTCCCAGTTGGGCATCTTCTGCTCGTCGTCGGTCCAGTTGAACCGCCAGCGGGCGGAGACCGACGTGGCCAGGATGCGGTCGTACGCCTCCTGCAGCGTCGTGTACTTGTCCTTGACGTAGCCCCAGAACTCGGAGTTGGTCGAGTTCATCACCGTCAGGTCCTTCAGGCCCGAGACGACCTCCCACTTGTCACCGTCGTAGGTGATCTGGGTGACGCGGGTCTCCTGGCCCTTCTTCGCGAACGAGTGCTTGACCTCGTCCGCGCCGATGAACTTGGAGTTGGCGTCGGAGGTCTCGATCCGCTCCCAGGCGTACTCCTCGATGCGGATCCGGGCGCGGTGGATCGGGTCCTGCGAGGTGACGAAGTGGCGGGCGAGGTGGATGCCGAACTGCTCGGCGGACTCGATGCCGTACTCCTTGGCGAACGCGAACACCGTGTTCTTGGTGGTGTCGGTCGGCAGGACGTTGGCGTTGGAGCCGGAGTAGTGGACCTCTTCCATGTCGCCGCTCAGCGCCACGGATACGTTGAGGTCCTTGATGTGATGGGTGGCGCCGTCCCGCGTGATCTTGACGACTCGGTTCTCGGCCTTGCCGTACTGGTTCTGTCCCAGGATGGTGGGCATTTAGCTAGCTCCCTCGGTAAACGGAGTAGCCGAACGGGTTGAGCAGCAGCGGCACGTGGTAATGCTCGCCCGGTACGACGGCGAACGTGATCGCCACCTCCGGGAAGAACACCCCAGGTCCGCTGTCCCGATTCGCGGGGGCGTCCTGCTGCGCATCGGCTTGCTTCTTCGCAGTTTTCTCTTCGAAGTACGTCTCGACCGCGAAGTCGAGCCGTACGTGGGTGGTCCCCTCCGGCAGGGCCGGCAGGTCCTTGCACCGGCCGTCGGCGTCGGTCGCGGAGTCGCCGAGCGTCTGCCAGTCCGCTTCTCTTCCGCTGCGGGCGGAGAGCTGGACGGCGACGCCCTCGGCGGGGCGGCCGAGCGAGGTGTCCAGGATGTGCGTGGACACGGAGGCGGTGGTGCTGGTGCTCATGGTGTCAGGCGTCCTCTTCGACGAGTCGGGCCAGTCGGATGCGGTTGATCTTGCCCAGCTCGGTGCGGACGATCTCCCGCTCCTGCTCCGGTGAGTTGCCGATCCGTTCCTTGACCGCGTCGCGCATCTGCTCGGCGGTCCTGCCGGTGGCGCAGATGAGGAACACATGGCCGAACCTGTCCTGGTAGGCCAGGTTGAGGTCGAGCATCTCGGCCTTGAGCTCCTCGGCGGCGCCGGCCATGCCACGCTGTTCGCGGGCGGAGGTCGGGTCACCGGGTGTGGGGCGCCCGATCGGCGGGTGCCCGGCCATCGCCTCTTCGAGATCCGCGGTGGTCAGCTCGGCCATGGCGGCGTCGCTGGCGGTGTAGAGGTCCTCCACGGTGGCGTAGGGGCGGGCGGCGAGCAGTCGCCGGGCCCATTCGGTGGACGCGCACGCCTCGTGGAGGGCGGCGAGGGCCGCGGGCTCCTCCAGGTCGTTGAACCGGGCCAGGCCCGGGGGCGTGGAAGTCGAAGTCACGGGAGCCTCCGTGGCCGGAAACGGCCTTCGTGCTGAACGGGCTGCCGATAGCTAACGCCCTCGGAAACATCACGTCAACACTTTGTTGAAAATTCGGGGTTACCTCCCGGGCGGCTCTCAGCCCTCTTTCTCACGGTTGAGGTAGTTGTAGACCGTGAAGCGGCTCACCCCGAGCGCGCTCGCCACAGTCTCCACGCCGTGCCGCACGGCGAAGGCGCCCCGTGCCTCCAGTATGCGTACGACCTCCTGCTTGGCCTTGCGGTCCAGCTCGGCCAGCGGCTTGCCCTGCCTGCGCTCCATGGCGGCCAGGATGTGGTCCAGCGAGTCGGCGAGCTGGGGCAGGCGTACGGCGACCACGTCGACGCCCTCCCAGGCGAGCACCACGTCCTCGGCGCCGGCCTCGTCCGGCGGGATCAGCACCGCGCCCATCGCGTCGACCAGCGGCTTGACGGCCGCGATGAAGGGCTCTTCCCCGGTACCGGTCACTTCTCGCCCTCTCCGACCACATTGACCTGCAGCGAGATCCGGGTGGCGCCGGCCTCCAGGCTCCTGCGCAGCAGAGCGTCCACGGCACCGAGCACGGCGTCGGCGGCGCCCTCCGCCGTGTTGCCGAACGGGCCGACGTCCACCGCGTCCAGTTCGGCCGCCTCGATGACCTCCCGGGCGACCAGCGCGTGCGCGGGTGCCTCGTCGAGATCGAAGGGCTCGGTCGTGAACTCCACTTTCAGTCGCACTGTGCCCCCAAGGCATCCGCTCCCGACCCGCGCGTACCGCCAGGTCCGCGACCGGGGCCGGACCGCCCCGGCCGCTTGGGGAGACCTTAACGGAACCGCGTTCGTCCCTCGCTCCCGGAAGCCACCCCGCCGCAGGCCCCCGAATTCCCCGCCCGCCGTGCGACGGACCGGCCGCCCGCCCGCGTAGAGCAGAGGACGGAATCCACTCGGGAAGGGGACGGAAAGGTGACGCGACGCGTACGCGGGGGAGCACTCCGAGGAGCCAGGGGAACTGCGATCGCGGCGGCGGCGATGGCCGTGCTGACCGCGTCCCAGGCGCCGCGGGCGGCCTCGGCGCAGGGCTCGGAGCCCGCGCGGAGGGCAGCGGCCGTCGAGGACGGCCCCAGCGTGTCCGGCGACACCCCCTACCGCACCGCCCTGCCGCCCCTGCGGACCGGTGATCCGAAGCAGCGCACGGTGCCGGAAGGGGCGGGCGGGGCCCTGCCCGCGAGCGTGTTCGCCGCGTACCGGCGCGCCGAGGAGGAGCTGGCGCGCACCGCGCCCGGGTGCCGGCTGCGCTGGCAACTGCTGGCCGCGGTCGGCCAGGTGGAGTCCGGGCAGGCGCGGGGCGGCCGGGTGAGCCCGGACGGTACGACCGTGACACCGATCCTCGGGCCCCGGCTGACCGGCGGTGCCTTCGCCGTCGTAGCGGACACCGACGGCGGCGCGTACGACGGGGACGCGGTGTACGACCGCGCGGTCGGCCCGATGCAGTTCATCCCGTCGACCTGGGCCCACTGGGGCGCGGACGGCAACGGCGACGGGCACGCGGACCCGGACAACGTCTTCGACGCGGCGCTCGCCGCCGGCCGCTACCTGTGCGCCGGTGGCCGGGACCTCTCGAACCCCGCCGACCTGGACCGGGCGATCCTCGGCTACAACCACTCGGAAGCCTATCTGCGCACGGTCAGGGCCTGGTACGCGTACTACCTGACCGGACACCGCCTGGTGCCGGACGCGCCCGCCGAGTCCCGGGACCGGCCGAAGCCGTCCCGCCCGAAGACCCCGATGCCCTCGCCGAAGCCGTCGCAGGACCGCGACCCGGGCCCGGGCCCGTCGCGCACGCCGTCGACCCCACCCGCCTCGTCCTCCCCCACCCCCACCCCGACCCGTACGGCCGGCGCCCCGAAGGAGTCGAAGACGCCGCCGGTACCCGTCCCGGGACCGACCCTCACCCTGCCCGGCGGCGGTGTGCTGCCCGACGTGGGGTCGCTGACCAGCAACAGCTCGAACACGATGCGCGTCGCCCCCTCCACAACCGCGGATACTCGGCGGTAATGTCACGCCACCCGCCGGAAGCACCGGACCGGCGGGTGAGTGCGAAGGGGCCCTCATGGCTACGGACATGCCTGCGGACACAACGACCGCCGACGAGCGTTGGCAGCGTACGTGGAGCCACCGCGAGCAGTTGCTCAAGGTGGCCCGGCGCCGCTCGATGAGCCAGGAGGACGCCGAGGACGCCGTGCACGAGGCGATGCTGCGGGCCGCGGAGCGCCCGGACCTCGATGACGAGCGGCTCGGCGCCTGGCTGACGACGGTGACGATGCGGCTGTGCGTCGACCGCTACCGGCAGGTCAACCGCGAGGCCGAGGTGGGCAGCCGCCGCGTGCTCGTCCCGCCGGGCCCGGTACCCGTCGAGGAGGCGGTGTGCGACCGGGCCGAGGCGAAGTGGCTCGCCGTGCGCAGCGGGGAGCTGCCCGCCCGGCAGGCGGAGGCGCTCCGGCTGAAGTCCGAGGATCTGGACGTCGGCCAGGTCGCCGTGCGGATGGGGCTCAGCTACCGGACCGTCGAGTCGCTGCTGGCCCGGGCCCGGCGGACGCTGCGCGCCTCGCTGGCCGGGACGCTGGGGCTCGTCCTGTTCCTGGTCGGGCGCGGGCGGCTGCGCGGGGGCGGGAAGGCCCAGGCGGTGGCGGTCACCTCTACGGCGGCGACCCTGGCAGTGGCGGGGTTCGTGCTGCCGTACGCGCTCGACGGGGGCGGTGGCACGGCCGCTCCGGCTCCGCGGCCGACGGTGTCCAGCGGGGCGCAGGTGGCCGGCAGCACCGACAGCGCCGGGCGGGCGCGCGCTCCGCAGCCGCGCAGGCCTTCGACGCCGGCGACGGCCCCGAGCCGGGCGGCGACCCGATCGCCCGCCGGCGACACCCTCGTCCCGCTGTCCGTGCCGGCCGTGCCGGAGGTCTCCTCGCCCCCGCTTCCCAAGCTGCCCGTGGAGTCCGCGGTGCCCGCTGTGCCTTCTGTGCCGTCTGTGCCTTCTGTGCCGTCTGTGCCGTCGTTGGCCTCGTCACCGTCGCTGCCCTCGTCACCGTCGCTGCCCTCGTCGCCGTCGCTCCCCTCCGTTTCCCTGCCCGTACCCACCCCGAGCGTGTCCGCCGTGAAGCTGCCGTAGCGCGCCGTAAACACGTCCGAAAAAAAATCGTGCTCGCCGCGACGGACGCCCCGCCCCTCCCCGTAGAGCAGATGTCGGAGCTGCTCCACGGGCGAAGGGTGAAACCGGATGGGTGTGGAGATCTGTGTGGAAGGGCTGACCAAGTCCTTCGGCCACCAGGTCATCTGGCAGGACGTCTCGCTGACGCTGCCCGCCGGGGAGGTCTCGGTGATGCTCGGCCCCTCGGGGACGGGCAAGTCGGTGTTCCTCAAGACGCTCGTCGGGCTGCTCAAGCCGGAGCGTGGCTCGGTGAAGGTCGCGGGCCGGGACATCACCCGCCTGCGTGAGCACGACCTGTACGAGGTGCGGAAGCTGTTCGGCGTGCTGTTCCAGGACGGCGCGCTGTTCGGCTCGATGAACCTGTACGACAACATCGCCTTCCCGCTGCGCGAGCACACCCGCAGGTCCGAGAGCGAGATCCGGCGGATCGTGCTCGAGAAGATGGACATGGTCGGGCTGATCGGCGCGGAGGGTAAGCTGCCCGGCGAGATCTCCGGCGGTATGCGCAAGCGGGCCGGGCTCGCCCGGGCCCTGGTCCTCGACCCGGAGATCATCCTGTTCGACGAGCCGGACTCGGGCCTGGACCCGGTGCGCGTGGCCTACCTCAACCAGCTCATCGTCGACCTCAACGCGCAGATCGACGCGACCTTCCTGATCGTCACGCATGACATCGCCTCGGCCCGCCAGGTACCCGACAACATCGGGCTGCTGTTCCGGCGCGAGCTGGTGATGTTCGGGCCGCGCGAGCAGCTGCTGACCAGTGACGAGCCCGTTGTGCGGCAGTTCCTGAACGGCCGGATGCAGGGGCCGATCGGCATGGCGGAGGAGAAGGACGCGGCGCAGGTGGAGCAGGAGCTGGCCCAGATCGACGAGGGCGGCTCAGACGACGCGCTGCCTCCCCGCCTGCTGCCCGGTCCCGGCATCACCCGCCCACCCCGCTGGGAGGCGATCGCCGGCCGGGAGGCCGAGCTGCACGGGACGGGGGTGGCGGGCGCATGAGCCTCTCCCCGACGGGTGCGCTGCGGCACTCCGGCAACCTCTTCGCGATGGCGCTGGACGTCGTCCGGACCCTGCCCCGGCGGCCGTTCCAGGCACGGGAGTTCATTCAGCAGGCCTGGTTCGTCGCGAGCGTCACCATCCTGCCGACGGCTCTTGTCTCGATCCCCTTCGGGGCCGTCATCGCACTCCAGATCGGCAGCCTCACGCGTCAGTTGGGCGCGCAGTCCTTCTCCGGTGCCGCGTCCGTGCTCGCCGTGCTGCGCGAGGCCTCGCCGATCGTCACCGCGCTGCTCATCGCGGGCGCGGGTGGCACGGCGATCTGCGCGGACCTCGGGGCACGCAAGATCCGGGACGAGATCGACGCGATGCAGGTGCTCGGCATCGACCCGATCCACCGGCTCGTCGTACCGCGCGTGCTGGCGTCGATGGTCGTGGCCGTCCTCCTCAACGGCCTCGTCTCGGTCGTCGGCGTCGCGGGCGGCTACTTCTTCAACGTCGTTCTCCAGAACGGCACGCCCGGCGCCTACCTGGCGTCGTTCACCACGCTGGCCCAGCTGTCCGACCTGTGGGCGGCCGAGCTCAAGGCGCTGGTGTTCGGAGCCATCGCGGCGATCGTCGCCTCGTACAAGGGGCTCACCGCGAAGGGCGGTCCGAAGGGCGTGGGCGACGCCGTCAACCAGTCCGTGGTGATCACTTTCATGTTGCTGTTCGTGACCAACTTCGTGATGACCGCGGCGTACTTCCAGATCGTCCCGCAGAAGGGGTAGCCGATGAGACCGCAAAGAGTCTTCGACCGCCCGCTGCGCTCCCTGGAGGAACTGGGCACCCAGCTGTCCTTCTACGGCCGCTCGCTGGCCTGGACGGGCCGCACCCTGCGCCGCTACAAGAAGGAGATCCTGCGGCTGCTGGCCGAGGTGAGCTTCGGCCGTGGCGCGCTCGCCGTCGTCGGCGGCACGGTCGGCGTGATCGCCTTCCTCTCCTTCTTCACCGGCACCGAGGTCGGCCTCCAGGGCTACGCGGCCCTGAACCAGCTCGGCACCTCCAACTTCGTGGCGTTCCTGTCGGCGTACTTCAACACCCGGGAGATCGCCCCGCTGGTGGCCGGACTCGCCCTGTCCGCGACCGTCGGCGCCGGGTTCACCGCGCAGCTCGGTGCGATGCGGATCAGCGAGGAGACCGACGCGCTGGAGGTGATGGGCGTCCCGTCGCTGCCGTTCCTGGTGACGACGAGGATGATCGCCGGCTTCGTCGCGGTGATCCCGCTGTACGTGATCGGGCTGCTGTCCTCGTACTTCGCCGCCCGCACCATCACCACCGGCTACTACGGGCAGTCGACAGGCACCTACGACCACTACTTCCAGCAGTACCTGCCGCCGGTGGACGTCCTGTGGTCCTTCGGCAAGGTGATCGTCTTCGCCGTCCTGATCATCCTGGTGCACTGCTACTACGGCTACCACGCGAGCGGCGGTCCGGCGGGCGTCGGCGTCGCGGTGGGCCGGGCGGTGCGCACGTCCATCGTCGCCATCAACGTCCTGGACTTCTTCCTGAGCCTCGCGATCTGGGGCGCCAACACGACCGTACGGATCGCGGGGTGAGAGAGGTGCGCATGCGCAAAGTGAGACTCAGGTTGTACGGCATCGCGTTCATCGCCGTGCTCGCGCTGCTGCTGTCGCTCGCGGTGGCCGTGTACCAGCAGGCGTTCACGTCCGTGGTACGGATCACCCTGGAGGCCGACGCCCTCGGCAACCAGCTCGACCCGCGCGCCGACGTCAAGCTGCGTGGGCTGCTGGTCGGCGAGGTGCGCGAGGTGCACGCGGACGGCACGAAGGCCACGCTCGACATCGCGCTCAAGCCCCGGTACGTCTCGTACATCCCCTCGGACGTGCACGCGCGGCTGCTGCCCAAGACGCTGTTCGGGGAGAAGTACGTCGACCTGGTGGCGCCCGCCGGGTCCGCGCGGTCCTCGGCTCGGCCCATTCGTGCGGGAGACGTCATCACCCAGGACCGTACGAAGGTCGGCATCGAGGTGCAGCAGTTGATGAACGACCTGCTGCCGCTGCTGCGTACCGTCCGGCCCGGTGAACTCAACGCCACCCTCTCGGCGTTCGCCACCGCGCTGGAGGGCCGCGGTGACCGGATCGGCGACAACCTCACCCGGGTGGAGGGCTATCTGCGCCGCCTCAACCCGCACCTGCCGTCGATCAAGGAGGACATCTCGCGCTTCGCCGACGTGGCCGAGGTCTACGGCGACGCCGCGCCCGACCTGATGCGGACCCTGCGCAACACGGTCACCACCAGCCGGACGATCGTCGAGAAAAAGGACCGACTGGCCGCCGGCCTCCGCTCGACCGCAGCCATGGCGGGCACGGCGAACGACTTCCTGTCCGAGAACGGCGACCGGCTGATCACTCTGGGCCGGGTCTCCCGCCCCACGCTGGAGCTCTTCGCCCGCTACTCCCCCGAGTACCCGTGCCTGTTCCAGGGCCTCGTCCGGCAGGAGAGGGCGTCGGAGGACGCGTTCCGGGGCGGGGAGATGCGGATCACCCTCGAAGTCGTCCGGCCGCAGGGGGCGTACCAGCCCGGTGAGGAGCCGGTCTACGGCGAGCGGTCGGGCCCGGACTGCCGTGGCCTGCCGCATCCGCGGGTGCCCGGACCGAAACCCCGTCTCAACGACGGTACGTCGGCCGGAGGTTCCGGCGGCGTACTTCCCGGAGGTGCCGACGTGTCCGCCACCGAGGCCGAGCAGCGGGCGGTCGGCTCGCTCGTGGCCCCCGTCATGGGCGTCCCCGCGGACGAGGTGCCGCCCGTCGCGACCCTGCTGTTCGGGCCGCTCGCGCGCGGAACGGCGGTGAGTGTCGCATGAGCAGGGCAGGAGCCCGGCAGACCGCCGCCCCGCTGATCAAGTTCAGCCTCTTCGCGCTGGTCACGATCGCGGCGACGGCGCTGCTCGCCGCCACCATCGTCAACATCTCCTTCACCCCGAAGGAGACCTACCACGCGGTGTTCACCGACGTGACCGGGCTGGAGACCGGCGACGACATCAGGGTGGCCGGAGTCCGGGTCGGGGAGGTCGAGGGCATCCGGATCAAGGACCGGACCCTGGCGGAGGTCACGTTCACCGTCACCGCGGACCGGCCCCTGCTCGCCGGCACCCATGCGGTCGTCCGCTACCGCAACCTGGTCGGGCAGCGGTACATCGCGCTGACCGAGGGCACCGGCGACGGCACCACCCGGTTGCGGCCCGGCGGCACCATCCCGCCGACGCGGACCCAGCCGGCGCTGGACCTCAACGCCCTGCTGAACGGCTTCAAGCCGCTGTTCGCCGCGCTCAGCCCGAGCGACGTCAACCAGCTCGCCACCGAGATCATCAAAACCCTCCAGGGCGAGGGCGGCACGGTGAACAGCCTGCTCGCCCACACGGCCTCCCTCACCACGACCCTCGCCGACCGCGACCGGCTGATCGGCTCGGTGATCGGCAACCTCAACACCGTCCTGGAGACGCTCGACAAGCGCGGCTCCCGCTTCTCCGAGCTGCTGAAGCAGCTGCGGCGGGTGATCTCGGGCCTGTCCGCCGACCGCAAGCCCATCGGTAAGTCACTGGTGGGCATCGGCGACCTGGCGGAGGCCACCTCGGGGCTGCTGAAGGACGCGCGTCCGCCGCTCAAGGACGACATCGCCGGCCTCGGCCGGCTCACCGGAACGCTGAACAAGAACGAGGAGACCGTGGAGGGCGTCCTGAAACGGCTGCCGAACAAGCTCGACAAGCTGACCGGGACGGCGTCGTACGGCTCGTGGTTCAACTTCTACCTCTGCGACTTCGACGGCCGGATCGTGCTGCCGAAGACCAAGCAGGTGATCACCCCGGAGCTGCACGTCGCACGGGCGAGGTGTGGCGGATGAGCATGCGCGTCCCGCGGCGCAGGACCCGCCGCCCCGAGCCGTTGGTCAAAGTACGGGTGCTGCCGCCGAAACTACCGAAGCTACCCCGGCTGCCGAAGCTACCCCGGCTGCCGAAGCGCAAGGCCCGCCCCGAACCACTGGTGAAGGTGCGCGTCCTGCCGCCGAAGCTGCCCAGGATCCGGCTGAAGCGCCCGCGCCTGAAGCCGTTCCGCGAGCGCAACCCCGTCGTCGTCGGCGCCGTCGGCCTCACCGTCCTCGCGCTGCTCGCGGTCGCCGCTTTCAACGCCGACAGCCTGCCGCTGATCGGCGGCGGTGAGACGTACACCGCGGCCTTCTCGGAGGCCGGCGGGATCAAGCCGGGCGACGAGGTACGGATCGCCGGGGTCAAGGTCGGCAAGGTCGAGGACGTCGACCTGGACGGCGACCATGTCAAGGTCACCTTCAAGGTGAAGGGCCACCCGGCGTTCGGTACCGACACGGGCGCGTCGATCCGGGTCAAGACGATCCTGGGAGCGAAGTACCTGGCCCTGCACCCGGAAGGGCCGGGCCAGTTGAAGCCGGGCAGCGAGATCCCGCTCCGGCGGACCGTGTCGGCGTACGACGTCGTGCAGGCGTTCAGCGACCTGACGACCACCACCGAGGAGGTCGACACGGACCGGCTCGCGAAGGCGCTGGACACGATCTCCGTCACCTTCCAGGACTCGCCCGAGGAGGTGCGGGCCTCGATCAAGGGGCTGTCGCGGATCTCCAGGACCGTCGCCTCCCGGGACAAGTCGCTGCGCGGGCTCCTCGACCACGCGAACGGAGTCACCAAGGTGCTGGCCGGCCATACGAAGGACTTCTCCGCGCTGGTGAAGGACGGCGACGAACTGTTCAAGGAGATCGGCAAGCGGCGCCAGGCGATCCACAAGCTGCTCAAGAGCTCCGCGCTGCTGGGCATCGAGCTGTCCGGCCTGGTCGACGACAACGGCAAGCAGATCGGGCCCGCCCTGAAGAACCTCAACACCTTCGTGAAGATGCTCGAACGCAACCAGACGAGCCTCGACCGCAGCGTCCGGCTCCTCGCCCCCTACGTGCGGCTGTTCACCAACACCCTCGGCAACGGCCGCTGGTTCGACTCCTACGTCCAGAACCTGGTCGCCGCCCCGGTCACGCCCCGGACGGGAGGCACCCGATGATCCGCAGACTCCTGGCCCTGTTCACCGTGCTCGCGGTCGTCACCGGCCTCGCCGTCCTCCTGTGGCCGCACCCCGCCCCCGTCCGCGTCACCGCGTACTTCCCGCGCACCGTCGGCATCTACCCCGGTTCGGACGTCCGCGTCCTCGGCGTCCGCATCGGCGAGGTCGAGAAGATCACGCCGGAGGGCGGCCGGGTACGGGTGGAGCTGGAGTACGACCAGGGCCGCAAGGTCCCCGCGGACGCGCAGGCCGCCATCGTCAACTCATCGGTGGTCAGCGACCGTTACGTGCAGCTGCTGCCGGTGTACCGCAAGGGCGCGGTGCTCCGGGACGGTGACGTCATCCCGGAGTCCCGCACGGCCGTCCCCGTCGAGCTGGACCGGATCTTCGACAGCCTCCACACCACCGCCGAGGCGCTGGGCCCCAACGGCGCCGACAAGAAGGGCTCGCTGTCCCGGCTGCTCGGCGTGAGCGCGGACAACCTCCAGGGTCAGGGCAAGAACCTCAACCGGACGGTCGAGGACCTCTCCCAGGCGGTCACCACACTGTCCGACGGGCGC
The DNA here is from genome assembly GCF_056432605.1 of Streptomyces sp. NPDC045022. Classification (NCBI taxonomy): domain Bacteria; kingdom Bacillati; phylum Actinomycetota; class Actinomycetes; order Kitasatosporales; family Streptomycetaceae; genus Streptomyces; species Streptomyces sp. NPDC045022. The sequence continues at coordinate 105,058 of NZ_JBWKIR010000002.1, forward strand.
GGCGACCTGTTCGGGACCGTGCGGAACCTCCAGGTGTTCACGGCCGCACTGGCCGCGGACGACAAGAGCGTCCGGTCGTTCGACACCGGTCTCGCCGACGTGGCCGGGCAGCTCGCCGGGGAGCGGAAGGATCTCGCGGCCGCGCTGAAGTACCTGGCCGCCGCGCTCGGTGACGTGTCCGGCTTCGTGAAGGGCAACAAGAAGGCGCTGACCTCGGACGTCCAGGGCCTGGCCAAGGTCACGAAGGTCCTCGTCAGCCAACGGGCCGCACTGGAGGAGCTGTTGACCGTCGCCCCCACGGGCCTGTCGAACCTGCAGAACGCCTACAACCCGGTCGCCGGCACCCTCGACACCCGCAACAACGCGCAGACGTCGCAGGACCCGGCGTCCCTGCTCTGCTCGCTCCTGAAGACGACCGGGGACGACCACGACGACTGTGCGGGGCTGAAGAAGCTCTTCGACTCCCTGCCCGAGGTGCCGTCGGCCCCGGCGGCGACGGGCACGGTCGACCGGACCCTCGGCGGAATCCTGGGGGCACGGGCATGAGTGTGCTGCGCAAGGGGCAGGTGGCCGCCTGGACGGCGGTCGGCTCGCTGCTGCTGACCGGCTGCGAGTTCAACGGCTGGTACGACGTTCCGCTGCCCGGCGGCGCCGCCTCGGACGGCCACGCCTACCACGTCACCGTCGAGTTCCGGGACGTACTGGACCTGGTGCCGCAGTCGGCGGTCAAGGTGGACAACGTCACCGTGGGCGCGGTCGAGAAGGTGGAGCTGGACGGCTGGCACGCGCGGGTGCGGCTGCGGATCGCCGACTCGGTGAAGCTGCCCGGCAACGCGGTCGCCGACCTGAGGCAGACCAGCATGCTCGGCGAGAAGTACGTGGCCCTGTCCGCGCCGGCCGGCACCGAACCCGTCGGACGGCTCCGCGACGGCGACCGCGTCCCGCTCTCCCGCAGCGGCCGCAACCCGGAGGTCGAGGAGGTGCTGTCGGCCCTGTCCGCGCTGCTCAACGGCGGTGGGGTGGCCCAGCTGAAGACGATCACCGTCGAGCTGAACAAGGCCCTCAGCGGCCGTGAGAACCGGGTCAGGTCCCTGCTGAAGCAGCTCGACACGTTCCTGGGCGGCCTGGACGACCAGCGTGCGGAGATCGTGCGCGCGCTCAAGGGCGTCGACCGGCTGGCCGGGCGGCTGAAGAAGGAGAAGAAGACGATCGCCCTGGCCGTCGACACCATGCCGCCCGCCCTGAAGGCCCTCGCCGACCAGCGCAAGGACCTGACGAAGATGCTCACCGCCCTGTCCCGGCTCGGCACGACGGGCACCAAGGTCGTCAACGCCTCGCGGGACGACACCGTCGCCAACCTCAAGAAGCTGCGGCCCATCCTCCAGGACCTGAACAAGGCGGGCGACGACCTGCCCAACTCCCTCGAGTTGCTGACCACCTACCCGTTCCCGCGCAACGCCACGGAGGCCGTCAAGGGCGACTACGTCAACCTGAGGATCACCGCCGACCTGGACCTGGCGGGCATCTACGGCAACGTCACCGACAAGCCGGGCAAGGGCAAGGCCTCCCCGACGCCCAGGACACCCGGTCTTCCGAGCGCCCCCGCTCCCCTGCCGTCCACCCCGTCCCTGCCGTCCACCCCGCCCGTGCCCTCCGTGCCCTCCGTGCCCGCCGTGCCCTCGACGCCGTCCGACGGCGGCACCCTGCTGTGTCCGCCGGTGTGCACCGCGGCCTACGGCACCGGGGACGGCTCGCGTCGCCTCCCGCCCGGGGTCGACCTCGGCCTCGCCGAGCTGCTGCTGAAGGGGATACTGCCGTGATCACACGTATGGTCAAGGCCCAGCTGCTCGCCTTCGCGACCGTCACCGCTCTCGGGGTGTCGTACGTCGGCGTCCGGTACACGGGCCTGGTGGACGACGTCCTCGACCGCGGTTACACCGTGCGCGCCGACTTCGCCGAGTCCGGGGGCGTCTTCCCCGGTGCCGAGGTCACCTACCGGGGAGTGCCGGTGGGCCGGGTGGGCGATCTGCGGCTGACCGGCTCCGGGGTCTCGGTGGCGCTGGAGATCGAGGACGGCGCCCCGAAGATCCCGGCCGACACGCTCGCGGTGGTCGCCAACCGTTCCGCGGTGGGCGAGCAGTACGTCGACCTCCAGCCACGGGGGCCGGGCGGCCCCTATCTCGTCGACGGCAGCCCGATCCCGCGCAGCCGCACCCGGACCCCGCTGCCGGTCACCGACCTGGTCCTCAGCCTCGACCGGCTGGTCACCTCGGTCGGCAAGGACGATCTGCGCACCACCGTCGACGAGTTGGGCAAGGCGTTCTCCGGCACCGGGCCGCACCTGACCCGTCTGGTGGACTCCGGCAACGCGCTGGTGGAGTCGGCGTCCGCGTCGCTCCCGGAGACGGTCTCGCTGATCGAGGACTCGCGGAAGGTGCTGAAGACCCAGGCCGACCGCGGCTCGGCCATCAAGTCGTTCTCCCGCGATCTGGCCACGCTCACCGAGCAGATGAAGTCGAGCGACGGGGATCTGCGCCGGCTGATCGGCAACACCGTGCCCGCCACCCGGGAGGTCGGCTCCCTGCTGAAGTCCACGCGACCGCACGTACCGGTCCTGCTGGCCAACCTCATCAGCGGCGGCCAGGTCACGGTCGCCCGGCTGCCCGGCGTCGAGCAGGCCCTGGTCACGCTGCCGCTCACCGTGGCGGGCAGCTACACGGTCATCCCCGGCGACGGCACCACCCACTTCGGGATGACCGTGAACGCCGACGACCCGCCCGCGTGCACCCAGGGTTACGGCACCCAGCGGCGCGACCCCGCCGACACCGGCACGCGCCCGGCGAACACCGGCGCGCGCTGCACGGCACCGCGTGGGGGCGGGACCTCGGTGCGCGGCGCGCAGAACGCCCCCGGCGCGACGACCAGCGCGCATGGCGCCGACCGGGCCGCGTTCGTGGCCCCGTACGACCCGGAGACCGGCACCGTGACCGGCCCGGACGGCAAGCCCGTCGAGATCGGCTCGACGGGCGGCGAACAGACCGTGTTCGGAAAGGAGTCGTGGCAATGGCTGCTCGTGGGACCGATGGCATGAGAGGGGGGCGCCTGAGGCCGCTGCCGGTGGGACTCGTCGCCGCGACCGTGCTGACCACCGTGCTGGCCGTCTGGCTGGGCCTGAGCCTGTCCGGCCAGCGCGGGGCGGAGCAGCGCCGTCAGGATGTCCTGGCGGCGGCCCGCCAGTCGGCGCTGAACTTCACCTCGCTCGACTACCGGCACTACGACCGGGACAGCGGCAACGTGCTGAAGGGCGCCACCGGCGACTTCAAGAAGCAGTTCGCCGCGCAGACCGAGCAGCTGACGAAGCTCGTCGCCCAGAATAGATCGGTGTCCGAGGGACAGGTCCTGGAAGCGGGCATCGTGCGGTCCGACGAGCGCTCGGCCCGCGTCCTGGTCGTGGCCGACAGCAAGGTGACCAACACCGCCGCGCCCGAGGGCCAGGCGCGCACCTACCGGCTCCAGCTCGACCTCGTGCGCGTGGCCGGCCGCTGGCTGACTTCCGACGTCGCGTTCGTGGGCTGAACGACCAGTGAGGCCCTCAGTGAGGAGAGACACCGTGGCGAACCCGACCTCCCGTACCCGGGGCACCGGCTCCCCGGCCCGTCGCACGATGACCGCTGCCGCCCGCGCGGCGGCCAAACGCGCCGGGCGGCCGGAGCGCCCGGCGAGCGGTACCCGTGCCGCTGCCGGCCCGGCCCAGCGGATCCCGTCCGGGCGCACCCTGCTCATCGAGCCCCCGGCGGACGGCTGGGACGACCCGCCGGAGCCCGAGCTGGTCGAGGAGGAGCCCGAGGAGAGCGCGCCCCCGCGCGAGGCCGGCCGGCGGGTGGTCACCGCGGTACTGGGCGTCGTGCTGGTGGCGGCCCTGGTCGTGGCAGCTGTACTCGGGTGGCGGTACCGGGAGGGGCAGCAGGCGGAGCAGGCCCGCGGCGAGGCCCTCGCGGCCGCACGGAAGGCCGCGCCGGTCGTGCTGTCGTACGACTACCGGCACCTGGACCGGGACTTCGCCCGGGCCCGGGCCCTGCTCACCGGGGCGTTCCGGGACGAGTACGGCAAGACCACGAAGACGGTGGTCGCACCGACCGCGAAGAAGTACCACGGCGTGGTGAAGGCGACCGTGGCCAGACCCGCAGACGGCGGCGCGCCGGCGGTCTCCGTCGTGTCGGCCGCACCGGACAGGGCCGTCGTCCTGCTCTTCATCGACCAGGTCACCGAGAGCACCCGGGTCTCGGGGCCGCGTCTGGACCTGAACCGGGTGCGGATGACGCTCACCCGCGCCTCCGGCGGCTGGAAGGTGAGCGGCGTCGACGCCCTCTGAGCAGGCCTGTGTCAGTGCCCTCGCGCGTACGCGCGGGGGCACTTTTTCGTGGGCTCTCTTGACAGCCGTCCCCCCTCACGGGCACTCTTCCATTACGCAGAAACCAACTTCCGCATTATGGAATTACAGGAAGGGAGCGCCGCCCCCGTGGGATTTGCAGACCAGCGCTTCAACGTCAACCTGTCGATCCTCTTCACGGAACTCCCGCTCCTGGAGCGCCCCGCGGCCGCCGCCGCGGCGGGCTTCACCGCGGTCGAGCTGTGGTGGCCCTGGGTCGACTCCCCCACCCCCGAACAGTCCCGGCTCGACGCGCTGAAGAAGGCGATCGAGGACGCGGGCGTCCAGCTCACGGGACTGAACTTCTACGCCGGACAGCTGCCGGGCCCCGACCGCGGCGCCCTGTCGATCCCCGGTGAGGAGTCGGTGAGGTTCCGCGCCAACATCGACGTGGCCGCCGGCTTCGCCGCCTCCCTCGGCTGCAAGGCCCTCAACGCCCTCTACGGCAACCGCGTCGAGGGCGTGGACCCGGCCGAGCAGGACGCGCTCGCCCTGGAGAACCTCGCCCTCGCGGCCCGCGCGGCCGACCGGGTCGGCGCGATCCTGCTGATCGAGGCCCTCAACCAGCCCGAGTCGCCGAAGTGCCCGATCGTGAGCGCGCCGCAGGCCGTCGAGATCGTGGACAAGGTCAACGCGGCCACGGGGCTCGGGAACGCGAAGTTCCTGATGGACCTGTACCACCTGTCCATGAACGGCGAGGACCTCACCTCGGTCATCGAGCGGTACGCGGCGAGGACCGGGCACGTGCAGATCGCCGACAACCCCGGCCGCGGCGCCCCCGGGACGGGTTCGCTCCCGCTGGAGGAGCTGCTCGACCAGCTGAAGAAGGCCGGCTACGACGGCTGGATCGGCCTCGAGTACAAGCCGGGCGACCGTCCGAGCGCCGAGGCCTTCGAGTGGCTCCCGCGCGAAGCGCGCTGAACCCCCGACTTTGCAGAGCAGTAAGAGAGGCACCCCCAACATGAGCAACCTCCCCAAGATCGCGTGGATCGGCCTCGGCATCATGGGCTCCCCCATGTCCGAGAACCTGGTCAAGGCGGGTTACGACGTCACCGGCTTCACCCTGGAGCAGGACAAGCTGGAGCGTCTGGCCGCCGCCGGCGGTACCGCGGCCGGCTCGATCGCCGAGGCGGTCCGGGACGCCGACGTGGTGATCACCATGGTGCCCGCCTCCCCGCACGTCGAGGCCATCGCCTACGGCCCCGACGGCATCCTGGAGAACGCCAGGCAGGGCGCCCTGCTGATCGACATGTCCTCGATCACCCCGCAGACCTCCATCGACCTGGCCGGCGCCGCCAAGGACAAGGGCGTCCGGGTGCTGGACGCCCCGGTGTCCGGCGGTGAGGCCGGCGCCGTCGAGGCCGTACTGTCGATCATGGTCGGCGGCGAGCAGGCCGACTTCGACCAGGCCAAGCCGATCCTCGAGGCCCTGGGCAAGACCATCGTGCTGTGCGGCCCGCACGGCTCCGGCCAGACCGTGAAGGCGGCCAACCAGCTGATCGTCGCCGTGAACATCCAGGCGTGCGCCGAGGCCGTGGTCTTCCTGGAGAAGTCGGGCGTGGACCTGAAGGCCGCGCTGGACGTCCTCAACGGCGGCCTCGCCGGCTCCACCGTGCTGACGCGCAAGAAGGACAACTTCCTCAACCGCGACTTCAAGCCGGGCTTCCGCATCGACCTGCACCACAAGGACATGGGCATCGTCACCGACGCCGCCCGCACGGTCGGCGCCGCCCTGCCGGTGGGCGCCGTGGTCGCCCAGCTGGTCGCGTCGCTGCGCGCCCAGGGCGACGGCGGCCTGGACCACTCGGCCCTGCTGCGCGCCGTGGAGCGCCTCTCCGGCGCCCGGGTCTGACAGCCCTCTCGAGACTTCCGGGCCGCGGCGCCGCTGACATCTGTCCTGTCGCGCCCAGGCGTCGCCGCGGCCCGGAATCAATTTCAACAAACTGTTGACGCTCAGATCGCCCCACTTCTAGGCTCCACAAAGCGGAAACAGGTTTCCGCTGACACCCGCACGGAAGGTCCATGATGTCGAAGCGCGTGCTCACGACAGAGTCCGGCGCCCCGGTCGCCGACAACCAGAACTCCGCCTCTGCCGGCGTAGGCGGCCCGCTCCTGATCCAGGACCAGCACCTCCTGGAGAAGCTCGCGCGCTTCAACCGCGAGCGCATCCCGGAGCGCGTGGTGCACGCCCGTGGCTCCGGCGCGTACGGCCACTTCGAGGTGACGGACGACGTCACCGGTTTCACCCACGCCGACTTCCTGAACGAGATCGGCAAGCGCACCGAGGTGTTCGTGCGCTTCTCGACGGTCGCCGACTCCCTCGGCGGCGCGGACGCCGTCCGCGACCCGCGCGGTTTCGCGGTGAAGTTCTACACCGAAGAGGGCAACTACGACCTCGTCGGCAACAACACCCCGGTGTTCTTCATCAAGGACCCGATCAAGTTCCCCGACTTCATCCACTCGCAGAAGCGCGACCCCTTCACGGGCCGCCAGGAGCCCGACAACGTCTGGGACTTCTGGGCGCACTCCCCCGAGGCCACGCACCAGGTGACCTGGCTGATGGGCGACCGCGGCATCCCGGCGTCGTACCGGCACATGGACGGGTTCGGCTCGCACACCTACCAGTGGTCGAACGCCGAGGGCGAGGCCTTCTTCGTCAAGTACCACTTCAAGACGAACCAGGGCGTCCGCTGCCTGTCCGCCGAGCAGGCCGCCGAGATCGCGGGCAAGGACCCCAACTCCCACCAGACGGACCTGCTCCAGGCCATCGAGCGGGGCGTGCACCCGTCCTGGACGCTGTACGTGCAGCTCATGCCGGCGGCCGAGGCGGCGGACTACCGCTTCAACCCGTTCGACCTGACGAAGGTGTGGCCGCACAAGGACTACCCGCTGCAGCGGGTCGGCCGTCTGGTCCTGGACCGCAACCCGGACAACGTCTTCGCCGAGGTCGAGCAGGCCGCGTTCTCCCCGAACAACTTCGTACCCGGCATCGGCCCGTCCCCGGACAAGATGCTCCAGGGCCGGCTGTTCGCCTACGCGGACGCCCACCGCTACCGCCTGGGCGTGAACCACACCCTGCTCGCCGTGAACGCCCCGAAGGCGGTGCCGGGCGGCGCCCGGAACTACGGCCGCGACGGCTTGATGGCGTCCAACGCCCAGGGCCGCCACGCCAAGAACTACGAGCCGAACTCCTACGACGGCCCGGTGGAGACCGGCCGCCCGCTGTCGGCTCCCCTGGCGGTCGCCGGCCACACCGGCACCCACGAAGCGCCCCTGCACACCAAGGACGACCACTTCTTCCAGGCGGGCGAGCTGTACCGCCTGATGTCCGGGGAGGAGAAGTCCCGCCTGGTCGCGAACATCGCCGGTGGCCTGTCGCAGGTCTCCCGCGACGACGTGATCGAGAAGAACCTGGCCCACTTCCACGCCGCCGACCCGGAGTACGGCAAGCGCGTGGAGGCGGCGGTCCGCGCCCTGCGCGAGGACTGAGCACCAGGAACCCGCAAGCAGCGTACGGAGTCTGACGGGAGGTCATGACTTCCGCACGCGGCCCGCGCGGTACACCGGACGGCCCGGATGAGGGGTGGCCGTCGGTGGAGGCGCGGGCAGGGCGAGGACCGCGGCGGCATGCGAGCCAGTGCGGTGGTGAAGGAACGGCGTGCCCTTCTCGACCTGAGGGAAGGGCCCCCGGCTCCGTCGCATCCGCCGCGGTCCCACCCAGCCCCCGTACGGGGGCCACCCGCCCCGTCCGGCGGCGCGAACGACCTGTCGCGCCCAGCCTCGCGCCGTCGGACGGTCACCACCAACAGCGCTCCCTGCGCCGGTCACATGCCCGGCGCAGGGAGCGTTCGGCGTTGCCGGCCGAGCGCGTCCATGACGGGAGTGTTCGGGGGGCCACGGACAGTCACCGGCCCGGCGTGCGCATCCGCTCGCCGCGCCGCACGCTGAAGCCATGGGCAATCCGACTCAGTACCCGCACATCGTGGTCCATGCGCCCGCGCTGGACGGTTCCCGGCGGGTCACCGAGGGGGACGTGACCCTGGGGCTCGCGTCGCACCTGGACGACGTCGTGGAGATCCTGCGGCTGGCCGATCTGGACCAGATCGAGGTGGAGGAGAGCGATCTCATCGAATGGCAGGGCGGCGGCCCGGACGACTGGCCGGGGCTGTCGGAGCACGAGCTGTAGCGGCGGCGCGTACGGCAGCGGTCGCAGAACCGGCCGCACAACCCTCAAATCAACCTCTGAACACCGCCGAGGGGGCTTCAACTGCCCCCGCACCGGGGGACATTATCGGTACGCGGGGCTCGCCGGCACGGGGGCGGCGGGCCCCGCTCGGGGTGCCGCGTGGACCGTACGACGTCGATTCCACCGGACCCGTGCGCGGTCGCCCTGCTGCGGGGCGGTCACCGCGCCGCCGTGGCCGTCGCCGTGCTCGGGCTGCATCCGCGCGGTGCCGTCGAGGCGGGCCGGCCGGGCACCCCGCGGCGGACCGGGGCAGGGACCTCCGGGCCGTTCCGTCATCCGCTGGAGAAGGCGGTATGCACCGGCCTCTACCGTCCCGCCGGCCACGGGAGTTGCCCGGCCGGGCGGTGGTGCGGCGGGCTCTGGCCCGGATGCGGGCGGACCTCGCGGCGGCCGGACCGCTGCGGGCGCTTCCGCCGGGCCGCACCCGTGCCGCCCGCCGTCAGCCGGCGGCGTTGCGCGAGCGCCATCCGCTCCCCGAGAGCCCCGACGGCCTGCCGGCGGAGGACGTGCTGCTGACCGTCGCGCTGTACGGGGAGCGGGCCCTGACCGCTCTTGCGCCGCGTTTCGCCCGCGAGTGCGGGCTGACCGGCCGGGGCGCCCTCGCGGACGAGGGTCTCTTCCCGTTCGGCCGGGGCACCGGCGTCCGCGGCATCGCCGGCGACGAGGGCCCGGCCGGCCGGGACGGCGACGACCGCGACACCGGCGGCGGCGCGCACGGCGGTCACGGCCACGGCGGCGCGCACGGCGGTCACGACTACGGCGGCGCGCACGGCGGTCACGACTACGGCGGCGGGTACGGGGGCGGCGGGTACGGCGGCGGTCACGACTACGGCGGCGGGTACGGCGGCGGCGGGTACGGCTGAGGGCCGGCACCCGCGGGCGCGGCGAAGGGGCGGCCCGTCCAACCGGACGGACCGCCCCCTCGTACGCTTCCGGCGGGTCAGACCTTCAGCGGCTTGATCGCCGTCGGCGCGTGGCCGGGCTCGGTGGCCAGGTCCTCGAACTCGGAGATGTCGCTGATGTCCATGGTGCGGCTCATGGAGATGTTGGTGATCCGCTCCAGGATCGCCTCCACGACGACCGGCACCTGGTACTCGGCGGCCAGCTTCTTGGCCTGTTCGAAGGCCGCGCCGAGCTGGTCCGGCTCGGTGACCCGGATCGCCTTGCAGCCCAGGCCTTCGGCGACCTTGACGTGGTCCACGCCGTAGACGCCGATCTCCGGCGTGTTGATGTTCTCGAACTCCAGGTTGACCTGGAAGTTGATGTCCAGGCCGATCTGCGCCTGCCGGATCAGGCCCAGGTAGGCGTTGTTCACCAGGACGTGGACGTAGGGGATCTTGTGCTGTGCCGCGACCGCCAGTTCCTCGATCATGAACTGGAAGTCGTAGTCGCCGGAGAGGGCGACGACCGGGGCGTCCGGGTCGGCCTTGGCGACGCCGATCGCGGCCGGGATGGTCCAGCCGAGCGGGCCGGCCTGACCGCAGTTGATCCAGTGGCGCGGCTTGTAGACGTGCAGCATCTGCGCGCCGGCGATCTGGGAGAGGCCGATGGTGGTGACGTACCGGGTCTCCGGGCCGAAGGCCTTGTTCATCTCCTCGTACACGCGCTGGGGCTTCATCGGCACGTTGTCGAAGTGCGTACGGCGCAGCAGGGTGGCCTTGCGCTCCTGCGTCGAGGCGACCCAGCCGGCTCGGTCGGGCAGCTTGCCGGCCGCCTTCAGTTCCTTCGCGACCTCGATGAACAGCTCCAGCGCGGCCTTGGCGTCGGAGACGACCCCGTAGTCCGGCGGGAAGATCTTGCCGATCTGGGTGGGCTCGATGTCGACGTGGACGAACTTGCGGTCGCCGCGGTAGACGTCGAGCTTGTAGCCGGTGTGGCGGTTGGCCCAGCGGTTGCCGATGCCGAGGACGAAGTCCGACTCCAGGAAGTTGGCGTTGCCGTACCGGTGCGAGGTCTGGACGCCCACCATGCCGGCGTTCAGCTCGTGGTCGTCGGGCAGCGTGCCCCAGCCCATCAGGGTCGGGATGACCGGCGTCCGGGTCAGCTCGGCGAACTCCACCAGAAGGTCGGAGGCGTCGGCGCCGATGACGCCGCCGCCGGCGACGAGGACCGGGCGCTCGGCGGCGAGCAGGAAAGAGAGCGCCTTCTCGATCTGCGCGCGGGTCGCGGTCGGCTGGTAGACCGGCAGCGGCTCGTACGTCTCCGGGTCGAACTCGATCTCGGTGAGCTGGACGTCGATCGGCAGGTCGATCAGGACCGGGCCGGGACGGCCGGAGCGCATCAGGTGGAAAGCCTGCTGGAAGACGCCGGGGACCTGCGCGGCCTCCAGGACGGTGACCGCCATCTTGGTGACCGGCTTGGCGATGGAGGCGATGTCGACGGCCTGGAAGTCCTCCTTGTGGATCACGTGCGTGGGCGCCTGGCCCGTGATGCACAGGATCGGGATGGAGTCGCCGATGGCCGAGTACAGGCCGGTGATCATGTCGGTGCCGGCGGGGCCGGAGGTGCCGATGCAGACGCCGATGTTGCCCGGCTCGGTGCGGGTGTAGCCCTCGGCCATGTGCGAGGCACCCTCGACGTGGCGGGCGAGGGTGTGGTTGATGCCGCCGCCCTCCTGAAGGGCTTTGTAGAACGGATTGATCGCCGCGCCCGGCACACCGAAGGCGTCGGTGACGCCCTCGCGCTTGAGGATCTCAACTGCCGCGCGGGCAGCGGTCATACGGGCCATCGAGTACTCCTGCTTCGGCTGTCTGATGCGTACTCCCGTCGCGCCCCGCGGTGAGCACAGTCTCCAGATTGTCAAACTTCCGCATTGCGGAACTTAACTTCTACTATCTGGAAGCAATGTAGGGGTGCGGGCGAGTGCCGTCAAGAGAGGCCGAGACGCGGCAAGCGCCGGACAAGGGGGATGCGGCAGGAGGACGATGGGAGGCGCTGTCCTGAGACGACTGTTGCGACGCGACGCCTGGGAGTGGGCCATGCCCGAGAGCGTGCCGGTGCACTGTCCGGCCTGCCGGCGCGAGCACCTCTACACCGCGCCGGTGTATCCGTGCGAGTGCGGCGCGCCCACCGCCGCACGACTGGATCCGGCCGCCGAGCCGGTCGTGTCGGCACACCGGGCCTGGGACGACGAGTGGCTCGCCGTGTCCTGCGCCGTCTGCGGGCGGCACAACCAGTGGCCGCGTCCGGAGCTGGGCTGCCCGTGCGGGACGGTGCTGCGCGTTCCGGTGACGGGCACGCCCGCGCAACCGCCGGCGGCTCGTGCCGGGGACCGGGCGGAGCAGGATCCGCCCGCGGCCCCCGGCCACCGCCGCGCCTTCCAGCCCCGCACCGTCCGGACCGCCCGCGACGCCGTCACCACCGCCGCGCTCTATCTGCGCTGGCTGGGCTACCAGGACATCCGGCGCGCCGACCAGCGGCCGGCGAACGGCATCGGGCTCGCCGCCCGGGGGCTGCTCGCCCAGGTGGATCCGACCGTGCGGCCGACCGCGCCGCGGGACGTGGAGTGCCTGTGGCTGACGGCGATGACGGAGTCCGCGGACTGCGTGTACTTCTCCCTAGCCGGCTACACCGACGAGGCCCGTACCCGCGCCGCCGCGCTGGCCGTCCCGCTGTTCGTCCTGGACCTCGCGGGCGTCCCGCAGCCGATGAACGACCCGGCCGGCACGCTGGACGCCGAAGGCGCGCCGCAACCGGGGACGAGGACGCGGGACGGGCAGGTCTGACCGCTCCACGGGGAGTTGGCCGTGCCGACGGGCCCCGGGCCGGGTGCGCCGCCGACAGCGCACCCGACGGCCCGGGACCCGCCGTCATGCGTTCACCGGATGCTCGTTTCCGGTCGCTTCACACTCCATACCTGTCCCGCAGCTCCACCTTGCGCACTTTCCCGGACACCGTCATCGGGAAGGAGCCGAGGATCTGGAGCCTGCTGGGGATCTTGTAGTGCGCGAGCCGGCCCTGGCAGAAGGCGCGCAGTTCCTCCAGGGTGAGCGGATCGTCCGCGTCGCGCGGAATGACGCAGGCGAGGACCTCCTCGCCGTACTTCTCGTGCGGCACCCCGACGACCTGGACGTCCCTGATCTTCGGGTGGGCGTAGAGGAACTCCTCGATTTCGCGCGGGTAGATGTTCTCGCCGCCCCGGATGATCATGTCCTTGATGCGGCCGACGATCTCGACGTACCCGTCCCCGCGCATCACCGCCAGGTCCCCGGTGTGCATCCAGCGGCCGGCGTCGACGGCCTCGGCGGTCTTCTCCGGCTCGTTCCAGTAGCCGAGCATCACGCTGTACCCGCGGGTGCACAGCTCGCCCGCGCTGCCACGCGGCTGGGTCACCCCGGTGGCCGGGTCGACGACCTTGACCTCCAGGTGCGGCAGGACCCGGCCGACGGTGGCGGTGCGGTGCTCCAGGTCGTCCTCGATGCGCGTCTGCAGCGACACCGGTGACGTCTCCGTCATGCCGTAGCAGATCGAGACCTCCTCCATGTGCATCTCGGCGACCACCCGTTTCATCACCTCCACCGGGCAGGGCGAGCCCGCCATGATGCCGGTGCGCAGGGTGGAGAGGTCGTAGGAGACGAAGTCCGGGAGGTTCAGCTCGGCGATGAACATGGTCGGGACGCCGTACAGGGACGTGCAGCGCTCCCGCTGCACGGCCTCCAGGGTGGCCTTCGGCTCGAAGGAGGGGGCCGGGACGACGATGCAGGCGCCGTGCGAGGTGGCCGCGAGGTTGCCCATCACCATGCCGAAGCAGTGGTAGAAGGGCACCGGGACGCAGATCCGGTCCTGCTCCGTGTAGGCGATCGACTCCCCGACGAAGTAACCGTTGTTGAGGATGTTGTGGTGGGAGAGGGTGGCACCCTTGGGGAAGCCGGTCGTGCCCGAGGTGTACTGGATGTTGATGGGGTCGTCGCAGGACAACGACGCTGCGCGGGCCCGCAGTTCGTCCCGCGGGGCCTGCGAACCCCGTGCGGTGAACGCGTCCCAGCCGGGGTCCCCGATGTAGACGGTCTCCTTCAACTGCGGGCACCTGCCGCGCACCTCGTCGACCATCGCCCGGTAGTCGCTCGTCTTGTGCCGGACGGAGGCGAACAGCAGGGAGATACCGGCCTGGTTGAGGACGAACTCCACCTCGTGCGTGCGGTAGGCCGGGTTGATGTTGACCATGATGGCGCCGACGCGAGCGGTGGCGTACTGCACCAGCACCCACTCGGCGCAGTTGACCGCCCAGATGCCGACGCGGTCGCCCTTGGCGACGCCGCTCGCGAGCAGCGCGTACGCCAGCCGGTCGACGTCGGCGGCCAGTTCGGCGTACGTCCAGCGCCGGCCGGAGGGGACGTCGACCAGGGCCTCCCGGTCCGGCCAGGCGGCCACGGCCCGGTCGAGGTTGGCGCCGATGGTGTCGCCGAGCAGGGCGGTGGCGCCCGTCCCGTGGGTGTACGACGGCTGCGCGGTCACCGGAAGTCCTCCTCGCGGTACTCGTCCTGTGAGCCCGCGGCCGTGGCCTCGCGCAGCTCGATCCGGCGGATCTTGCCGGAGACGGTCTTGGGCAGTGTGCCGAACTCCAGGCGGCGGATGCGCTTGTAGGGGGCGAGGACCTCGCGGGAGTGCTCGAAGATGGCCTTCGCGGTGCCGGGTCCGGGCTCCCAGCCCGCGGCGAGGACGACATAGGCCTTGGGCACGGCGAGCCGCAGCTCGTCCGGTGCGGGGACGACGGCCGCCTCGGCGACGGCCTCGTGCTCCAGCAGCGCGCTCTCCAGCTCGAACGGGCTGATCTTGTAGTCGGAGGCCTTGAAGACGTCGTCGGCGCGGCCGACGTAGGTCAGGTAGCCGTCCTCGTCGCGGGCGGCGATGTCGCCGGTGCGGTAGTAGCCGCCGGCCATGGCCTCGGCCGTGCGGTCGGGGTCGCCGTGGTAGCCGGTCATCAGACCGACGGGGCGTTCGGAGAGGTCGAGGGCGATCTCGCCCTCGGTGGCGCCGGGCGCGCCGGAGACCGGGTCGAGGAGTTCGACGCGGTAGCCGGGGCTGGGGCGGCCCATGGAGCCGGTCTTCAGGGACTGGCCGGGGCTGTTGGAGACCTGGACCGCCGTCTCGGTCTGCCCGAAGCCGTCCCGGACGGTGACCCCCCAGGCCTGCCGGACCTGCTCGATCACCTCGGGGTTGAGCGGTTCGCCCGCGGCCACGACCTCGCGGGGCGGGGTGGCGAGCTGACGGAGGTCGGCCTGGATGAGCATGCGCCACACGGTCGGCGGGGCGCAGAAGGTGGTGACCTGGGCCCGGTCCATCTCGGCCATCAGCCGGGCCGCGTCGAAGCGGGTGTAGTTGAAGAGGAAGACGGTCGCCTCGGCGTTCCACGGGGCGAACAGGTTGGACCAGGCGTGCTTGGCCCAGCCCGGCGAGGAGATGTTCAGATGCACGTCGCCGGGCCTGAGCCCGATCCAGTACATGGTGGCCAGGTGCCCGACGGGGTACGAGGTGTGGGTGTGCTCGACCAGCTTGGGGCGGGCGGTCGTCCCCGAGGTGAAGTAGAGCATCAGCGGATCGTCGGCCAGGGTGGGGCCGTCGGGGAGGAACTCGGCGGGAGCGGTGTACGCGTCCTCGTACGGCTCCCAGCCCTCCTCCGGCAGGCCGCCGACGGAGATCCGCGTGTAGGCGCCGGGCACGTCGTCGAACTTGGCGGTGTCCTCGGCCCGCACGATCACGTGCTTGACGCGGCCCCGGTCGACGCGGTCGCGCAGGTCGGCCGGCCCGAGCAGCGGGGTGGCCGGGATGACGACCGCGCGCAGCTTCATCGCGGCCAGCGCGGTCTCCCACAGCTCGGCCTGGTTGCCGAGCATGACGAGGATGCGCTCCTCGGCGGCGACGCCCCGCGCGCGCAGATGGTTCGCGATCCGGTTGGAGCGCTCGGCCAGCTCCGCGAAGGACAGCCGGGTCTCGGTGCCGTCCTCCTCGACGATGTGCAGGGCGGTCCGGTCGTTCCCCTCGGCGATCACGTCGAACCAGTCCAGCGCCCAGTTGAAGTGCTCGGGACGCGGCCACGCGAACCCGCCGTAGGCGGTGGCGTAGTCCTCGCGGTGCTCCAGCAGGAAGTCCCGGGCCCTGCGGAACAGCTCCGTCGCCGTCGTCATGTACGTCCTCCTGGTTTCGGGCCATTGCCGGGCGGCTCTCTGGCATCGTCTAATCCGTGATGCAGGTCTCACTACCCCCGAACGGGGGTGTGGGTGGCCGAAGGGGCGGACAAGGTGACGGCACAGGCGGCGGGAGCGGTGGAGATCGGCGGCGCGCTGGCCCGGCTGCGGCACACGACCGGGCTCCCGGTCGCCTTCGGCGGACTGGTCGAGTCGGGCCGGCCCCGGATCCGCATCAGCGAGCTGAGCGGCACGGCCACGGCCGCCCTGCGCTCGCTCGCGGTGACCTCGGGCAACGGGCTCGGCGGCAAGGCGGTGGCGCTGGCCCGGCCGTGCGCGGTGACGGACTACTCCAGTTCGCGGCAGATCAGCCATGAGTACGACGCGCCGGTGGCCGTCGAGGGCATCCGCTCGGTGCTCGCGGTGCCGGTCGTCGTACGGCGGCGGGTGCGCGGGGTGCTGTACGGCGCGCTGCGCTCGGCCCAGCCGCTCGGCGACCGCACGCTGGGCGCGGCGATGGCGGTGGCACGGGACGTGGAGCAGGCGCTGGTGGTGCGGGACGAGGCGCGGGGGCTGCTGACGGCAGCCCGGCCGGAGGCCGCCGCGGGCGAGCGGGGTGCCGCCTGGGAGCAGGTGCGCGAGGCGCACTCGGCGCTGCGGGCGCTGGCGCCGCGGATCGCCGACCCGGTGCTGCGGGCGGAACTGCTGGCCGCGTGCGGGCTGCTGACCACCCCGCGGCCGGCCGGCGGCACGAGCCTGGCGCCGCGCGAACTGGACGTGCTCTCCTGGGTGGCGGCGGGTGCCACCAACGCGGCCGTGGCCGAGCGGCTGGGGCTGCGCCCGGAGACCGTCAAGGGCTATCTGCGCTCCGCGATGCGGAAGCTGGGCGCGCACACCCGAGGGGAGGCGGTGACCGCGGCCCGCGGGGCGGGGCTGCTGCCCTAGGTCGACCGGACGAGGAGGCCGGACGAGGAGGCCGGACAGGGAGGCCGGACAGGGAGGCCGGTAAGGAAACCTGCCCATTCATGGGGCGATGCTTTGAATTTGCCCATGCTTGACCGTTTGTTATTTCCCTCACCACGGCTTCCGTCCGAATTTCAAGGATCGTTGCCTAGAATTTGGCCCGGACACGACACGAGGGGAGCGGTGACCGTGCGACGGGACTTCCAGGAGTCTGCCAGGTGCCGCCCCGACCTGGTCATCGGCCGCGAGGAGTTGTTCGCCGGCGCCCGTGACCAACTCGCCTCGGGTGGCAGCGTGCTGCTCCACGGCCCCGCCGGAATAGGGAAATCCACCGTCCTGCGGGCATTGGCCGAGGAATACGCGGCCACCGCGCGCACCGTCCTGCGCTGCTCGGCGACGGAGTCCGAATCCCACCTCCCCTTCCTCGCCCTCGCCGACCTCCTCGGGCTGGTCCTCGACGACGTCTCCCCCCGGCTGCCCGCCGCCCAGCGCACCGCCCTGGAGTCGGCGCTCACCGGCCGCGGCGAGTCCAGCCTCCAGCGCGACGGCCTCGCCCTGCGCCTCGCGGTGCTCTCCGCCCTGCGTGCCCTGGCCGCCCAGGGCCCGGTCCTGCTCGTCGCCGACGACCTGCAGTGGCTGGATCCGGCCAGCGCCGAGCTGCTCGGCTTCGCCGCCCGGCGGCTGGAAGGCACCCCGGTGCAACTGCTGTGCGCGGTACGGACGGAAGGCCAGGAGAGCCAGGAGTACGACCGTCAGCTGCGCGCCTGCCCGCCGGGCACCCTCGCCGTCCGGCTGGGCCCGCTCTCCCGCGCCCAGGTCGCCCAGCTGCTCGACCACCGCGGCCACGCGGGCCTGCCCCGCTCCACGGTCCGCGAGATCCACCGCACCAGCGGCGGCAACCCGCTCTTCGCCCTGGAACTGGGCCGTGCCCTCGCCGAGAACCCCACCCCGCCCCGGCCGGGCGAACCGCTGCCCGTGCCCACCTCGCTGCGCGCCCTGGTGCTCAGCCGCCTGGACATGCTGTCCGTCGAGGCCCGCCGGACCCTCCTGGTGGCCAGCGCCGGCGCCCGCCCCACCCCGGCGCTGCTGCACGCGGCCGGCCGGGAGCACGCCGAGGCCGAGTGCGCCCAGGCCGCCGAACTCGGGCTGCTGGCCACCGAGCCCGACGCCCCGGCCGTACGGTTCGCGCACCCCCTGATATCCGCCGCGCTGTACGCGGAGGCGCCCGCCCACGAGCGGCGGGCCGCGCACGCGGCCCTGTCCACCGCCGCCTCCGACCCGATCGAACGGGCCCGGCACCTGGCGCTGGCCACCACCGGCACCGACCCGGAGGTCGCCGCCCGGCTCGCCGAGGCCGCCGCCCTCGCCCGCGACCGGGGAGCGCCCTCGGTCGCCGCCCACCTGGGGCTGCTCGCCGCCCGGCACACCCCCGCCGACGGTGTGCCGAGCCAGGAGGAGCGCCGGCTGCAGGCCGCCGAGGACGCGATCACCGCCGGCGAGGTCGACCTGGCCCGGGACATCGCCCGGGAGGTGCTCACCCGGGCGAGCGTGCCCGCCGACCGGGTGCGTGCCTGGATCATCGTCATCGACACCGCCGGCCACACCATGGCCGAGGTCGACGCCGTCTTCCCGCAGGCCCTCGCCGACGCCGGTGACGACCCCCGCCTGCTGGCCCTCGTCCACTACCAGCTGGCCTGGCGGGCGCTCATCGTGGAGGGCGACTTCACCGAGGCCCGCCGGGCCGCGGCGCACGCCGCCGAACTGGCCGCGTGCGGCCGGGACCGGCGCACCGAACTGCTCTCCCTCGCCTTCCAGGCGCAGACCGAGACCCTGATGGGCCATCCGGAGGCGCCCCGCACCATCAAACGCGCCCTGAGGGAACCCCAGGACCCCAGGGTGGCCTGGCATCACAACGGGGCGGGCAGCGCCCGGTTCCGCTGGCTGGTCATGGGCGACCAGCTGGCCGAGGCCCGGGCCACGGTCACCGCACTGCTGCGCGAGGTGCGCCGGCGCGGCTCGGTGGAGAGCGAGGTGCACTTCCTGCGCGGGCTCGCCGAGACCGAGCTGCGCGCCGGGCACTGCGGCCACGCCCTGGAACTGGCCCGCGACAGCCTGCGGCTCGCCCGGGACTCCGGGATCGGCGAGACCGCCTCGGCGATGCTCACCTCGCTCGCGGAGGCCTCCGGCGGCGACGTGGACCGGGCGCTGGCCCTCGCGAGGGAGGCGGTGGAGCACGCCGAGGAGGATGGCGACCAGATGTACCTCTCCCGGGCCCTGGGCGCCCTCGGGTACGCCCAGTTGGTGGCCGGGGACCCGGCGGGCACCGTCCGCTCGCTGCGCCGGGTGCGCAGCCTGGAGCTGGGCCTCGGCATCACCGACCCGGCCCGCGGCCGCTGGCAGGGCGACCTGGCCGAGGCGCTGGTCCGGATCGGTGAACCGGCCGAGGCACAGGACGTCATCGACGCGAGCCGCGAGCACGCGCTCAGGCTCGGCCGGGAGAGCGTCCTCGCCGTCCTCGACCGTGCCGAGGCCCTGGTACGTGCCGCCCAGGGCGAGACGGAGGCCGCCGTCGCCCAGCTGACGTCCGCTCAGAGCCGGCTCGGCAAGCTCGGCTACGGGCTGGAGGAGGCACGGGCCGCGTTCGCGCTGGCCCGGCTGCTCGGCCGGCGTCCCGGGCGAGCCCCGGGCCCGGGCGCCGCGGAGGCGATCCGGAAGAACACGGCCGCCTTCGACGAGGCCACCCGGATGTTCCGCCGCTGCCGGGCGCTGCCCTGGCTGCGCCAAGTGGACGAAGCCCGCAGCACCCCCGAGCCGGAACCCGGGCTCGCCGTGCCGGACGCCCTGGACGCGCTGGACATCCTCGCCGCGATGGAGCGTCAGGTCGCCGCGCTGGTCATGGAGGGCGCCACCAACCGGGAGATCGCGGCCCGCCTGTTCATCAGCGTGAAGACGGTGGAGGCGACCCTCACCCGGGTCTACCGCAAGCTGGGGATCCGATCGCGCGTCGACATCGTCCGATTGGCGGCAGGTCGGCGCGCGAAGTGAGAACGCGGCCGGTTAACTGAACCGGACCGAGGGTTTTCCCTCACCCAACCCCCTAGGGGGTTCCCTCATTGGGAGCCGAGGGTCCGGGTCCTAGCGTAAAGGGCGTGCCGCTCGCCCGGGCACACGGGGTCGGTCCCTCCCCCGAGCTCTCGAACGGGCTCGAGCAGGGGGACCCCATCCCCGTGAAGCACCCCCACACCCGCGCGACCCCCCACCGGTGCAACCCCCACTGAGGAGACTCATGTTCGGGCCCAGACGTGTCAGAAAGACCGCCGCGACCCTGGTGGCCACCGCCGCCGCGGCGGCGACCGCGCTGCTCGCCTCCCCCACGGCGAGCGCCGCGCCCCAGCCCATCGTCGGCGGTACGACCACCACGACGACCGCGTACCCGTTCATGATGCAGATCACGGACGCGTCCGGGAACCAGTTCTGCGGCGGCACCCTGGTGGCCGCCAAGAAGGTGGTGACGGCCGCGCACTGCATGGTCGGCGAGACCACCGGCAGCGTCCGTGTGGTCGGTGGCCGGACCTACCTGAACGGCACCAACGGCACCGTCGGCAAGGTCAGCAAGATCTGGATCAACCCGGACTACACGGATGCCACCAACGGCGACGACGTGGCCGTGCTGACCCTGTCGACGTCGATGCCGTACACGGCGGCGAAGTACGTCTCCTCCTCCCAGACGAGCGTCTACGCGGCCGGCACCACGGCCCGGATCCTCGGCTGGGGCACCACCTCGGAGAGCGGCAGCTCCTCCAACCAGCTGCGGACCGCGACCGCACCGATCGTGTCCGACTCCAGCTGCCGTTCCTCCTACGGATCGGACTTCGTGCAGTCCGACATGGTTTGCGCCGGATTCACCTCCGGCGGCGTAGACACCTGCCAGGGCGACAGCGGCGGTCCCCTGCTCATCGGGGGCGTCCTGGCAGGGATCACTTCTTGGGGCGAGGGGTGCGCGGAGGCGGGTTACCCGGGTGTGTACACCCGGCTGACCACCTTCTCGGACCTGGTGACCGCGCAGGTCAACTCGTAACCCGGAAGACTCCCGAGTACCCCTCGGGTAGATGCCAGGGGGGCGTTGCGAGCCACCACGAGCGGCCCGCAACGCCTCCCTCTCCACTGCCGGCTACTTGTCGGCGGTGAGCTTCCCGGCCGCGCCCCAGCTGTCCGCCGGCACCTCGTGGATCCACACCTGCACGCTCTCCGCCGGGATCCGGTACGCGTCGACGAAGGCGTCGGTGACCCGCTTGACGAGGTCCCGCTTGAGCTCGGCGTCGCGCGGACCCTGCTGGATGGTGACGATCGGCATGACTGACTCCCTTGTGGGGGGCGGTGGTTGCCGCCCGCTGTATCGGTGGGTCCAGTCCATCGTCTGCCGTACGCGCGGCCAAGAAGCAGTCCGCGACCGCAGCGATCAGCTCTCGTGATGGCCGCAGGCCAGCAGCAGTGTCTCCAGATGCGGGGTGGGGTCGGCGGCGGGCACGGCGAGGCCCGTGGCGAGGGCGAGGCCGGGTGCGCGGAAGGGGACGTACGCCACCCGGGGCGTGTGCAGCACCCGTGCGTGGGAGGCGTAGACGACCGTCCACAGGGGCCGGGCGCCGATGGTGGCGAGGGTGTCGTGCAGGGAGCCGCCGGCCGGCCCCGGCACCGGCTCGAACCCCGCCGCGTGGCAGGCGCCGACGACCAGGTCGACCAGGGCCGGGTTGGTGCGGCGCGGGGTGAGGGCGAGGGGCAGTCCAGCCAGGTCCGCCAGGTCGATCTCGTCCCGGGTCGCGAGGGGGTGCCCGGCCGGGAGGGCGGCCACCAGCGGGTCGGGCCACAGAGGCAGCACCCGTACGCCGGGCGGGGGTTCGGCCGACCGGACGAACGCGGCCTCCAGGCGGCCCGCCGCGACGCGGGCCAGCCGTTCGCCGGCCGGGAGCGAGAGCAGCTCCACCGGCACGTCCGGTGCCCGCTCGGCGAACGCGGCGAGCACCCGGTCCAGGTGCGCGCCGAGCCCGGTGCTGGTGCCGAGGCGCAGCCCGGCGGGCCCCGCCACGACCGCCCGCGCCTTCTCCGCCGCCGCGAGCACCGCCCGCGCCTCGGGCAGCAGCCGCTCCCCCGCCCCGGTCAGCCGCACCCGGCGCGGCGAACGGTCGAACAGCTCGGCCCCCAGCTCCCGCTCCAGCCGCTGTATCTGCTGGCTGACCGCCGACTGCACGATGTGCAGCCGGTCTGCCGCGCGCCCGAAGTGCAACTCCTCGGCGACCGCGACGAAATAGCTGAGCTGGCGCAGTTCCATGGGCCCGACTGTAGACGGAGCCTCCGCGCGGGCTCACCGCCGTACGACGTCCCCGAACCGGAGGTCGTACACCGCGCCCGGACGCATGACGCGCAGCATCCGCTCCCCCTCCTCGGTCACCTCCGCACGCTGCACCCTGGTCAGCTCGGCGAAGGTCTCGATGACGAGGGTGTCGCCGTCGAGCTTCCACAGGCCGGCCAGGAAGCCGTCGACGAGAAGGGTGCGGTAGGCCTGGTTGCCCTGCCAGCCGCGGCCCCGGTGGGCGGGCGGTACGACGCGGGTGCGGTCGGCGTGGAAGAGGAGGAGGTTGTCGAACTCGGGCAGGAAACGGGGCGGTGCCGGGGTGTCCGGGTCGGGGCGCGGGGCATCGGGCAGGTCGAAGAGTTCGGCGCCGCCGGTGTCCCGGAAGGTGACCAGTTCGGGGCGCAGCCGCTCGAAGGCGTCGCGGAGGCGGGTGAGTCCGGCCCAGGTCTGCATGTCCCGCACGGAGGCGGGGCCGAAGGCGGCGAGGTAGCGCAGGACGACGGACTCCGGCGCGGGGGCCTGGCCGGCCGGACGGCCCAGCCAGTGCTCGGCGGTGGTGAGGGCGACCTGGCCGCTCTCGCCCCACAGACCGCGCGGGGTGACCTGGACGAGCGGGACGGTGCAGCGGGCGGCGACGGCGAGGGCCTGCGGGTCGGCGTCCGGCCACTCGGCGCCGAGCGCCTGCCGTAGCCGGGCCATGGTGTGCGGCTCGGCCTCGACCAGCTCGCGGGTGAGCGTGGCCAGCCGGTCCAGGTCGACACCGGCCAGTCCCGTGCGGAAGTGCGTCAGCTCCCGGGTACGGGCCGGCTGCACGAACGGGCGCAGGCTGAGGCAGTCGTCCGCGGTGTGGGTGTGAATGGTGGAGCGCAGGGTGACGATCCGGGCGACGTCGCGGCCGGCCATGAGCGTGGACAACCGCTCCGGTGAGAACCCGTCCAGGCGGGCGGCGAGGGCGTAGTACGGCGGTTTGACGTTCTGCGCCTGGAGGCCGAGCAGGTGGCGTACGGCGTCCAGGGCGGACCGCGAGGAGCGGCGCAGCAGGAGTTGCCGGTCGAGGGTGGCTCGGTTCAGGGCACGCGGGTCCAGGACCGGGGCGCTCGCCGCACTGCTCTTGTGCACGCTGCTCTTCGTCATGCCGGCACGCTAACGTCGCTTGCGGACACCTTCTGTCCGCGACTCTCACCGTCTCCCCGCACCCGCCGCGTGGAGTGCTCGACGTCGCGCACATGCCCCAACTGGGCTCGATCCTCGGTCAGTAGGATGTCTGCCGCCCGCGCGGTGTCGTACGGGTGGATCAGGGACCGTGCGAAAGGGGTGCCCATGACCGAGGCGTTGGTGCTGGGCGGCGGTGGGGTGGGCGGGATCGCCTGGCTCACCGGGTTGCTGGTGGGGCTCGCGGATGCCGGGCAGGACGTGACCGGGGCCGGTCTGCTCGTAGGGACCTCCGCCGGGTCGGCCGTGGCGGCCCAGGTGGGCAGTGGGCTGAGCCTGGAGGAGTTGTACGCCCGGCAGGTGGACCCCGCGCTGCAGGCCGCCGAGATCACGGCCGAGACGGACCTGGAGAAGTTCGCCGCGGAAATCGGCGCCGCCACCGAATCGACCGGCTCTGTACTGGAGTTGCGGCGCGCGGTCGGACGGGTGGCGCTCGGGGCGCGGACGGTCTCCGAGCGGGAGCGGCGCGCGGTGATCGAGTCCCGGTTGCCGTCCCACGGGTGGCCGGAGCGGGCGCTGAAGGTCGTCGCGGTGGACGCGGAGAGCGGTGAGCCGCGCGTCTTCGACCGGACCTCGGGCGTACCGCTGGTGGACGCCGTCGCGGCGAGCTGTGCCGTGCCGGGCGTGTGGCCGCCGGTGACGATCAGCACGCGCCGGTACGTGGACGGCGGGGTGCGTTCCGTCGCCAACGTCGATCTCGCCGCCGGTGCGGACCGGGTGCTGGTGCTGGTACCGCTGGGCACCACCGAGCCCTTCCCCAGCGAGCAGCCGCTGGAGCGTTCCGTGGCGGAGTTGCGCGCCCGGGGTGCCGAGGTCGTACTCGTCGCTCCCGACGAGGCGTCGGCGGCGGCGATCGGCGCCAACGCCCTGGATCCGGCCACCCGCCGCCCGGCCGCCGAGGCGGGCCGCGCGCAGGGACGGACGCTCACGCTGCCGTGGGGGCGGGGCTGAGCGTGCCGCTGCCGGTGGGCACGCCCGGCGAGGAACTCCGGGCGCACGCCGACCGGTTCGGGGCGGCTGGGCGCACACCGACGGGGACCGCGTCGGCAGGCGCCGGTGTGCAGGACGTCGACCGGTTCACGGCGTGTGGTCGCACACCGACGGGGACCGCGTCGGCAGGCGCCGGTGTGCAGGACGTCGACCGGTTCACGCGTGTGGTCGCACACCGACGGGGACCGCGTCGGCAGGCGCCGGTGTGCGGGACGTCGACCGGTTCACGGCGTGTGGTCGCACACCGACGGGGACCGCGTCGGCAGGCGCCGGTGTGCGGGACGTCGACCGGTTCACGGCGTGTGGTCGCACACCGAGGGGAGCCAGGTCAGACCTGGGGTGTGGCTGAGGGTGTCCAGGTTTCTCAGGAGGGTGTCCAGGCGGTCCGGGTGGGCGAGGAACTGGATCGCCGCCTCGGCGAAGGCGTCGCGGACGGTCGGCGGCATGGCGTCGGAGGCGTCGAAGCAGTGCGTCGCCCGCTCGTCGAGCAGGGTGGCGGCGAGGGAGCGGTGCCAGGCGGGGCCGGCGTCACCGGGGGCCGGCTGGGCCCGGGTGTGGACGGAGAATCCCGACTCCTTGGCGTTCCAGGCGCGCTGGGTGTCGGCGGCGGCGAGGTGGCGGATCAGCTGCTTCGCCTGCGGGGTGGCGTGCAGCAGCGCGACCAGGTCGCCGGAGACCTCCCAGGCACGGCTGGCGGTGGCCTCGGGGATCAGCCGTGCGGAGGGGGTGTAACGGCCGTCCACCCGGTTCCAGGCGGCATCGTCCTGGGTACGGATGAACGACGCCTGGTGCTCCAGGGTGCAGCCCGGCGGTTTCCCGGTGACCGGCCCGGACGCCTTCTGGTACGGGGTCTTCAGGGCCCGCCCGACCCGGTCGGGGTCTCCTCCCGCGCCCACCATGCCGCCCCAGGTCTGCCAGGCCGACCTCACCTGCCGCGACCGCCAGGGCAGTTCGCCGCCCGCCCACCGCTGGTAGGCGCGCGGCCCGTACCGCTGCAGGACGATGTCCTCGATCCAGTCCGTGCCGGGCCAGCCGCTGGTGGCACCCGAGCCCATGCCGAGGCACCACTGGCCGGGCCGGTGCGCGGCCTGCTCGCGCTGCTGCTCGCTCATGCCGGCCGGGTACCAGACGATGCTCTTCAGGTCGGCCTTGAGCGGGAACCAGTACATGTGCCCGTCGGCCGGCGAGGTGGCCCAGGAGGCGCCGAAGTCCTCGCGCCGAATGAGGTCCTCGAGTGGCTTGAGCTGCTTCTGCCGCGCGTACTCGGCGAGTTCGCCGGGGCCGGTCAGCACCACCAGGTCGGGCGGCGTCCCGGCCTCGACGTCGGCGCCGAGCACCTGGCTCTGGGCGGAGCTGCCCTGGTATTCGACGCGGATGTGGTACTTGCGCTCGAACGGCTCGATGACCGCGGTCCGGAAGTTGCGCTCGTCGGTGCCGGTCCAGTTGGCGAGCAGGGTGACGGTCGGTTCCTGGCCGAGGGCGCGTACGCCCACCACGACGGCCGCCGCGAGCACGGCCAGGCAGCTCGCCACCACGGTCACGGTGCGGGTGAGGCGGCGGGGAGAGCGTCGCCGGGTGCCGGGG
Source organism: Streptomyces sp. NPDC045022 (assembly GCF_056432605.1). Classification (NCBI taxonomy): domain Bacteria; kingdom Bacillati; phylum Actinomycetota; class Actinomycetes; order Kitasatosporales; family Streptomycetaceae; genus Streptomyces; species Streptomyces sp. NPDC045022. Next base: position 130,956 of record NZ_JBWKIR010000002.1, read on the forward strand.
GCGGCCGGCGCGGTGGCCTGGGGATCGGGGGCGGCCTTCGCGGGGGGCCGGGGGTCGGGGGCGGCCGTCGCGCGGCCGTTTCGCCGCGCGCTCACCGCGACCTGAACCGGTAGTCGTCGATGTGTCGCCGCAGTCCCGTCTCGGCCAGCGCCATGAGCAGGATGCCTCCTATCAGGATCCACACCGCGGCCGCCGCACGGAAGCCGGTGTGCGCCAGGTGCGCGGCGGTGTCCCGTCCCGCGTCGGTGATGAGCCGCCCGGCCAGCGGGCGGTCGAGCAGGTCCCGGGTGTGCGTCATGCCCTGGTGCGTCCAGAGGGTGAAGAGCAGACAGACGGCGATCCCAGCCGGCAACAGGACGCTCGCCGCGATGAGTTGACGGTTGTAGCGGCGCCGGAAGCGGTGGCGCAGGAAGCGCTGCGTCTCCAGCAGGGCGAGGGCGAGGGCGACGGCGAGCAGCAGGGTCGTGCTCCAGCCGAGCCACAGCAGCGGGCCGAACGAGGTCTGCCGGTGCACCTCGGCACGTTGCTGTTTCTGCAGGACGCTCAGGCGGGCCAGTATCCCGGATCCGCTGTCCTTCAGGACGCTCGTCGCGTAGCTCAGGTAGGCCTCGTGCAACAGGCGGTCCCCCGAGACCAGTTGGGCGTGCTGGACGTTCACGGCGTACACCGTGATCAGTCCGGTCACGGTCTGCAGGGCCTGCCGGGCCGCCGGGCCGCCGGTGTCGTCGCGGGCGGCGGCCGAGAGGCTCTGCGCCGCGACCGAGATCTGCTTCTGGAAGTCGCTGGTCGGGGCCGCCGCACCGGCGTCCCGCTGGGCCTGGCCGAGTGCGTACAGCGCGGTGTCGAGGGACAGCATCGCAGGGGTGCTGGAGGTGCGCAGCGGGTTCGCGTCACCGTGCACGCCCTCGTAGGACAGGAACAGGGAGATGGTCAGCAGCGCCGACAGGACCAGCAGCAGACGGTGGCGCACCGCGAGGTCGTGGGCGGTCGTGCTGCCGCCGTCCGGCGGCCGCGGCCCGGCGCCGGGGAGCTGGGCGAGGAGGCGGGCCGCGCGGCCCGGAGCGCGGCGGTCGGAGGGGGCGGCACTACGGTGCGGCCGGGGCTGCGGGACCGTGGGCGCGACGGCCTGCGTGGCCGGGCCGCCGGTGTCCGTGGCCCGGCCGCTGTCGTCCGTGGCCCGGCCCCGGGTCTCCGTGGCGCGACCGGCGGCCCCGGTGGCTCTCGGGGCTCTCATGCGGACGACCCCCTCAGCAGCCGCCCGCAGTCGCCCCCGCAGTACAGGGAACCGGCCGGGCCGAGCCAGTTGCACTCGGGGCACTCGACGAGGTCGTCCGGACCGGCGCCGCCGGGCGGTACGGAGCCGATGGCGGCGGGTGCCCGTGGGCCCTCGGCCGGTTCCGGTGGTGTCGTCATGGCGCTGGACAGGATCAGGTGCTGCCAGTCGACGTCCTTGAGGCCCGAGCGGACCCGGCCGGTGCCCGGTCCGTCCTCGATCCGCCGCAGCGCGCCGAGCAGCTGGGTGTCGCGCAGCTCTGCGGCCAGGGCCAGCGCCCGCGCCAGTTCGCGGTCCGCCGCGGACCGGCCGTCGGTGCGGCGCAGCCAGGCCCGGTAGGCCCGTGCGACGGCGGCACTGGCCTGCTGGTACAGCTCGTGCCGGCGGACCCCGGGGTGCTGCCGGGAGGCGTCGAGCGGGTTGTCGGTCCAGCGCACCAGGATGGGCTGCGGTCCGGGCAGCCGTACCGGGCGCCCGAAGTCGGGTACGACGACCTCGACGGCGGCGAGCTGGAGGTCCTCGCCGACCTCGCGGCCGGTCGGGTCGGCGGTCAGGACGACCTGGAAGTGCCGCACCTCGTCGCCCCAGGCGCGGGTGACGTACTCGGCGCCGCGCCCGCCGGATCCAACGGCGACGGGCGGGAGTTCCTGCTCGCCGGGCACGACCTGGGTGACCCGGCGGATCACCGTGCCCGGGGTGGGGGTGAGTCTGATGCGCAGCTCGGGTACGGCCGTGCCGAGCAGACCGTTCACCAACTCCTCGTACGCACCGGTCAGTTCGGACTCGGTACGGACCGCTCCGGCCCGGCCTTGCAGACGCCGGGTGATGTGCAGCAGCAGTTCGGCGTCCCAGTCGTCGCCGATGCCCCAGGCGTCGCAGACGAACCGGCCCTCGCAGGCGTCGAGGACGGTGTCCAGTGGCCGGTCGGACCGGTGGTCGTGCTCGTTGCGCCCGTCGGTGAGCAGCAGGACGTGTCTGACCGGGGCGGGCTGGTCCTTGAGCAGCCGCCGGGCGAGATCCAGCCAGGCGCCGAGGGCGGTGCCGCCGTCCGCGTCCAGGATGCGTACGGCGCGCTCGGCGGCGGCACGTTCGGCGGGCCCCGCGACGGCCATCACCTCCCGGCCGGGTCCGGGGTGGACCACGGTGGCGTCGAACCGGCCGGAGAGCACGGCGAAGGCGGTGCCCTCGGGCAGCATCCGGACGGCCGCGACGGTGGCGTCCTTGGCGGCGTGCAGTTTGGCGGCCGGGTGGAGCATCGAACGGGAGGTGTCGACGATCAGCACCTCGGCGAGCGCGGGTCCGCTGCCGGGCGCCGGCACGGCGGCGAGGCCCGGGCCGCCGTGACTGTCGACCCCGATCTCCAGGATGGCGTGCATCTCCCGGTCGGGGGGCTGCCCGGGCGCGGCGGGCACGGCGGGCAAGTCCTTCTGCTGGCCGACCGCGAGCGTCACCTCGGTCTCCTCCGCCACGGTCATCGCTGCGTACCCCCGGTGGTCATGTGTCTTCAGAAGGTGGTCATGGGCCGGACCGCGTGGGCCAGGTCGAGCAGCCGGCCGTGTTCCTGGGCGGTACGGGCCTGCGCGGCCAGTTGCCGGAAGGAGTGCTCCAGCAGGGTGCGCAGGCTGTCCTGGTCACCGGGTCCGAGAAGGTCCCCGGCGGGGAGGTCCGGTCCGCGGCCCGCCTCCCGGGCGTGCAGGGCGTTCTCGCGGACCTCGGCGACCAGCCGGGCCCGGGACTCACCGTCGGCGGCGCCGCCGTCCAGGTGCAGTTCGGGCAGCCGCCGGGCCGCGTCCCGCAGGTCGGCGGACGAGGGCGGGCGGCCGTGCAGGATGCCGGCGCGGACGCGGACGGCCGCGATGCGGGCGGCGTCGTAGTGGCGGGAGGTGGCGGGGACGCCGTCGAGGACGTGCACGGCGGCGTCCCGGTCACCGCCCGCCAGGTGGCCTCGGGCCAGCCCGAACGCGGCGGCGGTGTGCGCGCAGTCCCGTTTCCACACGGCCTCGTAGAACCGCATGGCCCGCGACGGCCGTGCCCCGTCTCCGTGTCCGGCTCGGTGCCCGCTGCCGTCTCCGGCTCCGTGTCCGGCTTGAGCGGCTCCATGGCCGCCGCCGTTTCCCGCTCCCCGGGCGGCTTCATCTCCGCCGCCGGGTCCAGCCCCCTGTACGGGTCCGGTTCCGGCTTCCGCTCCGATTCCGGTTCCGTCGTCGGTTCCATGCTCGACGCAGTAGCCCAGGGCGAGCTTGGGCACGTACTCGCCGGGCAGTGCGCCGTAGACGGCGTCGAAGCGGTCGCCGGCCTCGGTCACCTCGCCCTTGCTGAGGTGGAGCACACCGTGGTGCCAGGCGATGCGCCAGTCGTGGGCGGCGGCGCGTTCGCCGAGCTGGGTCTCCGCCTCGGCGAGCCAGCTCTTGGCCTCCCGCTGCTCGCCCTTTCTGAGGTAGGCGCGGCACAGCCACAGCGCGGTCTCGGGGGTGCCGAGACGGGATTCGCGCGGCCACTGCCGGGCGACCCGGTCGGGGGCGTCGGGCGGGAAGGTGTCCAGCAGCAGGGCGGCGCCGTCGTCGGGGTCGGGAACCGGTTCCGGGAGGGCACCGGCGACCTCGGCGGCCGACGGCGGGGAGACGTCGAGCCCGGCGGGCTGTTCACCGGGACGGGCGGTCCAGTGATCCAGTGCCGGGATCGCGCCGAGCCCGGCATCCAGGCTGGCACCGCCGGCGCGGAACCGGGTGGAGCTCTCGGGCAGCTGCTCGCCGAACCGCAGTGAGCGGAACTCGCGCAGCACCTCCCAGAGCTGGCGGGACATCTCGGCCGCCGAGCGGAACCGGGCGCGGGGTGTGGCGTGGGTGGCACGGTCGATGAGGCGGCGGAAGGAGTCGGGGGCGAGACCACGGGCCGGTTCCGTGCCGCGGGCGAGCGCCGCCAGGGTCATGCCGACGGTGTAGAGGTCACTGTCGACGTGCCAGCCGCGGCCGTCGATCTCCTCCTTGGGCGGGGCGAAGCCGGTCGTGTAGACGTAGGCCGAGGCGCGGTCACCGATCGCGCGGACCGCGCCCAGGTCGATGACCTTGATCGCCCGGCCGAAGTGGATGACGTTGGCGGGCTTCATGTCGCAGTACAGCAGCCCCCGTTCGTGCATGTACCGCAGCGCGCCGAGGATCATGCAGCCATAGGTGAGGACGTGGTCGAGGCGAGGGCGGCCGTGGAAGACGCGTTCGGCGTCGTCGGCGTCGAAGAGCTGCTGCAGGGAGCGGCCGCCGATGTAGTCCATGACCAGGTAGCCGGTGGGCGGGCGGCCGGCGGCCCGGTGGTCGGCGTACGTGATGATGCGGACGATGTCGGGGTGGTGCAGGTCGGTCAGGGAGCGGCGCTCCTCGACGGCGTTGCGGCGCGCGAGCGCGTCGTGCACGTTGATCAGCCCCTTGAGGACGACCCGGTGGCCGTCGGCGCGGGTGTCCTCGGCGAGGTAGATCCAGCCGAGGCCGCCATGGGCGAGGCAGCCGAGGACCTTGTAGTGGTCGGCCACCACGTCGCCCTGGTGCAGCTGCGGCAGGAAGGAGTAGGCCGTGCCGCAGCGGGGGCAGCGGCCGGTGGCGCGGGCGGGCTGGCCGCCGTAGCCGATGCCGATGGTCATGGTGCAGCCGTTCGCGCCGCACCGGCGGCCGCCGGTGGGCGGGCGGGGGTCGGTGACGAGGACGTCGTCGGGGACGGCCACGTCGGGCAGGACGACCAGTCCGTGCTGGTCGAGTTCGCCGACGCCGGCGACGGCGTGGACGGCCGGCGGGCCGGGGGTCTCCTCGGCGGCCGTGACGCGGGCCGGCGGCGGGGCCGGGGGCGCGGCCCGTGACTCGGTGTGCCGGCGGCCGCAGGTGTCGCAGTAGCCGGTGCCCATGATCCGGCCCGCGCAGCCGGGGCGGATGCACGAGGTCACGACGCAGTCTCCTCTCCGGGTGCGGTGGGCGCGGTGGGGGCGGTACGTCGGGGCGGTGTGGCGGGGGCGGTCGACGCGGCGGGACCGGCCGGTGACGTGGGTGGCCGGGGTGACCGGGGCGACCTGCGGGCCGGGTCGGAGCAGAAGGCGACGAACCGTTCGACGGCGGTCTCCGCGCGCTCGAGGTCGCAGGGGCTGTGCCGCAGCAGCGTCAGGGCGTGTTCGTAGAGCCGGTACGCCTCCATGACCCGGTCACCGTGCGCGGCGGCCCGTTGCCGGCACAGCGGCCACTCCGCGCTGACGCGGCCGAGGAGTTCCTCCCGGCGGCGCAACCGGGCATCGAGGACGCCGAGGGCCTGCTCCAGGCGCCGCCGGCGGCGGTCGGCAGCGTCCTCGAAGGTGAACAGCAGGTCGGCGTACCGGGGTTCGCGTTCGCGGTCGGGGGTGTGGCCGACCCAGGCGCGCAGCATCCGGGTGCGCCGTACGCCGGCTTCGGCCTGTTCCATCAGCTGCCCGGTGCCCGGGCCGGGCAGCACGCGGTCCCGGCGCTGGTCGAGGCGGGGACCCAACTCATCAACGATTCGGTCGAGTTCGGCGTGCAGACGGGTCCAGCGGTCGCGCAGTGGGCGGTCTACGAGGGAGTCGGCGGCCCGGGCGGCGCGCTCGCTCCGGTGGCGGAAGGCGAGCAGCAGGCGGGCGCCTTGCCGGGCGAGTCGGTCCAGCAGTGCGAGCAGCGCGTCGGGTTCGGCGGCCCGGTCGACGCCGACCAGGACGGCGGCGAGCGGGACGCGCAGGGTGGCGAGCCGTTCCGGGCGGGGATCGTCGCGGATGCCGAGACGTTCGGCGATCCGGTCCATGACCTCGGCGGCCGTCAACCCGTTGACGTCCAGGGCGAGATCATGGGCGCCGGCCGGGGGCACGGTCTCGGGCGGGTCCTGGCTGACGGCGCTGGTGTTGCGGTGGGTGCGCAGCTCGCGGTCGGCGAGGGTGACGGCGCGCTCCAGGGTCCAGGCGCGGTCGCCGCGGGTGGGGACGACGGTGACCAGCACCGGCCAGCCCTCGCCGCGGAACCAGGAGGCGAGTTCGGTCGCGAACGGTACGTCCAGCCGGCCGGCGGTGCCGGGGGTGCCCGGGGTGCTGGTGCGCAGCCGCGGGTCGACGGCTTCGGCGCCGTCGGTCCAGGCGGCGATCTGCGGCAGATGGCTGAGGATGGTCTCGGTGGGGCTCATGTAGCTGAAGGCGGAGCCCGGCCCGTCGTCCACGCTCAGGACGATGCCGATGACCTGGTCGGTGGCGTGGTCGACGACTCCCCCGCCGCTGAAGCCGGGGACGGCCAGCTCACCGGGGGTCAGCGGGCGCAGCTGCACCTGGCTGTCCCGGCCGCGGGCGGCGACCAGGGTGGCACCGTGCCAGCGGCCGCCGTCGTCGCCGCCCGGGAAGCCGTACATGCTGACGGGGCCGTGCGGTGCGGCGAGCCGGTAGAGCCGGGTGGCGTGCTCGGCGGGCAGAGGCGCGGCCAGGCGCACCAGGGCGAGGTCGCCGCTGCGGTCCCCGAAGGCGTCCTCTCGCTGCGGCACGTACTCGTCCGCCCGGACGGTGGCGGTCACGGCGTCCAGACCGGGGACCCCGACGAGGCGGACGGTGTAATGGTGTCCTGGGCTGACGACGTGGCCCGCGGTGAGCACCCGGTCGGGGGCGAGCAGCACCCCGGCCCCGAGAACCCTCCCGTCCGGCGCCTCGATACGGGCGATCCAGGACGGTGTCCGTAACCGCGATGTGACGGCTCGCTCCCCCGTGCGCGTCATGCCCCGAGGTTACTCCCTGTACCCGTCCGGTACCACTGGTGTGCACGGGGTCGTTGCGGAGGCGCGGGCACCGGGGCGAACGGGTGCGGCGAGGGGGTCCCCCTGGTGCCGCGGTGCTCGTCGGCCCTCGGCCCCCGGCGTCACTGCCCCTGCAGGGCCGCGAGCACCTGCGTGTCGGTGAGCTGCTCGAAGTCCTCGTACCACTGACCGACTGCGGCGAAGCCGGTCGGGCGGTGCGGGCACAGGACGGTGTCGGCCTCGGCGGTGAGCAGGTCGACGGAGTCGGGGGCGCCGACGGGCACGGCCAGGACGAGCCGCGCGGGATGGCGGCGCCGGACGTGGCGCAGGGCCGCGCGGGCGGTGGCGCCGGTGGCCAGGCCGTCGTCGACCACGATCACCGTGCGACCGGTCAGCTCCGGAAGCGGGCGGTCGCCACGGTAGCGCTGCTCGCGACGGCGCAGTTCCCGCCGCTCGCGTTCCACCACGGGGGCGAGGGACTCCTCGGTGAGCCCCAGCCGGTCGAGGGTGCCCGCGTCGAAGAGGGGCGGGTCGTCAGCGGCGAGCGCGCCGACGGCGAACTCCTCGTGGTGCGGGGCGCCGATCTTGCGGACGACGAGCACGTCGAGCGGGGCACCGAGGGCCCGGGCGATCGGCTCGGCGACGGCGATGCCGCCGCGCGGCAGGGCGAGTACGACGGGATCGGCCAGGTCGCCCCGGGCGCGGGCGTCACTCAGCAGTCCGGCGAGTTCCCGTCCGGCTTCGGCGCGGTCCCGGAAGCGCATGGTCGTCCTCCTCGCGGAGCGAGCCTCTCCTTCCATGGTGCTACGGCGGTGAAGCGCTCCGCGGCGGGGCCTCCTCGAAGGGTTCGCACAGATGTACTATACACGCAGTGTATAGTCCGGGCATGCTTCTTACGACCGACACGACCTCCACGCCGACCCACGCGACCAGGAAGATGCGCGCAGGGGGCAGGAGGTTCCGCTTCTCCGCCCTCGCGTCCGCCGCGGCCTGCCTGGCACTCACTCTGTCCGGCTGCGCCCAGGTCGACACGACCGCACCGAGCAGCGCGCGCGCCGAGGCGGCCCACGGGGCGCCGGCACGCCTCGGCACCGTCGACTGCCGCGAGGCCAAGTGCATCGCGCTCACCTTCGACGCGGGGCCCAGCGAGAACTCGGCTCGGCTGCTCGACATCCTCAAGGAGAAGAAGGTCCCGGCCACCTTCTTCCTTCTCGGCAAGCGGCACATCGAGAAGTACCCGGAGCTGGTCAAGCGGATGGCGGCCGAGGGCCACGAGGTCGCGAGCCACACCTGGGACCACAAGATCCTCACCCGCATATCCGACGCGCAGATACGCGAGGAGCTGAAGCGGCCCAACGACGCGATCGAGCGGCTCACCGGGCACAAGCCGACGCTGATGCGCCCGCCGCAGGGCCGTACCGACGCGAACGTGCACGAGATCTGCAAGGAGCTGGGCCTGGCGGAGGTGCTGTGGAGCGTGACCGCGAAGGACTACACGACCAGCGACTCCGCGCTGATCACCAAGCGGGTCCTCGAGCAGGCGTCCCGGGACGGGATCATCCTGCTGCACGACATCTACCCCGGCACCGTGCCCGCCGTGCCCGGCATCATCGACGCCCTGAAGGAGCGCGGCTACGTCTTCGTGACGGTTCCTCAGCTGCTCGCACCCGGCAAGGCCGAGCCGGGCAAGGTGTACCACCCCTGACCGGTGAGCGAGCCTATGAGTGCCCTGGTCGCCCGTGCGGTGGATCTGGTGGTGCGGGGGCGCCCTTCGCGCCCTCGCGCCGAGTGCCGGCTGCGCGGGCGACGAGGACGCCGTAGACCTTCACCGGCATGACGGCCAACTCTCCCTGGTGCCTGGCGCGTTGCCCGGCCATGGCGGGAACCGTGGAACCAGCTCCGCCGTCGCGACGCCGCGCGCACCGGCTGCTCCGGGATCCGACGCCTCTTTCACCCCCGGCTGGGCGGACCGGGTGAGGCAAGACGAACGCGCAGGTGACCGGCGCCCATTGCCTACGATCGTGCCGTGCCCACCTTCTCCTTCGAACGTACGGCCCCGCTGACCCTCGACGAGGCGTGGCGCCGGCTCACCGAGTGGCCCCGCCACGCCGACGCGGTACCACTGACCCGGGTCCAGGTGCTCACGCCCGGGCCGACCCGGGAGGGCAGCCGCTTCGTGGCCCGCTCGGGCATCGGCCCGCTGGCCATCGACGACATCATGGAGGTGACGGTCTGGCGCCCGCCCGCCGACGGCGAACCCGGCCTGTGCCGCCTGGAGAAACGCGGCCGGCTGATCCTCGGCTGGGCGGAGATCGAGGTCCGGCCGGGGCCCGGGGGCCGCAGCCGGGTGGTGTGGCGGGAGGAGCTGCGCGTCCGCTTCCTGCCCCACGCCTTCGACGGCGTCCTGGAACGGACGGCCCGCACGATGTTCGGCCGCGCGGCCAACCGGTTGCTCAGACAGGCGTGAGCCGGGCACACCGACCCCCTCCACCCGGCGAACCGGCTACGCAGACAGGCGTCAGCCGGGCCGAACCCGATCCCAGCCGCACGGCCCACCAGTCGCCAAGGCGGACGTGAACAGGAGCCGTCGGGGCGGACGAGGAGCGCCCGGCCCCACAGCCCGGCCGGGCCGTCCACGATCCGCGCGACCGCCGCCGCCTCCCCAGGCACGGCGGCGGCCGGCGCGGCCGCGACCACCGGCCGGGCGGGACCGTCCGCCCGGACCGGTGTGACGAGGATGTCGATGGCGCCGCCGCAGGTCAGGCCGACGGTGAAGACATCCTCGTCGCTGTGCCCGAACCGCTCAGGACGGTCTCGCCGTCCTGGAGGGCCCGTTGGCACAGCTCGTACACGGCGCCCTCCACGCACCCGCCGGAGATCGAGCCGATGGCCGTGGGTTCAGCTCGTCGGCGATGCGTGGAAGGGGCTCCGACAAGGCGGCTAGGGCCTTTCGTTTGGATCATGCCGGATCAGGGAGCGGGGCCTGGCGCCGTGCATCGCAAGGCGGAGGAGGGCGTCATGGCGGAGCCATGGCAACCGACGACAACGCGGCGAGGTGCGGTGCCAGGCCCCGCGAGCCCGGCGTGATCCAAACGAGAGGCCCTAGTGCACGCCCAGCCAGCCCTCGATGGGATGAAGGGCGAAGTAGACGAGGAAGATGACCGTCAACCCCCACATGAAGGCACCGATCTCGCGGGCCTTGCCCTGGGCGGTCTTGATGGCCACGTAGGAGATGACGCCCGCGGCGACACCGGAGGTGATGGTGTACGTGAACGGCATCAGGACGACGGTCAGGAAGACCGGGATCGCGGTGGCGCGGTCCGCCCAGTCCACGTGCCGGGCGTTCATCAGCATCATCGCGCCGATGACGACCAGGGCGGCGGAGGCGACCTCCTGCGGGACGATCGCGGTGACCGGGGTGAAGAACAGGCAGGCCGCGAAGAACAGGCCGGTGACGACGGAGGCGAGACCGGTGCGGGCGCCTTCACCGACGCCGGTGGCCGACTCGATGAACACCGTCTGGCCGGAGCCGCCCGCCACACCGCCGATCGCGCCGCCGGCACCGTCGATGAACAGCGCCTTGGACAGGCCCGGCATACGGCCCTTGTCGTCGGCGAGCTGGGCCTCGGTGCCGACGCCGATGATGGTGGCCATCGCGTCGAAGAAGCCGGCCAGGACCAGGGTGAAGACGATCATGCCGACGGTCATTCCGCCGACCTTGCCCCAGCCGCCGAACTCGACGTGCCCGAAGAGCGAGAAGTCGGGCATCGAGACCGCGCCGTGCAGTTCGGGCGCGCCGTTGGCCCACTGCTTGGGGTCGATGACGCCGAGCCCGTTGAGGACCGCGGCGACGAGCGTGCCGGAGACGATGCCGATCAGAATGGCGCCGGGGATGTTCCGGGCCTGGAGCATGAAGATCAGCAGCAGGGTGCCGGCGAAGAGCAGCACCGGCCAGCCGGCGAGTTCCCCGGCTGGGCCGAGGGTGACCGGGGTGGCCTTGCCCTGGTGCACGAAGCCGGACTTGTAGAAGCCGATGAGCGCGATGAACAGGCCGATGCCCATGGTGATGCCGTGCTTGAGCGCGAGCGGGATCGCGTTCATGATCATCTCGCGCAGGCCGGTGACGACCAGCAGCATGATGACCACGCCGTACATCACGCACATGCCCATGGCCTGCGGCCAGGTCATGTTGGGGGCGACCTGCGAGGACAGGACACCGGAGACGGACAGGCCGGCGGCGAGGGCGAGCGGCACCTTGCCGACGAAACCCATCAGCAGCGTGGTGAGGGCCGCGGCGAAGGCGGTCGCGGTGATCAGCGACTTCTGGCCGAGCGTGTCCCCCGCCGCGTCCTTGCCGGACAGGATGAGCGGGTTGAGCAGGAGGATGTACGCCATCGCCATGAAGGTGGTGATGCCGCCGCGGACCTCACGGGAGACCGTGGATCCTCTTCTGGATATGTGGAAGTACCGGTCGAGCCAGGACCGCCCTGCCGGGACGCGGGTGCCATCACCGGCGTCTACGGCTGCGGTCCTCGGCTCCACTGACTGCTGGGTCATGGTGCCATCTCCCAAGGTTCACAGGGGCACCCGTCCAACCGCCTCGGCGGTCACGGGATTTGGGAATGGACGGCCCGGGGGACGGCCCAGGACGAACAAGGGTGGTACTTCAAGGACCGCGAGCGGTGCGGAACTCAAAGGGGGTTCCTCCGGACGGCGCGGCGGAGTGTGTGACGTTCCCTGCGCCGCCCGGAGAGCTTGGGTGTTACGTGGTTCCCGTGAGGTGCTCGGGCCGCACCGGAGTGCGGTCCAGCTCCAGCCCGGTCGCGTTCCGGATCGCCGCGAGAACGGCCGGCGTGGACGACAGGGTCGGGGCCTCGCCGACGCCGCGCAGCCCGTAGGGCGCGTGGTCGTCGGCGAGTTCGAGCACGTCGACCGGCATGGTCGGCGTGTCGAGAATCGTGGGGATCAGGTAGTCCGTGAAGGAGGGGTTCCTGACCTTCGCGGTCTTCGGGTCGACGATGATCTCCTCCATCACCGCCATGCCCAGGCCCTGGGTCGTACCGCCCTGGATCTGGCCGATGACGGAGAGCGGGTTGAGCGCCTTGCCGACGTCCTGGGCGCAGGCCAGTTCGATGACCTTGACCAGTCCGAGTTCGGTGTCGACCTCGACGACCGCGCGGTGCGCGGCGAAGGAGTACTGGACGTGTCCGTTGCCCTGGCCGGTGCGCAGGTCGAAGGCCTCGGTCGGCCGGTGCCGCCACTCCGCCTCGATCTCGACGGCCTCGCCTTCGAGGACGTCGGCCAGGTCGCCGAGGACCTCACCGCCGTCGGTGACGACCTTGCCGTCCTCCAGCAGGAGTTCGGCGGTCGCCCAGGCCGGGTGGTAGGAGCCGAACTTGCGGCGCCCGATCTCCAGGACCTTCTCGCGGACGAGTTCGCAGGCGTTCCGCACGGCGCCGCCGGTGACGTACGTCTGACGGGACGCGGACGTCGAACCGGCGCTGCCGACCTGCGTGTCGGCCGGGCGGATCGTCACCTGGGTGACGCCCAGCTCGGTGCGGGCGATCTGCGCGTGGACGGTGACACCGCCCTGGCCGACCTCCGCCATCGCGGTGTGCACGGTGGCGACGGGCGCGCCGCCCACGACCTCCATGCGCACCGTGGCCGTCGAGTAGTCGTCGAAGCCCTCGGAGAAGCCGACGTTCTTGATGCCGACCGCGTAGCCCACACCGCGTACGACGCCCTCGCCGTGCGTGGTGTTGGACAGACCGCCGGGCAGCTGCCGTACGTCGGCGCCCTCACTGGACTCCCACTGGCGCTCGGGCGGCAGCGGCATCGCCTTGACGCGGCGCAGCAGTTCGGCGACCGGCGCCGGGGAGTCGACCGGCTGCCCGGTCGGCATGAGCGTCCCCTGCTCCATCGCGTTCAGCTGCCGGAACTCCACCGGGTCCATGCCGAGCTTCTTCGCCAGCCGGTCCATCTGCGCCTCGTAGGCGAAGCACGCCTGGACCGCGCCGAAACCGCGCATGGCGCCACAGGGCGGGTTGTTGGTGTAGAGGGCGATGGCCTCGATGTCGACGTCGTCGATGACGTACGGGCCGACGGAGAGCGAGGAGGCGTTGCCGACGACCGCCGGGGAGGCGGAGGCGTAGGCGCCGCCGTCCAGGACGATTCTGCACTTCATGTGCGTGAGCTTGCCGTCCTTGGTGGCGCCGTGCTCGTAGTGGAGCTTCGCCGGGTGGCGGTGGACGTGCCCGAAGAAGGACTCGAACCGGTTGTAGACGATCTTCACCGGCTTGCCGGTACGGAGCGCGAGCAGGCAGGCGTGGATCTGCATCGACAGGTCCTCGCGTCCGCCGAACGCGCCGCCGACACCGGCCAGCGTCATGCGCACCTTCTCCTCGGGCAGGCCGAGGACGGGCGCGATCTGGCGCAGGTCGGAGTGGAGCCACTGGGTGGCGATGTAGAGGTGGACGCCACCGTCCTCCTCGGGTACGGCGAGGCCGGACTCGGGGCCGAGGAAGGCCTGGTCCTGCATGCCGAAGGTGTACTCGCCCCTGACGATCACATCCGCCTTCTTGGCGGCCTCGTCCGCGTCACCGCGGATGATCGGCTGGCGGTGCACGATGTTCGGGTGCGGGACATGACCGGCGTGATGGTCGTCGCGGGCCTCGTGGACGAGGATCGCGTCGGGGGCGGTGGCGGAGGCCTCGTCGGTGATGACGGGCAGCTCCCGGTACTCCACCTTGATCTTGGCGGCGGCCCGGCGGGCCGTCTCCGGGTGGTCGGCGGCGACGATCGCGACGGGCTCGCCGTGGTGGCGTACCTTGCCGTGGGCGAGGACCGGGGTGTCCCGGATCTCCAGACCGTAGTTCCTCACCTCGGTCGGAAGGTCGTCGTACGTCATGACGGCGTACACGCCCGGCGTGGCCAGGGCCTCGGCGGTGTCGATCGACACGATCTCGGCGTGGGCGACGGTGGAGCGCAGGACCTGGCCCCAGAGCATGTCCTCGTGCCACATGTCGGACGAGAACGCGAACTCGCCGGTGACCTTCAGGGTGCCGTCCGGGCGGAGCGTGGACTCACCGATGCCGCCCTTGGTCCGGGTGCCCTGCGTGATCTTCGTGGGTGCGCCGATGGCCGACATGGTCAGACCCCCTCGGACTGGCGGGCGGCCGCGAGGCGGACCGCGTCCATGATCTTCTCGTAGCCCGTGCAGCGGCACAGGTTGCCCGACAGCGCCTCACGGATGTCCGCGTCGGTCGGGTCCGGGTTGTTCTCCAGCATCTCGTCGGCGGCGACGAGCAGGCCCGGAGTGCAGAAGCCGCACTGGACGGCGCCGGCGTCGATGAACGCCTGCTGGATGGGAGAGAGCGCCGTGCGCGGGGACGAGCCGCTGCCCTCGCCGGTCTGCGAGCCGGCGCCCTCGGTCCGCCTCCCCGAGGTCTCGCCCGGGGCGCCCCCCGGGTGGGCCTCCTGCGGCGAGGTGCCGCACGCGCCCCTACCGCGGGAGCGCTGCCCGGCGAGGTCCGCCAGGCCCTCCACGGTCACGACCTCGCGGCCCTCGACCTGGCCGGCCGCGACCAGGCAGGAACACACCGGAACGCCGTCCAGGCGCACGGTGCAGGAGCCGCACTCGCCCTGCTCACAGGCGTTCTTGGAACCGGGCAGGCCGAGGCGCTCGCGCAGCACGTACAGCAGGGACTCGCCCTCCCAGACGTCGTCGGCCACCTGGGGACGTCCGTTGACGATGAAGTTGACGCGCATCACGCGGCTCCCTCGCTGGTGCGGCGGGCGCCGCGGTACGACTCCCAGGTCCAGGTGAGCGTCCGGCGGGCCATGACGCCGACCGCGTGACGGCGGTAGCTAGCGGTGCCCCGGACGTCGTCGATCGGGTTGCAGGCGCCGGAGCACAGCTGCGCGAACTGCTTGGCGACCGACGGCGTGATGATCTTTCCGTTGTCCCAGAAGCCGCCCTCCTCCAGGGCCGCGTTCAGGAACTCCTCGGCGGTCCTGGCCCGGACCGGGGTCGGGGCGGCTGAGCCGATGCCGGTACGCACGGTGCGGGTCTCGGGGTGCAGGGCGAGACCGAAGGCGCACACGGCGATCACCATGGCGTTGCGGGTGCCGACCTTCGAGAACTGCTGCGGGCCGTCCGCCTTCTTGACGCGCACGGCGCGGATCAGCTCGTCGGGCTGGAGCGCGTTGCGCTTGACGCCGGTGTAGAACTCGTCGATCGGGATCAGACGGGTGCCACGGGCCGCCGACTCGGCCTCGACCTCGGCGCCTGCGGCGAGGAGGGCCGGGTGGGCGTCACCGGCGGGCGAGGCCGTGCCGAGGTTGCCGCCGACGCCGCCGCGGTTACGGATCTGCGGGGAGGCGACCGTGCGCGAGGCGAGCGCGAGGCCCGGCAGCTCGGCACGGAGACTGTCCATGATCTTGGTGTACGGGACGGAGGCGCCCAGCCGTACGCTCTCCTCGCCGACCTCCCACTCGGTGAGGTCGCCGATGCGGTTGAGGTCGAGCAGGTACTCGGGCCGGCGGTGGTCGAAGTTGATCTCGACCATCACATCGGTGCCACCCGCGATCGGCACAGCGGTGGGGTGCTCGGCCTTCGCGGCGAGCGCCTCCTCCCAGCTGGCGGGGCGAAGGAAGTCCATGACACCGGCTCTCTTCTTCTTCGTCTCGTGAGTCGTGCGGATTGAGCCAATCCGTGTGCGGCGGCCCCGTCTCGTTCATGTGCTGTTAACGCGGAGTGGACTCAGTACACCGCCCCGTACTCCGACCGGGTCAGTCACCGAAACCATGAAGGAGTTCGCTGGCCAGGGCGAGCATCTTGTAGATTCGTATGAACGGGGGTCATCGGTAACCTCTCGGTTTCCCGGGAAAACGCCGGAAACAGCCCGGAGACCCCGGAGTGCGCCCCTGTGCGACCGGTCCCGGGTGGCTCCCCCGTCACCTCTAGATCCATCGTAGGTTTCGAGACAAAGAACGGCGGCGACGAGATGCGGCTGCGCGCACTGCTGGACACCGACGCGCTGGGCCTGCGGCTGCTCGGCGGCGAGGACGAGCTGGACCGCTCGGTACGCGGTGTCATGACCACCGACCTGCGCGACCCGAGCCGCTACCTCTCCGGTGGTGAGCTGGTGCTCACGGGCCTGGCCTGGCGCCGGGACGCCGACGACTCCGAACCGTTCGTCCGCATCCTCGTACAGGCCGGTGTGGCGGCCCTCGCCGCCGGCGAGGCCGAGCTGGGTGATGTGCCGGAGGACCTGGTGCTGGCCTGCGCCCGGCACCGGCTGCCGCTCTTCGCGGTGCACGAGTCGGTGGCGTTCGCGACGATCACCGAGCATGTCGTGCGGCAGGTCTCCGGCGAGCGGGCCGGGGACCTGGCGGCCGTGGTGGACCGGCACCGCCGGATGATGACCTCGGGCCCGGCGGGCGGCGGCCCGGACGTGGTCCTGGACCTGCTCGGCTCCGACCTGGACCTGCGCGCCTGGGTGCTGTCCCCGACCGGCCGCCTGATCGCGGGCTCGAAGGTCTCGGGCCCGGCGCTGCCCGCCGAGACCTGCGCGAAGCTCGCCGCCGAGCACCTGGCCGCCACCCGCACCGGCCGGCGTGGGCCGCACCGCGTCCTGCTGGGCGGGGCGACGTACTCGCTCTTCCCGGTCCGCTCCTCCGGCCGCTCCCCGCAAGGCTCCAGGGACGTGCGCGAGACGGTGCTGTCGGACTGGCTGCTGGCCGTCGAGGCGGACGCCGGCGACTGGCCCGAGGAGCGCCTGGACCTCCTCCAGGGCGTCACCCAGCTGATCTCCGTGGAACGGGACCGCCGGGACGCGGCCCGCACGGTACGGCGCCGGCTCGCCCAGGAGGTGCTGGAGCTGGTCCAGACGGGCGCCGCGCCCGCCGAGATCGCGGCCCGCCTGAGGGTCGCCGCGCCGGTGTTGCTGCCGGGTCTCGGGGCGGCCCCGCACTGGCAGGTCGTCGTGGCCCGGGTCGAGTGGGAGGGCGAGGACATCGACGGCGGCCCGGTCGCCCAGTCACTTCTGGAGGAAGTGCTGGTCGACCCACTGGCGACCGGTCCCGAGCCCTCGGACCGCATCGCGGTCGCGCACACGGGTGACGAGGCGATCGCCCTGGTTCCCCTCCCCGCGGTCTCCACCGAGCACGACGGCTCCGAGACCGGCCTGCTGGCCGATTCCCTGCTGCAGTCGGTGCGGGTGCCGCTGTCGGCGGGCCTGGACGGCGACGGGCGGCTCACCCTCGGCGTCAGCGCGGCCGTGCACTCCGCGGAGGGGCTGCGCGGCGCCCTGGAGGAGGCCCGGCACGCCCGCCGGGTCGCCGCGGCCCGCCCGGGCCGGGTCTGCGCGGCCGGCCACCAGGAGCTGGCCTCGCACGTCCTGCTGCTCCCATTCGTCCCCGACGATGTCCGCCGCGCCTTCACGGCACGCCTCCTCGATCCGCTGACGGACTACGACCGCCGCCACCGGGCCGAGCTGATCCCGACCCTGGAGGCGTTCCTCGACTGCGACGGCTCCTGGACCCGCTGCGCCACCCGTCTCCACCTGCATGTCAACACGCTGCGCTACCGGGTAGGGAGGATCGAGCAGTTGACGGGACGGGACCTGTCGCGCCTGGAGGACAAGCTGGACTTCTTCCTGGCACTGCGCATGAGCTGAGGTCAGTGGGGGCGCGGGGCGGCCAAACCCGGTCTCGCCCACGCCCCCACTTTGTGAAATCTTTCACCCACCCTCTTGGCCCGGCCCCGCGATTGGTGCTGGAATGCCGCCACCACTCAACAGCTCGATGGCGTGCTCGGGGAGGGCAACGTGGCGCATACCGCCATGTCTGGTAACGGAACGACCGCCGGTGACGATCCTCTCCAGACCGCGGTATGGCGGCTGCGCTCGCGGGCCTGCTGGGCCGACGCGGCGGCCCTGCTGCCACCCGACACCCCGGCGACGGCGTTGCAGCGGGCCACCCTGCTGGTCGAAGGGTGCCTGTACACCGAGCGGGGCTGGGCGGAGGCCGAGGACGCGCTGCGGACGGCGGAGGCGCTCGCGCACAGCGACGAGGAGCGGGGCGCGGCGGCCTGTGAACGCGGCCAACTCGCCTACGCGGCGACGCTGCACGGGGTGCGCGACCGGGCCGACGAGGCGCGGGTCGCGCTGGGCCGGGCGGCGGCGCTGATCCCTCCGGGGGCGGCGGGGCGGGCTCTGCTGGACTTCCGCCGGGGGCTGCTCGCCGAGAACCTGAGCCGGTCTCCGCAGGCGGCTCGCGCCGCGTACCGCCGGGCGCACGCGGGCGCTGCCGCGCACGCCGACCCGCTGCTGCTGTCGTTCACCTGGCGCCACCTGGCCGGGCTCTCCCTGCGCGACGGCGAGTTGGCCGATGCGCGGCATGGCTTCGCCGAATCCCTGCGGATCCGGGAGGAGTTGGGTTACCTGGTGGGTACGGCCCCTGCGCTGGCCTCCCTGGCCGACGCGGAGTCCGAACCGGAGGCCTCCCGGCTACGAGAGGAGGCCCGCCGCCTGTTCCGCCTCCTGGGCGGCGTACCAACCTGGCTCTCCCGCCAGCTGACTCCCCCGACACCGGACACGGCTACGGCTTAGCGCCGGGGGGCGGGGCGGCTGGGAGCGGATGCGGATTGACTCGGGGCGCGTGAGGCCGTCCGGCGGCTGCGGGTCCGCCGGGGCCGGTCGCGCAGTTCCCCGCGCCCCT